>NZ_JAHLQH010000036.1 GCF_018918325.1 Clostridium sp. MSJ-8 | reverse complement strand
TCTTATAAAAATTATAACTTATTTCAAATATTTTAGCTATAAAAACAATCTAAAAAACTGACTTTACCCTTGCAAACACAATAATTTAGCTAAAACGGAAGTTAGTTTTGCATTCAACGGCCACGAAAATAAACTATATAATTGTAGAAAGAAGGGAATCAAATATGAAAACAATAAAAAGCAAACTTATCTTTAGCATATCTGTTACTGTAGTAATAATTCTTTTGATAAATGCTTTTGGAAGTTACTCTGTATCTAAAAAAGTAGTTACAAATAAAGAATATGAGTATCTATCAGAGTCTTCTAAAGAATCAGCTAGTGAAATAGATAATTGGGTTAATCAAAAAAAGGAATGGACTAAAGGGTGTTCAGAAGCTTATCAATTTCTTCTATATGATAAGTCAAATGATGAATTAAGAACTTTCTTACAAAATCGATTAACTAAAGATGATGGGGTAATTATGGATGCATACTTTTGTAAAGAAGATAATACCACTATAATGGCAAATGCCACACCACCAGAAGGATTTAAATGTTGTGAACGAGATTGGTATAAAAATGTTAAAGCTGCACAAGATACAATTATTACAGATCCATACATAGATACAATAACTGGAGATCCTGTTATAACTATAGCTACTCCTTTTTATGATAATAACGGCAACTTTGCAGGAGCTGTAGGAGCAGATATTAAAATAACAACATTGGTAGAAGTTGTTAATGAATTGTCAGATAGTAATGGAACATATGGCTTTTTGGTAGATTCTTCAGGAAATTTTGTAGCGCATAAAAATGACAAGTATCTCCCTACATCAGAAGAAGTAATATCTATAGCTGAAGCTGATAATGGTTTACTTAAACCTGTAGCTAAACTAATCTCTTCTGACTCAGAAACTAAACCTATATTATCTAAAGATTATGACGGAAAAGAAAAATACTTCTCTCTATCTAATGTTTCTAGTTGTAATTGGACAATAGGCGTTGTAGTACCTCATTCAATAGTAGCTGCGGACCTTTCAGCACTTTTATTTAAGTCATTATTATTTAGCATAATAGGAATTTTAGTAATTATATTATTGATTTTCGTTATTTCTGCAAAAATGCTTGCACCTATAAGCTACTTAAAGCAATTTGCAACTGGCGATTTCAGTGAAAATTCTTCTGATTCTGTCCCTCAAAAAGGTGTAAAAGAAGGCTTCAAGAATGAAATTGAAGAAATAAAATATGCTACTAAAACAGTTAAAGAAACTATACGTTCTACTATTAAAGGCACAATGAATGGTGCTAATGATGTTGCCATTATATCGGAAAAAACAAATGAAAATATGAATAACTTAAATTCAGAATTAAATGATATAACTACTTCCATAAAAGATATATCTAGTGAAGCAATTAAAGCTGCTGAACTTACAGAAACTATCACAGAATCTAGCAAAAATATAGGAATAGCTGTAGATGGTGTTGCATCAAAAGCATCAGAAGCTGCTAGTGAAGCAAGTAAGATTACACTTCGTGCTGACGACCTTATGAAAAAATCTCTATCTTCACAACAAAATACAATTAACATATATAATTCAACCAAAAATGATTTAGAAGCTGCTATAACTGCTTCTAGACATGTAAATGAAATTCAAGGATTAGCAGATGAAATACTAAATATAGCTAATCAAACTAGTCTTATAGCACTTAATGCATCAATAGAAGCTGCACGTGCTGGAGAATCAGGAAAAGGCTTCGCTGTAGTTGCAGAAGAAGTTCGTAAACTATCAGAGAGTTCAACAACTGCTGTAGATGAAATACAAGGAGTTATAAAAAATGTAGTATCAGCAGTAAATCATTTAGGAGATAGTAGCGATAATCTATTAACCTTTATTAATAATCAAGTTATATCAGACTATAATGATTTCATAGATGTAGCAAAACAATACCAAGATGATTCTAAGTTCTATAGTGATATATCATCTAACTTAGGTACAACATCTGAAGAATTAGCATCTACTATATCCGAAATTATAGAATCACTATCTAATATAAATGAATCAACTCAAAATATAGCAAATAATACCGAAACTGTATTTAATAAAACTGAAATTTCTAATGATAAATCAAAAGAAGTACTTAAAAATATGCATGATTTAGCTAATACGGCAGCTGACCTTCAAAAAGTAATCAGTAAATTCAAAATTTAAAAAAATTATGGATAAAATCCAATGTTATTTGGTTTGATTAATATTATGTTTATTATTAGTATCAATATTATATGTTTTCATAAATAGCATAATTTCATTAAGGATTTCTAAATATAAAAAAATTAAGGTAGCTAAATGTTGTAAACTCACTAAAGTTCAAACAGTACAACATTTTAAACGCTATCTTAATTTTTTTAAAGTAAGAATTACTGAAGACTTAAGATATTTGCAGACAGTATAGATATATTAAAAATTACCATAACCCTTAAATAATTAAAATATAATAAGCTTAGTGGAAGTAACCATTATTGTTAGTGTTAGAATTATAGGTAGATATAGAATAATATAACCATAAAGAATTCCATATTAGTATAAATAATATGGAACAATAGGTTACTGAACTAATGCTATTATATTTTAATTGCCAATATTAGGTTTTCTAACATATTTAATCATTTTCTCTTCACAAGCTCCAAACTTCTTATAGTTTTCCCTTGCCTTATTTAAACTAACTGTATTAGCTCCACCTTCATAATCTGGATCTTCTGCTTGGATAGGATCATCTTCCCAATAACATACAGGACATATATCATAATTGCCTCTTGGCTCTTCTAAAAATGTATAACAACCACAACATGGGCATTTATATTTCATGCTAACAAGCCTCCAATATTTTATAATAATATCTATCTTCTTCTATTCTCTATTACATCTATAATTATTATAATAATTGTCCCTATAAAATAACAGAGAATGTCTTTAATATCTCCAGTAGAACCTAGTAATATTCCTAAAAGGCTGCTACCCTCTATACCTAAGATATTATTTATCTTCATATACTGTAATATCTCTACAATAACTGCAAATAAAAACAAAATATATGGGAGCTTTCTTATCCTCTTAGGATATATAATTCTTATAAAAAAATACATAATAGGTATTACCAATATATCTCCTACATAATTTCTTATAATTCCAGAATGTGAATAAGCACCTATAAAAACTTCTACCATAAATATAATAATAAATATAATTAAGTATTTAATTCGTTTGTTTTTCATAATTATCTCCTAATATTACATTACTATACCTTAACAATAACATATCTCTGTTTGTGTCAAAGTAAGTATAAAAAATTTGCTTCCAAGAAAATCACCAAAGACTGATAAATCTTAAAAGCATTCTTTATACAAAGTATATCACTGACTTTTTATAAAGTCATCTGAATTTCTATCTAACTAAATATCTTTATCATCACACATTTTTTAAAACGACTTAAACACTTTTGTAAAATCATAACCTGTAACTTATCTTCATTTTTATGTTTAAAGATGAAATGCAGAAATGCTTTCTAGATTATAATTCCGTTACAATGATCTATCTCATGTTGAATAATTTGAGCAACAAAGCCTGTAAATTTATCTATATGCTTATTAAAATCTCTATCAAGATATTCAACTTCGATGGATTCATATCTAGTAGTTTTTCTTACTCCTAATAAAGATAGACAACTCTCTTCTGTTTTATAACTTTTATGTCTACTCTTTATAATGGGATTAATCATGGGCACAATTGTATCCCCTATAGCAAAAACTATTATGCACTTCTTTACACCTATCATATTAGCAGCCATACCTACACAACCACTTAAGTTTGCTCTTAATGTATCTATAAGATCATCAACTACATGAATATCATCTTTTGTTGCTAATTCTGATTTTTGTCCTAAAAATAATACATCTTTATTAATTGTTTTTATCATATATAATTTCCTTCCTTAAAGTCATATTGCATAACAAAATCGTCAATACAACTACAAGGCCTTAGATTTTGTTATGCAATTATACTAGATTCTAAAACTTGTTTTTGAGTTCTGTCGTGACACTATTTCTATTTTATCATATTTTTATCTTTTTATCTCTTTTTCATCATGTAAATATCACATATATTGTATTTTTTTACCAAAGTAGATTTATGTCTTAATTTTTCCCATATTATAATTTTAAGCCTCATTTAAGTTTTTAATTTTAAAATCAACTTATAAAATTAATTTATGTTTATTTTAGGAGGCAATTATATGAAATCTAAAAAAATAATTTCTATAATAGTAACTTTATCAATGCTTACATTTATTACACCATCTACTGTATATGCAGCTAACATGCCTGGTAATAATTCAAGCACTTCATATACACATGGAAGTAGTACTACAGTAACAGAAGATATGTTATTTACAGAGGATGATATTCCTGATTCTTATGATGTAAATAATGAAACTCAAGGCAAAGCTTCAAGCGGCGCATATACAAGTTTGTTTAATGACGAATCTGTTGAAAATGTCTATATTGATATAAATGAAAATAATTGGAACTATATGTTGCAAAATGCAATTGATAAGCCTAATGTACTAACCAATAGCGTAACTATAGGTGGACAAACTGTCCAATATGCTTCAATTAAAACAAAGGGAAACTTAACATTATCATCTGTATGGAATTCAGATAGTGACAGATTTAGTTTCACAGTAAACTTTGGCAAATACATAAAGAAAAAGAATGGATATAGTGCTAATCAAAACCTTTATGGCTTATCTAAAGTTTCCTTCAATAATATTTATGGAGATTCAACACTTATGAAAGAATATTTATCATATAAGCTTATGACTGAAATGGGAATTCCTACACCATGCTACAGTTTAGTAAATTTATATGTAAATGGTGAATTCTATGGCGTATACATGATGGTTGAATCAGTAGATAGTGCATTAACTCAACGTACTTTAAATGAGAAAAGTGATTATCTAGTAAAACCAGAATCATCTGGTGGAGATTTAGTTTATGATTCATCTCTAGATCAATATTATAATGAAGAAACTGGCGAATTTGAATTTACTTCATCTGATTATCCAACAGATTCAAGTAATCCATTATATAAATATAATGGTTTATGGGAAAATGATGAAGACACCTTCAATGATATTTATGATTCACTTAGTACAGTATTCAAATGGATGAAAACTTTAAATGAATTAAGTAATTCTGAAAATCCTAACACTGAAGAATATAAAGAACAACTAGAGTCAATTATGGATGTTGATAATGTAATTAGATATTTTGCTGTTAACACTTATTTAGTTAATTTGGATAGTTATCAATCAGAAAAAATGCAAAATTATGCACTATATATAAATGATGAAGGATATATGCATATACTTCCTTGGGATTACAATTATTCATTTGGAGCATATGGAGTATCTAATGCTTCCGCAATGGTAAACTTCAATATATACAATCCATTAGTTAATTGCACTTTGGATGAAAGACCTTTATTAAATGTAATACTACAAAATGACGAATACAAAGCGTTATATGAAAGTTATTTAAATGATTGCTGTACTATAGCAAGTGAAGGTGGAACTACCTCAGATGGAACTACCTATTCAGAAAATAATTTTGAAAATATAATTAATTCATATAAGACTCAACTTACTGAAAACTATTCAAATGATCCAACAGCATTCTATACTGTAGATCAATATACTACTGCTAGCACACTTTTATCAGAACTTATTGCACAAAGAAGCGAAGCAGTACTTAAACAATTATCTGGAGATACTGAAGAAGTATCAACTGATATAAATCTTAATCTCTTAGGTAATGTTGTTGGTGGTAGTGGTAATATGCCTGGTGGTAATCCTGGTATAACTTCTAAAACCATAACTGATGAAACTACTGGAATTAGTATAACAGGTACTTTCCCAGATAACGCTACTCTTTCAATCTCTAATATTACTGATGGAGATAATTATGACCTTGCGACTAATTCTATAAAAAATGTAAGCACTATGTCACTATATAATATCTCTATGAATATGGGTGGTAACTTTGACCCAAATAATGGTGGTGCACCTGGTAATCCTCCGTCAATGAATGATAATGGTACTAATCAAAATCCACCTAATATGAATGATACAACTCAAACTCAACCTGACAATAATCAAGCTAATAATGCTGCACAAGGAAATCAAAACAATACTAGTGGTAATCAAAATAATAATAACCAACAGCCAAACAATGGTGTTCAACAACCAGATAATAATATGAATCAAGGTAATAATCCTAATGGGCCTGAAGAAATGTCAGCTCAAATTTCATTTCCTATTACATTATCAAGTAATGAAACAGCAGCTGTATATTACTTAAATTCTGACGGTGCTTATGAGTTAATAGATGGAACTTATTCTGATGGTGTTTACACAATAACAACTAATAATATAACTAACGGTGTATTTGCACTTACAACAACTAAAACAACAGAATCTACTGAAGATAGTACTAATAATTCAACATCAGATACTACTGCTAATACAACAGATAGTTCAACTACAACTTCTAGTGAAAAAACTAATACTACATCTACAACTACAACAACTAATGCAGATTCTAGTTCTTCATCAAGTAGTACAGATACTTCAGCTAGCAGTAAAAAGACAAGTGATAACAATAAGCTTAAATTATTATTTACAGCCTTTGCAGTATCAGCTACAAGTATATTGACTAGTTTATTTGCAAAAAAGAATAAAAAATTGAAAGACTCTAATAATTAGATAAATATAAATAAAGAAGTATCGCACCCTTTACATTCACTCTCCTTTTATGCGATACTTCTTTTTTACTTTTATAGAAAATTATATTATTTTTCCTCATGATATTCTTTTTCAGTATTTACATTCCATATATCTGTTTTATCTTTTTTACCATTAACTATGGCCTTAACTGTTTCAAAGGAAGTAACCATAGAATGATCCATATTATTATAACGATGTTGTCCATTTCTACCTACACAATATAGATTATCAAACTTATTAACATAATCTATAGCTTTATTAATATCTGAATAAGTATCAAAATAAGCTGGATAAGCTTTTTTAACTTTTTCTCTATGAGCATCTAAAACAACTTTATTACTTTCAATCACGCCCATTTTAACAAGTTCATTTATCCCCATATTAATCCATTCCTCTTCACTCATATTCCAATACTTGTCCCCTTCTTTACAGAAGTATTCAAGTCCTATCCATACAGTATTTTCTGGATCTTTAACTAAGTATGGAGACCAATTATTAAATATTTGTATTCTTCCTAGCTTAACCCCTGTATCTTGTACATATATCCAACAATCAGGCACTATGTTGCTCAATGTTTTTAACTTTGTTTCATTCTTTAAATTCAATTTATTCACCAACAAGCCAACAGTAACAAAATCTCTATATGGAAGTCCTTGTGCTATATCTTGTATATCCTTAGGTACGTCATTCATTCCTAAAATTAAATCTTTAAAAGGCATTGAAGATATTACAATATCAGCTTTTTCTACAATTTCTTCACCATTATTGTCATATACAACTTCTGTAACAACCCCATTACTAGTATGTATATTCTTTACTTTACAGTTTCTTTTTATTATTCCACCCATGTCCTCAAATTCCTTAGCAGCTGTTTCCCATAATTGTCCTGGACCATACTTCGGATAAGCAAATTCTTCTATCAATGAAGTTTCTACTTTACTATTGTTCTTCTTAAACATCTTGGAAAATACATCCTTTAATATAGCTACTATAGATAGTCCCTTAACTCTTTGAGAGCCCCAATCTGCTGATATCTCTTTAGGATGTCTTCCCCATAGCTTTTCAGTATATCCTTCAAAAAACATAGAATATAATTTCTTACCAAATCTATTTATATAAAAGTTCTCCAATGAATCTTCAGGCAACTTGTGAATTGTAGCTTTTAAGTAACTAAATCCAGCATTAACGGTAGTTGTAAATCCCATATTCTTTATTGTATTAACA
This sequence comes from Clostridium sp. MSJ-8, assembly GCF_018918325.1. Lineage (GTDB taxonomy): Bacteria > Bacillota > Clostridia > Clostridiales > Clostridiaceae > Clostridium. The sequence goes on along the minus strand of NZ_JAHLQH010000036.1, from coordinate 158,329 downwards.
TTAAGCTTTACAGGATAATCAAAGAATTTCTTTTTATAATAAATTCGTGATACCCTATTTCTAGTTAACATAACCCTATCTTCTTTTTCTGGATCTGGTCCATTCTCTGATAGTTTTACTTCTCTATTTAATACAATATCATCATAAGAGGGTTTGCCTTGCATTGGCATTATATTATTCCACCAAGATGTTACTTCTCTGTCTTTAGAGAAAAATCTATGCCCTCCTATATCCATTCTATTGCCTCTATAATAAACTGTTCTCGATATTCCCCCTATATCTTCAGTTTCTTCTAATATCTCTACTTCACACTCATCTAATTGCTTTAGTAACTCATATCCAGCAGTAACTCCAGCTGGACCTGCACCTATAATAATTATTTTCTTCATTATATTTTCCCCCAAATATCTTTCCTATAACATGTAACCTATTACATTTCTTAACAAACTTTTAAACTTAAAATATTTTATAATATACTCTTTCTAATATATTATTCTTTTCATTGAAATTTTATCATACTATTCACTTTTATTCAATTAATCCATACAAATATGGAAATATAAACAATTATTTTGTTTTTCTATTCTTTATTTCACTACAATTATTTTTAACGTTTTTACAAACTTACATATTAAGGAAAGCAGTAATAATCAGTACTCACTCTCAAAAAAGTTTTATACTTTCCTATACGTTAAAAAAGAGTCAGATTTGTATCCAACTCTTTAAGATTTATATTAATTACACGTATTATATAACTTTTTATACAAGTAATTTTCCTTCCATTATACAGTTTTTAATGTCCACTCTTCACAATCCCAAATTTCATTAACTACATCTCTATAGAATTCCGGTTCATGGGATACAAGTAATATAGTTCCTTTGTATTCCTTCAACGCTCTCTTAAGCTCATCTTTAGCATCTTGATCTAAGTGGTTAGTAGGCTCATCTAGAACTAATATATTAGTTTCGTTGTTAAGTATCTTACATAACCTAACCTTAGCAGCTTCTCCACCTGATAGAACCATTATCTTCGATTCTATCTGCTTAGTTGTTAAACCACATTTTGCAAGGGCTGCTCTTATCTCATATTGTGTATAAGAAGGAAATTCACTCCACACTTCTTCTATACAAGTATTAGTATTTCCACTTCTATCTTCTTGTTCAAAATACCCTATTTGCTGATAATCTCCTTTTATTACTTCTCCACTTAAAGGTTTGATAATTCCTAATAAACTTTTAAGTAAGGTTGATTTTCCTAACCCATTAGCTCCTACTAATGCAACCTTTTGATTTCTCTCTAGATATAAGTTAAGAGGTTTAGTAAGAGGACTATCATATCCTATTACTAAGTCTTTTGTTTCAAATATAAGTTTACCTGATGTTCTAGCTGTTTTAAATGTAAACTCAGGCTTTGGTTTTTCCTTAGCTAATTCTATCTTCTCCATCTTATCTAGCTTCTTCTGACGAGACTTTGCCATATTGGCAGTTGCTACATTAGCCTTATTTCTAGCAACAAAATCCTCTAGTCTAGCTATCTCCTTCTGTTGCTTCTCATATGCCTGTTCTAGTCTCTTTTTCTTCTCTTCATATAATCTCTTGAATTCATTATAATCTCCTACATATCTATTAATCTTCTTATTATCAACATGATATATAAGATTAACTACTGAATTCAAAAAAGGGATATCATGAGATATAAGTATAAACGCATTCTCATAATTCTGAAGATATCTCTTAAGCCATTCTATATGTTCTTCATCTAGGTAATTCGTAGGTTCATCTAGTAATAGTATATCTGGGTTCTGTAATAATAATCTTCCTAATAGAATCTTGGTTCTCTGCCCACCTGATAGGTCATCTACATCTTTATCTAGTCCTACATCTACTAACCCTAAGCCTTTTGCTACTTCTTCTACCTTGGCATCTATCATATAGAATCCATTATTATCTAAAAGGTCTTGAATAACAGCTGTTCTCTCTAACATCTTCTCTAGTTCCTCTGGAGTACAATCTCCCATCTTCTCATATAATGAATTCATCTCTGTTTCCATATCAAATAGATACTTGAATGCTTCTCTTAAGGCTTCTCTTATGGTCTGTCCCTTCTGTAATACAGCATGCTGATCCATATAGCCTACCCTAACATTATTAGACCATATTACATCACCTTCATCGGGCATAAGCTTTCCTGTTATTATATTCATAAATGTAGATTTTCCTTCACCATTGGCCCCTACAAAACCTACATGTTCTCCTTTTAATAATCTAAAAGAAACATCTTCAAAGATTGCTCTATCTCCAAACCCATGACTCATGTTTTTTACTATTACTATACTCATGTTTGCTTTTACTCCTTAATAATCATATGTTTTTACATTTTCACATACCTTTATAGCAAGGTTCTTATCTTCTATTAATTTCTTATATGAGCATAAGAATTCATTAAGCTCTATATCATTTAGATCTATCTTGCCTTCACTTTGTAGTATTACTTCTTCTGCATTAATTATAATCTCTAGATTGTTTTTGTCATTTTTTATGTAATACTTAAGTATATTAGCTGGCTTTAATCTATCTTTGTATTTCTCTTGAAAGCTCATGGTTTTTCTTATAGATTCATAGTCTGTACCAATATTAGCCATATCTACGCCCATGTCCTTAAGTTGTTCTTCAATTGCTGAAGTATCAACTCCATATCTCTCCATAAGCTTCTTTTGAATATTAATAAACTTGTCTTGAGAAATATTATTTTCTTCCATGTATTTGTAAATTTCTTTAGTAAAATCAGCCATTGATATATTTCCACTAGACATTTTATACATCTGAGAATACATATATTCTTCGAACTTATCAACATCTTTTTCTTTTGCTTTATTCTTCATCTCGTTGAAATCAATTATTCTATCATCGCTCATATACTTTCAACTCCTCTTAACATATTTATTATCTATTATATATCAAATATATTAAATAAACTAGAAATAATTATTTACTTTTTATTTCATTCCAAGCTTCATCATATAATTCTTTTGTTTTCTTATCTAAATCCTTATACATCTCACATTTATTCAAAAATTCTTGATCATAATATGCATTAGGATTATTCTTAACATTATCAGGTTGCATCGCTCTTGCTAACTTATTAGGTGTTACATATCCAATTTCATCTGCAATTCTATATTGTGCATCTTTTCCACTTAAAAAATTAATAAGTTTCTCTGCGTCTTCCTTATTCTCTGAATTACTAGGAATGCATAAACTATCTATCCAGAAATTCGCACCTTCTTTTGGAACAATATATTTTAAATTGTCATATTCTGCTTCTAAATTCAATCCTTCTCCAGACCATATCATATTAATATATGTATCTCCAGAAGCAATAGTTTCAGTACCTATGTCTACCCCATATATTTCTACTAGTGGTTTCTGTTCTATAAGTAAATCTCTTGCTGCATTTATCTCACTTTCATCTGTACTATTCATTGAATAGCCTAATTTCTTAAGTGCTGCTCCCATTGTATCTCTATAAGTATCAAACATGAATATTTCACCTTTGTATTTTTCATTCCACAATATGTCCCAGCTATCTACTGGATCATCTACATAATCTGTATTGTATATTATACCAACTGTACCAAACATATAAGGAACTGAATATTTGTTGCCTTTATCTATATCTAAATCCATATACGTACTGTCCATCTCCTTTAGATTAGGTAGATTATCCTTATTTAGTTCTTGAAGTAAGCCTTCATCTATCATACGTCCCATAAGATTATCTGATACAAGTATCACATCATATTTTACAGCTCCCGAAGAAACTTTTGTATACATCTCCTCCATATCATCAAAAGTTTCTTCATTAACTGCAATATTGTATTTCTCTTCAAATAATTCTAAACTTTCTTCGTCTATGTTAGCTCCATAGTTTAAAAAATTAATAGTTTTCTTCTTGTCCTCCGATGATGAACATCCTATAAATGATACCATCATACATAAAAATAAAATGCTTATTATTACCTTACTTTTTTTCATTTTATAATCCCCCTTATCTTATATTATTCTTTATTTCTTGATATATATGTATATCCTAATCCAATTACTACTGCACCACCTATTATATTACCTATTGTAACAAAAAATAAATTATATAATATTCCTGACAACGTAATAATCGTAGTTTTTTGCCAAAAATACACCATTGACATTATTCCCATATTAGCTATACTATGTTCAAACCCAGCTATCATAAATGTTAATACACACCATAATAACATAATTACTTTAGCAGCTTCATTTTTCATCTTGTATGTGCACCAAGTTGCTAAACATACCATTGTATTACATAACATTCCTCTTATTATTAATTCCATAGGTGAATAACTTATCTTAGCTTCTATTATATGTGTTAAGTATTCTCCTGTAGATGTACTTATTACACCTGCCATTACAAACAATAATGCTGCTATTACAGATCCTACAAAATTAAATGTCCAACTAGCTGATGTTATTTTAAGAAAATCTTTAAAACTTGTCTTTTTCTTCTCAAGACCTACTGTCATTACAAATGTATTACTTGTAAATAATTCTGCCCCTGCAAATGAAATTAAACATAATGCAATACCAAATGATAATCCCATAGCTATTTTACCATATGGAGAGTTAGCCTCATGAAATACTGCCCCTATTGTATACGCTAGTATTGCTCCAAAACATGCATATAATCCTCCTAACATACTTGCACAGTAATATTTCCATCTCCCTGCCTCAAATAATTTAGCCTTCTTTTTAGCTGATTGTGCTACAATTTCTAGTTCTTCTGCGTACATTCTTTTTTCTCCTCTTAAGTTTTTCTTTTGTTTTTTACTTATCGATTTTACAATAATATTAGAATTATTACAATTATTTTTCGTGTTAAATTAAAATATAATATGTAATTTTGTAAAAACATTGATAATTAAAATTGAAATATAATAGCATTAGTTCAGTAACCTATTGTTCCATATTATTTATACTAATCTATAATTCTTCATGGTTATATTATTCTATATCTACCTATAATTCTAACCTTAACAATAATGGTTACTTCCACTAAGCTTATTATATTTTAATTATTTAAGCGTTATGGTGATTTTTAGTGTATCTATATTATTACAAGTATCCTAATTCTTACTTAAAAAAATTATCTAATATATTGTTTGATTACTTATCTTTTCAGTTAATTAATATCAAATTATTGCTTTAAGTAAAATAATATTATTATAATGAAAAATACAATGTTATTTGATAATGTTAATATTATGATTTTTTTTTAGTATCAATATTATTGCTTTGAATAAATCTTCATAATGAATGTTTATAATTAAAATATAATAGCATTAGTTCAGTAACCTATTGTTCCATATTATTTATACTAATCTATAATTCTTCATGGTTATATTATTCTATATCTACCTATAATTCTAACCTTAACAATAATGGTTACTTCTACTAAGCTTATTATATTTTAATTATTTAAGCGTTATGGTGATTTTTAGTGTATCTGGATTATTTCAAGTATCTTAAGTATTCAGTAGTTCTTACTTAAAAAAATTATTGAATATATTGTTTTGATTACTTATCTTTTCAGTTAATTAATATCAAATTATTGCTTTAAGTAAAATAATATTATTATAATGAAAAATCCAATGTTATTTGATAATGTTAATATTATGATTTTCTTTTTTAGTATCAATATTATTGCTTTGAATAAATCTTCATAATGAATTTTAGGATTTCTTATTATAAAAAAATTAAGTTAGCGTTTAAAATGTTGTACTGTTTGAACTTTAGTGAGTTTACAACATTTAGCTAACTTAATTTTTTTATATTTAGGAATACTTAATGAAATTATGCTATTTATGAAAACATATAATATTGATACTAATAACAAACATAATATTAAGCAAACAAAATAACATTGGATTTTATACATATTATATTATATTATTTACTTAAACATATAATTTTGATATTAATCATTAAATATACATTTTACAATTTAAAGATCATTAATATCAAATGGAGTATTTTGGTATACACAGTAGTTTAACCAATTAGTAAATACAATATGAGCACTACCTCTCCATGTCATAAGTGGTTCCTTAGAATCATCATCATCAACGAAATAATTCTCAGGCACTTTTATTTCAAGGCCTTTATCCTTATCTCTAAAATATTCATCCTTAAGAGTATCTCTATCATATTCTAGATGTCCTGTGATAAATATTCTTCTATTATCCTCCGTTGCAACTATAAATACTCCTGCTTCATCTGATTCAGATAATATTTTAAGTTCAGGTACTTTAATGATATCTTCCCTTCTTACTTCACTATGTCTAGAATGAGGTGCATTAAATACGTCATCTAATCCTCTAGTTAGTTCTGCCTTTTCATCTAAAATATTGTGCTTAAATACTCCAAACATTTTCTCAGCTAATTTATATTTAGGTATTCCATAATGATAGTATAATCCAGCTAACGCTCCCCAACATATATGAAGAGTTGAGAATACATTAGTAGTACTCCACTCCATAATCTCCTCAAGTTCATCCCAATATGCAACCTTTTCATATTCCATATGCTCTACAGGTGCACCTGTTATAATTAATCCATCAAATTTTTGATCTTTTATATCTTCAAAGTAAGAATAAAACTTATCTAAATGCTCTTTAGGAGTATTACTTGATGTATAAGTTTTAGTCTGAATAAGAACTATCTCAACTTGAAGAGGGCTATTAGATAAATATCTTAACAATTGATTCTCTGATGTTATCTTAAGTGGCATTAGATTAAGTATAGCAATCTTAAGTGGTCTAATGTCTTGTGTTGCTGCTCTCTGGTCGTTCATAACGAAGATATTTTCTTCCTTCAAAACGCTATAAGCCGGTAATTCTTCTGGTATTTTTATTGGCATATCCGTCTCCCCTTTTGTTAAATAACTTATTCTTAATTCCAATTATACCATATTTCTTTCACTTTTATGTTATATTATATCTCTATATGCTTTTAATGTTTTTTCGATTTGCCATTCTTTTGTTTTTTTACATACTTATAAATATTATCATTAACTTCTATAGCTTTTTTTATATACTCTTTCTTCATAGGCTTCATTCCATAAGCTACACCATAATACCATTCTATTATTTGTTTTAAATCATAAGGAATATCATTTTCTGTCCTTATAGCGTAATTCATAAGAGTCTCTTCTTTTAATAACTTTAATCCTAATTTATTCATTTCTTCTATAGAATCATCTATTAATCCTAACATGTATTCCTTAGAAGGTAATTGGGATAATCTATGAATTCTTCTATATCTCTCAGTTAATCTATATAGTATATATCCTATTGCTATTAATCCAGCCACACCACTAACAATATATATTATTTTATTAATATATGGAATATTAAAACTAAATCCATTTGAATTATTTTCTTCTACATCAACTCTTACAGGAGTTGGATCAAATATCTTCCATCCATAACCTGGTATATATACTTCAACAAAAGCATGAGCCCTCTCAGCATTAACATTATAATAATCGTCTGTAACTCTATCTTTTTCAAGTGAAACTGCATATCCTTCAACATATCTAGCAGGAATATTTAATGTTCTACACATTATTGTCATTGCTGTTGCATATTGTACACAATATCCTTTCTTGCTGTCAAAAAGAAAATATGATAAATAATCTCTAGCTGATGTATTATCTATAGATAATGAATATGTATATTTTCCACTATTAAAATAATCTACTATTGCTGATGCTTTGTCATATATACTTTCTTTACTTTGAGTTATCTTTGCAGCTAAATTATATATATCTTGAGATGTATCTTTAGATAAACTTGTATAATCAGAATATACCTCTTCCATACTTTCTGTTAATTGCTGTGCATAACTTTCATCTTCACTTGCAATAGAAGATATAAGATCTTCATATCTGTCTTTTGTGAAATATTTCATGAAATAATCTTCTGCACTATTTCCTTCAGGTGCATCTTCTATATACCCTATAGTTACATATTCAGAAGGTAAAAACTTTTCATTTATTCCCTTAAAAAGCCTATTGTTTTCATTTACCCTTAACATAGCTTCTTCATTGTCATCTAAATAAGCCATCGTCACATTTTCTGGATGAAGCATATTTTTTAAAGAATACGACTCTGATTTTATACTCATAACTTTTTTATTATCACTATTATTTAATTGTAAACCTTCTCTAACTTCTTGAGGTATGTTGTCATATCTTTTAAGTGATATAAGCAATTGCTCTATTAAGGTTTGCTTTTCTACTCCAGATGTAGCTATAAAAGAATTTTTATCACTATTCCTCTCACTTTCCACCCATGTGTTATTACTTGTATCAAAATAATCAAACACATGATTAACAAGATATGGTATATATTCACCTTTATAAGAATATAGAACATAATCCTGGTTTCCAGGCATAGACTCCGTTATAGATTTGCTTGTATTATCTTCAATCATTCCATCTTGTAGAGAATACTGTGTCCTATAATCTTGTAAATAATCCTTAAGACCATTTAATGGTTCTATATTGGGAAAAACATTTGTATTAGGTAATATTCTAGCTATAATTGTCATAATAACTATTATAGGTATAACCAATTTCAACGAATTTTTAATTCTTATTTTATCTCTAAGATATTCTTCAATAAAATCACTTTTCTTCATATACAGCAAGAAATAAAAAATTATATATAAATATACAAATATATTATCTTGTGCATAAGGTCCTCTAAAATATAATATAAGAGTTACAAAAGATAATAGCATAAGTATTGGCATTCTTATAATCTTCACTGTAAAATAATAATACATTGCTCCAAATATATAAGATAATAATATAATAGTTCCTATCTCATAATATGTTTCATAAGATAATTCACTCTCTGCTTTAAATAGCCACATCATGTAGCTAGCTTCATTACCACTACCCAAGATCTTTATGATAAAATATGATGAAAGCATAACTATAATGGAAGTTATAGAAAATATAATTACCCTATAACTTTTATTATGATTCATAATATCATAACATACAAAAAATAAAGTTATAAGAACAATCATAAATATAGCTTGAGATATTTTTATATCAGCAACAATAGAATAATATGTAAGGGATATACCTAATATAGTAAATATAAGCGCTATAATATTTTTACTTATTACATCTATACATTTTCTCATTATATTCTCTCCAAACTATAATCTTCATTTAAACAAAATTGCTCTTGAACAATTTTTCTCTTATTATTACTTATTAGATATACCTCATTACAATCATATTCAATCACATCAATAAACTCTAACAATCTACTATCTCTACATGCTGTCAGTATTATAACATCATCATATTCACTAGCATTAAATATATTTGCTCCATTTAACCTTCTATCATCATCTGTAAAACATATCTCTGACAATATCCTTCTAATATCTCCTATACTCTCATCGTCTTCAAGCACTTTTTCATGCCATCTATCATCTATTTTATATACTAATGAAGCATCATATTCAAGACTCATTATTTCCTTACATATGCCCAATGTTCCCTCTAATAACAAATCAATAATCATTAACTTATCTTCTGCCTCTTCTATTCTTGGATCTATAAGGATAGTTTTTTTAGCTCGTGCTGATGATTCATCTTTTCTTATTATTAAATTATTAGATTTTGCTGAAAGCTTCCAATTAACTTTGCTTAGTGGATCTGATGGCATATACTCTCTATATTCATATCCAGGTTCTCCAACAGTTTTTATATATTCATTTTCTATTTCAATATCTCCTATTGTTCCTTCACCTATAAGCAAATTAATATTATCTACATCTACTATTGAAGGTAAGATTTTAACTTCACCTTTTATTTCCTCCTTATAATTCCTATTAAATAATCCAAATATACCTTCTATCTTGATATCTTTTATAGTAATTGTTGCTACTCCAATATGCTTAGGTTTTACACTTATATCTTTATATGTAATTCCTTTACCTTGAACTGAAATTTCTCCTTTTAACTGTTTATCTACCACAATAAACTTTTCATCTAATAATATTTTATACTTTACTCTAGCTATAGGTACAACTCCTTTATTTTTAAATGCAATTTTATTAAATGCTATATTATTTTTTTCAATATATTCATCCTTCACTAATATATCCACTTCAAGATTATTTCTGACCAATAATACAGTCAACAAATCAATAAAAGGACACATTGCTATAAAATAAAAAATCATATAAGCTTCCTTAACTTCAAATATGTATGCAAAAGAAAAGCTAAATATAAACAAGGCTAAATATGTTAATATATTCATTATTGCATCACCTTATTCATTTGCTTTAAAGCCTTATCAACACAACTGCCTACAACTTCATCAGCTGTTATTCCTTTTGCCTTGGCATTAGATGACAAAATAATTCTATGTGATAAAACATCCTTGGCAAGTAATACAACATCTTCTGGAATAACATAATCTCTTTTTTTCATATATGCTATTGCCTTTGAAACTCTAAGTAGTGCAAGAGTTCCTCTTGGACTTACCCCTAAAGACGTTTCTAGAGCTTCTCTTGTGTTTATTGATATAGACACAACAAGTTCTTTTATATCATCACTAACTGATATTTTCTCTACTTCATCTTGCATATCAAGAACATCTTGTGCTGTTGCAACAGGTTTTAAATCATTAAGAGGATTCCTACCTGCAAACCTATTTAATATTTCGATCTCTGCCGCTTTAGTTGGATAACCTATAGATATTCTAAATAAAAATCTGTCTAATTGTGCTTCTGGTAACTTATTAGTTCCTTTACTCTCTATAGGATTTTGAGTTGCTAATACCATAAAAGGCTCCGGAACTTTTCTAGTAACTCCATCTACAGTAATCTGTCTCTCTTCCATAACTTCTAAAAGACTTGATTGAGTCTTAGTTGATGCTCTATTAATTTCATCTCCTAGCAAGAAATTACAATTAGCTGCTCCCTCTCTATATTCAAATGTTCCCTTTACCTGATTGTACATATTGTATCCTGTTATATCTGATGCCATAACATCTGGAGTAAATTGTATTCTCTTATAACTTCCAGATACGGATTTTGCCAGAGAACCTACGCATTGAGTTTTTCCTACTCCTGGAACATCTTCAATTAGTACATGTCCATTCAACAACAAAGCAATAATTATTTTGTTGATAGTTTCTCTTTTTCCTACCATTACTTTTTCCATATTCTCTACTATTTCTGATACTTTATTCATATATGCCCCCTTATTTTAATTTGTAATTTAGAATTTAAAATGTAAAATTGTTTTTAATTTTCAATTCTCAATTTAAATATAATTCTCAATTTTCAATTCTAAATTTAAAAAAAGATTGCTACAAGCAACCTGTAACAATCTCTATGTTTTAATTTAATAGTAATAATAATATCTTTTAGACTTATCTCTAACTCTATTTAATATTACCCCAATAACATGTCCACCAACTTGCTCTACTAACTTCTTTGCATTAACTAATTCATCTTTTTTAGTATATTCATGTCTAGCAATTAAGATAACACCATCAACCTTACTAGCAAGAATCTGAGAATCAGCTATAACACAAATAGGATTACCATCTAATATAACATAATCATACTCTTCTCTAAATTTATTAATAAGCTTCTCCATACCTTTTGATGCTAATAACTCTGCTGGATTCGGTGGAATCTGACCTGCAACTAATACATTTAAATACTCATTAACCTTTATTATTGTGTCATCTAATTCTGCTTCTCCTACTAAAACATCTGTTAAACCTGTTGTTCCACTTATCTGAAGTCTCTTGTGAACTGTAGGTTTTCTTAGGTCAGCATCAATAATTATAACTTTTTTATTATCTAATGATAAACTCATAGCTAAATTAACTGCAACTGTTGACTTACCTTCTCCAGGTTGTGTAGATGTAACTAAGAATACTTTTTTATCTTTATCAGTTGAAGAATATCTTATATTAGTTTTTACTGTTCTAAAAGCTTCTGCATAAGCCCCTTTAGGATTTTTTAATATATTAGGCATTCTTACCACCTCTTCTAAATAGTGATTTTTTTCGCTTATGTTCATGTGTAGGATTAGAAATCTCTGTTGAATCTGCCTCTGGAACTATTCCTATAACAGGTACTCCCAATAAATTTTCTATATCTTCTTCTTTTTTCACTGTATTATCTAAGAATTCTAATACCATAGCAACCACAACAGAAACAATAAGCCCAAATATAAATGCAACAGCTATATTTCTAGCCTTATTAGGGCTAGAAGGTTCTGTTGGCACTCTAGGTGATTCAACAATTTCTATATTACCATTTGGAATATATTCTGTTGAAGTCTTAACAAACTCATCTGTAACTGCCTTTAATACTTCAACACCTTCATCAATATTATTAGATTTATATGTTAATGTTAAGAATTGATCTTCCGAGCCTGCTACAACAGTCATTCTATCAGATACCTGTTCAGCTGTAACATCTAGTTTAGCTTTATCTATTGCTCGTTCAATCAAATCTGTAGATTGCGCAAATCCAGCATAAGTTGACATTAATTTCTGAAACATACTTACTTCATTACTATCGTAACTGCTTGTCTCATCACTTGCTTGTTTACCTATAAATAATTTAGTTGTTGTTTGATATACAGGCTTTGCAATTATAAAACTATATACAACAGAAAGTATAATGCACACTAATATAATTTCAAGAATTATAACCCATCTTTTTCTAATTGACTTAAAAAGTTCAAAAAAGTTTATATCATTATCTTCTCTTACCAATGTTGTATCCTCCTATGTTGATAAAATTATATTATAATTATACCTTATATTCATTAATTTTACATCTAGTTATTACATATACAAATATTAATTTTAAACAACTAGTATTAATCATTTATTAAAATATAATTCAAATTTTTATTTTTAAAGAATAGGTTTACATAAAATCATTAACTATTTTTACCTTCTTCTCTCCACTCACAATGCTAAAATAAGAAAAAATAATAGGAGATTAATTTCTATTATCTCCCATAACTTTTCTACAAACTAGCACGCATGTTTGTCTCCAAATAACACCAAAACAGTTTTTAAGATTAATTTTATATCTAGGAAAATACTTTTTTCATTTACATATTTAATATCTAACTTCATCCAATCTTCAAAGTCTATATCATTTCTTCCTGATACTTGCCATATACATGTTAAACCTGGCTTAACATCTAATCTCTTTAACATCCATGGTTCAAAATCTTTTACTTCATTAGGTAATGATGGTCTAGGTCCTACTAAACTCATCTCACCTTTTAATACGTTAAATAATTGAGGTAACTCATCTATACTTGTTTTTCTTATAAACTTACCAATCTTAGTAACTCTAGGGTCTTCTTTCATCTTAAACATAGGACCACTCATCTCATTTTGAGCTTGAAGCTTTGCCTTCAATTCTTCAGCATTAATAACCATTGATCTAAACTTGTATATATTGAATTCTTTGCCATTTAATCCAACACGTTTTTGCTTAAATATAACTGGTCCCTTTGAATCAAGTTTAATAATTATCGAAACAATCAATAATATTGGACTTAAGCAAATTATCCCAAGCAATGAACACACTACATCTATTACCCTCTTAACTACATTATAAATTACATTGGATTGACTTCTCACATCAGCTTCTCTTATAGTATCTTGCATTGTTCTAACTTGTAAATTATCCATTGACCATTCCCCCTATTGATAATTATTTGTTTCTTTTCTATGAACTAATTATATCACATTCTTTACATTTTGTTAATATATTACTGACATTATATTACTCTTTTTCCTAGTTGTATATTATATCTTTATACTTATTAACAATTAGTTAATTACATGATACATAAATGTTAATTAATTAATAATTTATTAATTTTTTTAGTTCATTTTGCTACAAATATAGAGGAACCCTTGTGTTTATGAGGATAGACGCTATATGAATTTGTTAATTACCTTAGCAACTCCATCTTCATTATTATTACAAGTTATATAATCAGCTACTTCTTTTATTTCTTCCATAGCATTCTCCATAGCTACACCAAGCCCTGCATATTCAATCATTTCTCTATCATTACTAGCATCTCCAAATGCCATTACTTCTTCTCTCTTAACGCCTAAATGTTCTGCAAGAGCTTTTAACCCTTCTCCTTTATTGCCATTTTTATTAATTATCTCAAGGAAATATGGTGTACTCTTAACAATATTATATTTGTCATATGCTTCTTGTGGTAATCTACTTATTGCTTCATCTAGAATTTCTGCTTCATCAACTAACATAATCTTGATTATATTCTCATCATCTGGAATATCAAAAAAATCTATTATAGTTGGTTCTATTCCATTTAATGATGCTTCAACCTCAGTATATTTACTCATTTTAGGAGTTATTAGTCCGTATTTTTCTGAGAAGGCATGAATATTTACATTAAATTCTCTACTTAATGTATACATATAATGTAAATCTGTTCCCTTAAGTCCCACTTCATGAAGTATTTTTCCACTTTTAGCTTCTTGTACTAAACATCCGTTATAACTTAAAACATATTCATCGTCTTGAATTAATTCTAATTCATCTAAATATTTTATTAAACCATCCTTAGGTCTACCTGAAGATAAAACAACCTTAACACCTTTATCCTTCGCTCTCATAAGTGCTTTTTTATTTTCCTCGGTTATTTTCTTATCATCATCTAATAATGTTCCATCCATGTCTAATGCTATTATCTTATACATCGTGTTGTTACTCCTTTCAACATATTCATACACATTATATCATAAATCTCTATAAAAATACCTGTAATTTTATATTGCACTTATGTAAAGCTTTCTTATATCTTTGTAACTTTATCTAACTATAGCACATATTATATTACTAACCTATATGTTTGCTTATAGGAGGTGACTTCATGCTAGAAAGCATACTACTTGTCTTATCTATATGTATTGATTCTTTTGTATGTAGCATTGCATATGGATGTAACAAAATTAAAGTTCCTATATATTCTTCTATGCTTATAAGTATAATATGTACTTTGATACTTGGCATATCGCTATTTCTAGGTAATATATTTAAAACCTTTATACCAATTAATTATTGTAGATTTTTTTCATTCTTTATATTATTAATATTAGGTTTATATAGATTATTTGAAGGAGTCTTTAAATCGATACTTCGTAAGAAATATATAGATGATAAGCCTATAAAACTTAAATTATTTGACTTCATTCTTTTAATATATGTTGATGAAACTATGGCTGATATTGATAATTCTAAAATTCTAAGTTTAAAAGAATCTATATACCTTGCAATAGCATTATCACTAGACAGCTTAGCAGTAGGGATAGGTGCAAGTCTTGCCATGAAAAATTATGTTCTTACTATTATATTATCATTTATTATTAACTTATTAACTATTATAATAGGTGTATTTATAGGTAGGTCTATAACTAGAAAGGTAAATTTGAATCTATCGTGGATATCTGGAGCTATCCTTATAATATTAGCTTTATTTAAAGTATAAAAAATTAAAATGTAATAAAATTTAGAGTTTCTCTATAATAGCAAAATAAAGATCCCATTAAAATGCTATACATTCCAACCTTCAAGGAAGTTTATAGCATTTAGGGATCTTTATCTACTTTTATTATACTTAGAAATACTTAATAAAATTATGCTATTTATGAAAAAATATTTCTTGTATTAGTATAATAATCCGTCTATTTCTTTATTAATCTCAGAATAATCTACATATATTGTAGCTGGTTTTGATACATTCGGAGTATCATATTCATTATTAATAAATACATTTAATGTATTTACATAAATAGTTTTAGAGTCTTCTTGTATTTTATTAACCTTTGCATAATATTTTATAACCACCGGACATGTTCCATCTTCAGAGAATTGTCCACCACATCCAGCTAAACTACTACCATTAACATCTATATAATATGTCTTGCTACTTGCATCATATGTCAATGTGCCTATTTCAGATAAGTTTCCATCAGCTGTTACACAATAAGCTGTCGGCTCTGTTGCATCAGTACCAACATATGCTCTATTATCTTCTTCATCTCCAAATTTACTATCCAATTCTAATTGTAACCTAGTATTAAACTTATATACTTTTGCACAAGCTACAAAAGGAATTATTGACTGATAATCTCTAGGAATATCGTTTATAAATTTATCTGATAAATTATTCCACGATTCAGATACTCCTTCACTATATTTATTATTATTTAATGGACTGTTCTTTATCACAAAATTTTCATTGTTAACTTCTAACTTATTAACACCATGGTCAGCTTTTAACTGTGGTATTTTAATAGATAAATTAAATGTCTTAATATCTGATTCAGCTCCATACTTATCTATTGCTTGAGTTGTTACAGTTACTGTTTGCCCTACATAATTACTTAATTTATCTGCAGGAATAATACAATCAACAAACATTCCTTTATTATTATATCTATCTATTGCATATTTTACAGTTTCATTTTTCAATGTTTCTGATCCTAAACTTACTGTATATCTTATATCATCATTTTCCTTTGAATCAGCATCATATAATCTAACCTTAAAATTATAATCTTCACCTAAATCTACAGAAATTGTTGAACCATTACTAATTTCTTTTTCAGAATCATAATAATGATTAAATATCTCAGGTTTAATATTAGCTCCATCCATAGCTTTTATAATTGTATTAATAAATAATTCTAATTCAGCCTCTCCAGTAATGTCACTATGTCCTGAACCAGAATAAGTAATATTACCTATATTATAAGTATAATAAGCGTTTCTAGAATCCCCCATATTCATAGGTGTACCATATAAATTAATCCATGGAACTAAATCTTCCTTCTCTAAATTTAATTGATACCATTGAGTATGAGTCATAGCTATATCCATGCAATTAGAATTAACTTGATTCTTGCTAACATCAGATTTTGTATAATCTCTTCCTAGCTTATCATTAAGATTATATGGATAAGAAGTAATTTGGGCTTCATTTACACCTATAACCTTCTTAGTTTGAGTACCTTTTGTTGTCGGATCGCCATCTTCAGTATCAAAACCTCCATTATATGAATATAACATTAAATTAGCAAATGGTGTTGCCCCTAATGAAGCTAGTCCATCAGCATTTCCACCAATTAATTCATCTTTTCTATTCTTTAATCCCGTACCAACAGTTAGATAATGTTCATCTCCCCAAGTTGAACTATCAAATGGGTCTTCATATACCGATTGACCTACTAAATTCTTAAATCCTTGAGTTAAAGTCTTTGAAGGAGCAACATTATTACAATAATATTGAGTTGGATTAACATATCCCTTATCACTATATTTACTATACTTAACATCATAAAAATCAACTTCATCTAATACATTAAGAGAAATAGTATCATGAGTAAACATAAGTGCCATCTTCATATTATTACATTCTTGTAATACCTCAACTGACTTCGTAGAGAATACATCTCCTGCTGCTAATGTAGCATTATCTCCAAATCCTATTACTATCATATCAAACTTTTTGCCATAATCATTTGCTTCATTATTTATTAATGAATTAGCATATTCTTTTGCAGATAGTCCGCTCTTATCTATCTTACTAGTGAATTCTGACATTTTTATAGCAGTTACTTGAATATCTATTCCCAATTTATTCTTAACATCATCAAGCTTATTCTTAAAAGATGTATCTTCAGTATTATTTTTTACTTTACCAGTTGACATATTTAAAGTAACAGTGGCATTATCAGGTAATAGTTGCAAAACGTTAATAGTACTATTTGTTTCAGAACTATCTGCCTTATAAGCACAATTTCCAGTTACATATGTTTTGATTCTAGTACTATCATCAGTAAACTTATCATTAACATCCCCATCTTTGGCTTCAAATACAACAAGTTTCCATGATAGATATCCAACAAATGTATGTGGAACAGTATATTCAATATAATTAACTTCACTTTCATCAATATTATTAACATCAACAAGAGCTACTGCTTCACAATTATTTTTTTTACTTTCATCATCTAAAAATTGACCATCATTATTACTATCAATATATAGTTTAGCTTTATATTTCTTACTCGAATCACCTTTTACAGTAAAGCCTATTTTTATATTTCTATTAGTTTCTATTGTACTCATATCTTTATAAGACTTAGGTTGTTGTTTAATTGTAACTACTGGACTTGCATTATCAAGACTTTTATATTTTTTAATAATAGTAGTCATATCTAATCCACCAGTACATTGTACATTATCTCTTATATCTGATTTTATATATTTATTAAAATTAGAATATAACTTTGTCTTATCAATACTTATTGCGCTTCTATCTAAATAAACTAATTGATTAGATTCTATAAAGTTAATTACTTGTTTCGCACGTCTATTAGTAATATCATTTCCAGAATAGTATTCATCCATAACAAATTGATAAGTTTCTTTTGTCCCATCATCATTTGCATCAACAGAATATTTAGCCTTTAAGAAATTAATCTTTTCATTTTTAATAGATAAATTATATGATGCATAATCATTTATTTCAATCCATTTACCACTAGTATTATTATTAGGAACAAAACCACTTGATGCATACCATAAACTTCTTCTTGCTCTTTCATTTTCAAGTGCTCCTCCAGTCGCCCATGAATAATTATAATTAAAATACATATATCCAAAATGATTTATATCACTACTTTCTGCTACATATTGCCTGTATCTAAAATCCTTAGTATCACCCCACATAGTATTAAGAGTGGCTCCATCCTTTCCGTTTTTACAATTACCAATACATATTATGTCATATTGTCCAGACAATTCGTCAACCATACTAACAAATGTCGGCATATCTATATGAGATACTTCTACTTTAATATTTTCATAAGTACCTGATTGTAATTGAAACTTGTCCCCCGGTTCAACTTCAAGAAGTTTTACAGTATTTTTTATAACATCTGCTTTTGTTCTTATATTAGGTATGGTTATAAGAGTTGCAATAACTGCAATAATTACAATCCATGTTACTTTATTCTTTATTAACTTAAAGAACTTATTGTTTCCACTTCTCATTTATTTACCCCCTTACCTTAATTATTCCTAAACTTAACAATTGAACTTACTTCATATTCAACTTCTATATTACCTTGTTTCTTTTTGAATTTTGCTGTAACTTTAATTCCTGTCATTTCATCAAATAAATTCAAATCAGCAGTCTTAGAATCATCTGCTTTTTCTTTCAATTCCTGCCAATTAAGAGGAATTATTGACACACTTTCTATATCTTTCGACACAGTTTTCACTAACACATCCTTTGTAATAGTTGGGGATGATAAGTCCCCTTCTAGTTTATCAATTCTTTTTATAAATACTCTGCCGGAACTTCCAGTACTCTCAAACATCATATTACACAAAAGATATTCATTATCTGCTACTGTCAAATTTGTATCACCATTAACTCCATTAGGTAAAAGAAAGCTTATACTTGCTATATCTAAATACCCACCATTGGAATTAGTTGCATCTTTATAATCTCTTATGGTCCATCCACTTATTTCATTTGTTGAATTTTCCTTAATACTTAAGTCAATAGCTTGCGTACCATAAGTAACTATAGATTTTTGTAATTTTTCTCCTTCTTCTTGCATTTGAGATTTAAGCTCTGTTTTCACCATTAATTTTCTACTATTTATAAATACTGAAGATACTACTGCAAGGACCACTACCATAATTGTTAATGTAATTATTGTTTCTAGTAATGTAAATCCTTTAACTTTCCTATTCAATATCTTCACCTCTCTACTTATCTATCTTCCATAGATGTTCTTTAAGATATTTTTGATCAAGGCTCTCATCCATATATCTAGTTGTATTAAGAGTAGCAGAAGCAGTATAATCTTGTGCTGAATCTGGAACCACATTATTACATAATGTTTTAATTTTGTCATGAAGTTCTGTCATTTCTGATATTGTATATCTAGAATTATCTGCATCTTGTTTAGTACATGATATAGTAACATTATTTCCTATAGTTACATCTGAGCCAGCTATTATAACTCCTTTGAACTTAACTTTATCTTCAACTATAACCCTACCTTTTGTAATTACAACAGAACATATTGCATCTTCATCACTTGAATATTCTATGTCAGTTTTCTTATCACCTATATATATAGCATCTTTCTTTATTATAACATCATCACTGTCTATACAATTTACTAAGAAGCCATATAATTTAGGTTTAATTATAGATCTCTTAGATGTGAATTGCATATATTTGTTATAGTCTTCACTACCTTCTGTATAAGTATCCTTTATTAGCTTCTCATATCCTGCGAAATTAACAACTCCAATGGAATCATTTTTTCCTAATACAGATTTAACAACACTATTATCACTATAAATTTTTTCAAGTTCATCTGAGTTATACTTAGTGCCATCTGCATTATCCATATCTGCTACACTTACAGAATTCTTATATCTATTTTGCATAAGGAAAACATTAAGTGCATATGCTTGTTTCTTTGCATTTATATTTTTACTTGCTTCAGCGTTTAAAGTATTATTATTTACCTTTGTGTTTCCACTTTCATCTTTGTATACAGATGCTCCATAAGCATATACATTCTTTATTGCAACACCACCATTTTGTGCTTTATTACCATCTTCAGTATAATATTTTACAAAATAATTACTTTTATCTTTAATCTTATCACTATTTAATAAAGCATATGATGAAAAATATTCAACTTGTAAACTAGGGTCTTCACTTCCAGCTGTTACATCTGCATATGCCTTGTAGTTTCCATCTATAGCTATTGACTCACCAGTTGCATATTCAGTATTCTTATCATTATCCCCTTGTAGATGTAAATATGATATACCATTTATCCATGCTGAACCTAAATTAATATTATTGTCTCCACTAGCATTATTAACTATAATACTACTTGAATCTCTAATAGCTTTATCAATATCGATATTTGAAATTGATGATGTTTTTTCATTATTATTTATTCTATCATTTGCACCATAGAAATTTTTAATATTTACATTGGTCTTTGAAGAATTAATAACCAAGTCATTGTTAGCAATAACATTATCTGCATTTAATGTATTATCTTTAGATGTTGATTTATCATCAACTTTTGGTCCAATATATACATTATTAGCATATAAATTATTTTCTCCTCCTTCTGAACTACCTTCTGAACTATTATTAACCTCAGAATCGCTTGATATTGCTATAGCTTGACCACACATTACATCACCATTAAATGTAATCTTGCTATTATTGATTAATATACCATTTGAATATTTACTTCTAATCTTTTCTGCATTAGTTGTTTCATTATTAAATTTACTTTCATTGCCTTTTATCCATATATCACCATTAACAGTTGAGGAAGATGTTGAACCATTGATATTTAAATTACCATCTGCAGTAATTGCTCTAATAAATTCATAATCATAAGCTTTTAGGTTTTTAGCACTTGTTATTAATGCCTTATCATAATCTGGTGCTGCTAATGTAAATGATGTGCTTATAGTCTTTTTATTATTTAACTTCTTACCTGTTTTGTCCTTTGATGTGTCTGTTTCAAATGTTGACTTAACAGCAATAGTTATAGTAAAATCACCATCATATTTTTCTGTATCATTATAATCCTTTATAGAATTAAACTTGTCACTAGTTTCAACAGAAGCATCTATAACTGCTGTTGATCCTTCTGTAGCTGTTCTCAAGCATTCACTTTTAGGAAATACTTTCGCATCGTTTACAATTGTCTTTTGATTAGCTACTGCATTTTTGTATGCAGTATAATCACTATAACCTTTTAATTCTTCTAAATTTTCTTCTTTATTTGCATTAAATTCATCTTCTGACTTAATAACATATCTATAAGTAAGCGATTCAATAGAATATAATAGATTTTCTTTTGCTTCTAATTCATTACTATCTGATAAAGCACTAAGGTCCTTAGTAGAGCTTGTTAATGCTTTTATAAAATAATACTTAAATCTCTTATTAATCTTATTATAATCTTCCTTACTTATAGTAGTTACATCATATATAAGTCTGTTATGCTCAATATCTTCTGCAAGTGCATTACTTGCACAAACCATTGCAACTTCTGACTCCTTATTAATTACATTCTTCACAAGATCTATACCAGAATCTGCTGCATATAGATTCTTAAGTTGTATACTAGCATTCACTCTTGCCTTATAATCAGCAGTAACTGCTGTTAATAAAGCTGCACCTGTTGTAAATATTAATGCTGCTATAAATACGACAAAAATCAAACTAGATCCTTTTCTTTTTTTCTTACTCATAATACCCCCCCTATTAATTATCAAAATATTAGGTATTGTGTCATACTCTATGATGTTGGTGTATTAAACACTTCAATATCTGTATTAGTTGATATCTGACTACTATATAATACATCTGTCCCATCACTTATAGAAACATTAATATCATATAATGAATGTAATGTGTCAACTTGTGTTTCTGATATATTTTGCCTTAAATTAATCTTACAAGCTTCTGTTGATGAATCTGAAGAATAATCCAAACGTAAATCTATAGGTGTTTTAGTTAAGTCATCCCCTAAATCTATATAGTCTATGTCTATTGATGCTTTATTTTTTTGTTCATCTGTCAAATCTTTAGGAACATCTCCTCTTATATATGCTAATAACTTTGTTGATGCATTGAAATTAGCATCTCTTATAATCTTTATTCTATGACATAAATCCTTGCTATATGGTTCTTTAATATCACTCGGTTTCCTGATATTGTTGATTTGAGCTTGTTTTGAATAAGTCACTTTTGGTTCTCCAGTTACAGAAGCATCCTCACTACCTACATCAATTTTTACATTAGTTATAGCATTATTTTCGCCATCATTCTCTATAGTTAATTTTACCACATCTAAGCCAGAAATGGGAAGATTATTTGTGCTTGTAAATTTTGCATTACCATTAGCATCAAAAGAAGTTGTTTCCCACTTTATATAATTGTCTGTAAATTTAATTACAACTGCATATTGATCATCTTTTAACTTTTCTACTTCTTTATCATTGTTATTATATTTAACCTTGTCATTCTTTTTTAATGTAACTTCTATAGGCAAATCCTTATCTCCTGGTCCTTCCATCTTCCACTCATCTGATTCTTTGATAACATTCAGAACATATCCATCTAATGTTGTATATTTGCCTATATTAGTAGATGAATCAAAATCATGTAATTGTATTGTATCTTGTGCTTTTAATTCTTCTACAATTTTCTGTCCTAAGTTAGTTGCTTCTTGCTTAACTTCAGCTTTTTTATTCTTTTTTATGCTTGTCATTACCAAATCAGTAAGAGGTATAAGCAATATAGCAATTAAGGCAACGCTAATTATCACCTCAATTAGCGTTATACCTTTTCTTTTATTTACCTTCTTCATTTTACTCACAAACAAACACCTACTTCTTATATACAGAGCCACCTTCACTCTCTAATGTAACTCTTGGCTTATCTGCATCATCATTATTTATTGCAACTTCAACCTTCTTGTCTGTGTTATTTATAACTTTAAGTTTAATTCCAGACTTATCAGTACTTCCATCTCTAGCTTCACTCTCTATATTTACCTTGATAACATCAGCACATGGTGTAAATTCTTCACCATTGCCCATTGTAGTTGCTGGATATCTAGAGTTTCCTGCCGAATATTTATAATAATACTTACCATCTTTTTCTGTTACAGTTAATGTAACATCTATAACATTAGAGCTATCATCATAAATATAAGTGCTACAATATTCATCATTTGCTCTACCAAATGTTAATGTTGGTTGTATTGATGATGACGATTTAACCATACCTACAAAATCATTAGTTCTTTCCTTCTCTGTTGCTTCTTCTACAGATACTCCATAAGCACCAGTTGCTGCACCTTCACCAAATAACTCATCTTTACCGTATACATTACTATAATCCCACTTGAAATAATTATTATCATAGTTTCCAACCTTAGGTACTCCATAGAATTCTAATACAATAACTCCTGATATATTTCCGCCTTCATAAGTAGTAGTTACACTCTGACAACTTATCTTTCTGTTATATGCTTCTAATGCTTTCTTAAAATCCTTAAGCTGTTTATAATTAACTTCAGTAAAGTTTATTGAAACTTGAAGATGCTCACAAGTAGAATCATTAGCATATTCCGAACTTGAATCATTAGTTATTACACTTCCATCTGATGTTGAAGAATCAGAACTATTAGTTGAACTTGTAGTTTCTTCATTTGAAGTACTATTATCTTCATTATTGGAGCTATCTTCATCAGACTTATTTTTACTCTTGCTTGAATGATTATCTATATAACTATTTGCAGCACTTGCATAAGTAGCAAATGATGTATCAGGTAATTTCTCTACTTGTGGAGTTAAATCTTCTAAGTTAACTACTTCTATTGGATTAAAAGATATATCTCCCTTGAAATCACTTTTCTTCATTAAGTCATCTATTTCAGTAATTATCTTTTCTTGAATTATTTCTGGATATAATTTTTCAGTTTTACCTTCTATTCCTGCTGTTAATTCCTTTATATTACCTTTTCTCTCATCAAGAGTACTTAACTCATCCATAACTTTGTTGTATTCTGTTATAGCAGCTTGTCTATCCTCTCTTGCTGCTTCTAGTTGTGATGACTTATTGTTAAATACAAAGCTATAATACATAACTCCTAATATAACAGCTAATGCGCCAACAAGAGCATATATCTCATTTTTCTTTAACATTAGTCTACCCCCTTAAAAGTACATTCAGCAGTAAATACATATGCTCCTTCATCACCTGATATTGATCCTATATATACATCATATATTGATTCTATCTCTTTTAGGTTATGTTGAAACTCTGCTATTGCTGTCTTGTTACTTGATGTTGCACCTATTGTTACCTTAGTGTTATCTATACTGATAGTAGCTATATTAACTTCACTAGGAATAGTAGCACTTATTTGATTCATAAGTGTAACTGTAACTATATCCCTACTTGCAATTGCATTATTAACAATTGTTATTCTATTATCATATTGAGTAAGATTATCAATTTGATCATTTACTTCATTTGATTCTTTTACTTTAGCCTTTATATCTTCTGCCTGAAGCTTATCCCTATATTCTTGTGCTTCATTATTATTGATATATGTAGCTATAGTAAAATACGAGAATGTACCTACAATAAATATAGCTACTATAAGAATTATAACGCTAACAATAATTTTAGGGGTATCGCTACCTTTTTTCTTCTTTATAAATGCGCTAAAAAAGTTCATATCCTTCATTAATTCAATCACCCCTATAACCTAATTATTGCGCCTAATGCATTTATATATCTAGAAAGACTATCTCCACTGCCTCTTTTACTTGTAAATTCAACCTTAGGTAATGAAGCTATCTTCTCTGTCTTTATATTTAACTTTCTCTCCATATATTCAGGTAATCCTTCAATGTTAGATGTACCTCCATATATTATTATCTTCTCTATACTGCGTCCTATAACTTGATTATTATAGAATTGAAGTATCCTCTCTAATTCTCCTAACATATCATCTACTGCATCTGCAATAGTAGAGTTAATAACATCTTCCTCCGATACCCTTATAAGACTTCCCTTTTCTATCTTCTCTGATTCTGTAGATTTTATTGACATATCCAGTCTTGTACTTAGTGCATAGTCAATACTTTCTCCACCACTTTTAACTATTCTATTGAAGTCTAGCTTACCATTCTTGAACACAGTTATGTTCATAGATGTTGCTCCCATATCAACAAAAGCTACAGTACCTTCCCCTGATAATCTTGAATATGCTGATATCTTATTTAATGCATTAAAGTTAACATCTAATACTACTGGATTAAGATCTATATCTGTTAACAGATCAAAATAGCTTCTTGCAATTACAATAGGATAAGCTACTACATTCACTTTATACTTAGGACCTTCTGCATCTGCTATTTTATCTAGGACAACATATTGAATAATATAATCTTCTAGTTTAATAGGTAAGAATTGTTCTATTTCATACCTTATAACTGTTTCCATTTCATCATATTCTACTACTGGAATTACCAGATCTCTATTAATAATTGCTGAGGAATTAGTAGTACATACACTATCCTTTATCTTTATGTTATTTCGCTTAATAAATGCCTTTAAGGTTTCTATTACTTCTCTATCGTTTACAATCTTACCATCTTCTATAGCTCCTTCTGGAGTAGATAATTCCATAAGTCTATATACTGTAAGTCTTCCTTTACTATATCTTCCTTCTACTATCTTAATAGTATTAGTTCCTATATCAAATGAGACTACATCTCTTATTTTTTCCTGTTTTTGTTGTTTTGGCGCTAACATTTTGGAAAATTTCTCTTTCAACATTGAAGTATCTAATGCCACTACTTTCACCTCTTTAAAAAATGTATTGATAAGTGTGAGATAGAGTCTATCTCACACTTACAATTTGCAAATAAAACATATTTGTTTTATTCTTATAATTTTCTATTAAAAAATTAATATTCAAATTATGATGGATTACGATAGTTACCAGTATAATCTGCACTATAGATATTTCCTGAAGATTTTATATCTGGGTATATTTGTAATCCTGTTGAATCACATACTTTAACATCTCCATCTTCTACTTTTACATAGAAGAAGT
Organism: Clostridium sp. MSJ-8; assembly: GCF_018918325.1. Taxonomy (GTDB): domain Bacteria; phylum Bacillota; class Clostridia; order Clostridiales; family Clostridiaceae; genus Clostridium. The sequence goes on along the minus strand of NZ_JAHLQH010000036.1, from coordinate 131,459 downwards.
TATCTCCTCTTCCTGAAGTAGTCTTACCTTTAAGTACTAAATTTGCTGTATCCATATCATTAGCAATTACTTTACCATTAGTACCACCATTAGTTTTGTCAACTTTTTCAAGTGTTGCTCCTAATGATGTTACTTTATCATCTGTTATTAAATTTACAGTAGTATCGTATACTATTTTAGCATTAGATACATCTGATTTAATTGTTGATTTTGCCTTTACTTCTAAGTATTTTGGTACAGCCACTGCTGCTAATATTGCAATAATTGCAACAACGATGATTAACTCTATAAGAGTAAATCCTTTTGATTTTGATTTTTTGTTCATTAAGTTCTTTAACATTAATAAACCCCTCCTAAAATTTTGTTATTATTTTTTATATTAATTTTTAATATAAACACTATTAAACTGCGTTGTACATATCGAACATTGGTAACATTATAGCTACAACCATGCCTCCTATTACAACTCCCATGATTATTATCATAATAGGCTCTATCATAGACGTTGCATTACTTATAGCCACATCTACCTCTTCATCATAATAATCTGCTGTTTTCTCTAGCATTTCATCTAGAGACCCTGCTTCTTCTCCTACTCTTATCATAGAAGCAAGCATATCTGGGAATACTCCACTTTCTCTAACAGGACCACTTAAGCCATCACCTTTCATAACCTTGTCCCTTATCCCATCCATAGCATCTTCTGCTACTTTATTATTAAGAATAGACTTAACTATAGGTATAGCTTCCATCATAGATATACCAGAGGATAATAATGTAGACATTGTTCTAGTAAATCTAGATGTTACTGTTTTCTTAGTTAAATCACCAAACACAGGAAGCTTAAATTTCAATTTACTAAAGAACTCGTACCCTTTAGTTGTTTTCTTAAACCTCATAATTAGTACAACAACAACTGTTATTCCTATAACAAGGTATATTATATACTTTTTCATAAAAGTACTTAATGATATAAGAAAACTTGTTATCCCTGGAAGTGGAGTATTACTATCTTCAAACATTTCTTGAAATGTTGGCATTACAAACATTAAAATTACAATTACTGCAACAGTGGCTATAATTGATAGTATTATAGGATATATCATAGCAGATTTTATCTTGCTGTTTATCTTACTTTCCTTCTCGAAATGTATAGCCATACGTAGCATCATCTCATCTAGATTACCTGAAGCTTCTCCTGATTCAACCATACTTATAAGAAGTTTAGGAAATGTATCTGGATATTTCGCCATTGAATGAGATAACATCTCACCTCTTTTAACATCATCCTCTATCTCTGTTATTATGCCTCTTAGTTTCTTATTAGTAACTTGAGTTGATAACATGCTAAGGCAATTAGTTATAGAGATACCTGCATCTAACATTGTATTCATCTGTCTGCAGAATATTGTTAAATCTTTAGCTGTAATCTTTTGAGTAAAATTAAATTCTGCAATAGTTGTAGAAGTCTTAACTTCCTCTATCTTAAGTGGATAATATCCTGATGAAGTTATCATAGACACTACTTCATCTCTTGATTCAGCTTCAAATTCATCTTCAATCTTCTTACCATCAGCTTTCATAGCTCTGTATTTATATTTCTTCATATAACCTCACCCTCCTATTCTCCTTTTATAAGTGTTATTGTTGCAAGTTCACTAACTGTTGTAGTACCTTGCAGAACTAACTTCTTACATTCATCTTCTAGAGTTGTCATACCATTTTGTATAGCAACTTCCTTTAACACATTAGGATCTCTAGTTTGATTAATTACTTCTCTATGTTCTTTACCTATTTCCATCATCTCATAGACACCTATTCTTCCTAAATAGCCTGTTTCATTGCAATGTCCACAGCCTTCTCCTTTATATAATGTAAGTTCATCTGTTTCATCATATCCTAGGACTTTCTTTTCATAAGAAGTTGCTTCATAAGCTTTCTTACAATAAGGACATATCCTCTTAACAAGTCTCTGAGCAATAATTCCAGCTATGGATGTCGAAGCAAGGAATGGTTGAATGCCCATATCTATAAGTCTAGTAACCGACGACGGTGCATCATTAGTATGAAGTGTACTTAGAACTAAATGTCCTGTTATGGCTGCCTTGATAGCTATCTCAGCAGTTTCATTATCTCTAATTTCTCCAATCATTATTATATCAGGGTCTTGTCTAAGTATACTTCTAAGTGCACTTGCAAATGTCATACCAGCTTTGCTGTTTACGTTTACCTGATTAATTCCATTAAGGGTGTATTCAACTGGATCTTCAACTGTTATTATGTTAACATCCTCTTTATTAAGTTCACTTAAAACAGTATATAATGTAGTTGATTTACCACTTCCTGTAGGTCCAGTTACTAACACTATACCATAAGGATTAGATATTATATTATTTAACTTAGTTAAGTTTTCATCACTTATTCCTAGCTTTTCTTTACCAAATCTATAGCTGTTTCTATCTAGGATTCTTATAACTACCTTCTCGCCATTAACTACCGGCAATATTGATACTCTCAGGTCAACTTCATTATCTCCTACCTTGGTAATTATTCTACCATCTTGAGGTACCCTCTTTTCTGCTATGTTAAGTCCTGCTAGTATCTTAATTCTAGTAACTAGCGGTCCTAAACTCTCTATACCTAATGTATTAGCTATATGAAGATCACCATCTATTCTATATCTTATCCTTATTTCATCTTCAAAAGGTTCTATATGAATATCTGAAGTTCTCATTTCTATAGCATTCTTAAATAACCTATCTATCATTTTAACTACTGGAGCATTTTTTACTGTAGAGTTTTCTTCCTCTACAACTTCAGCTTGTTTATTTTCCAAGGTTTCCTTAAGAAGTTCTTCAGCTGCCTTCTTAACTTGTTCTGTACTATAGTTAACTTCAATATATCTATTTATGTCTGATTTAGTTGCTATAAAGGGTTGTACCTCTAATCCAGTTGATATAGATATATCATCTATAGCTATTATATTAAGTGGATCTGCAAATGCAACTTGAATCTTACCTTCATCAAAGCCAAATGGTGCAAGTGTATATTTATTACATAATGTTTGAGGAATCATGTTTAATACTTTTTTATCAATCTTTACATTACTTAAGTCAATTTCTCTTATGCCTGTCTGTTGTTCTATAGCATGAATAATATCATACTCAGTTACACATTTCTCTTCAATAAGTAATTCTCCGAGTTTCTTTCCTTTTGTCTTCTGTAATTCTAGTACTTTTTCCAATTGCTGTGTATCAATTTTTCCTGCCATGACTAGGATTTCACCTAATCGCCTCTTTTGGATTACTGCCATATCCTCTCCACCTTTTACACTCTTTAATGATTCTTCACATATATTTCCTTATAAACTATTATATATTATTTATTTTAATAATTCCACAAAAAGTTAATTTATTTTGAAACATTTTTGAATTTAAATTTGATTTTACTTTAAAATATACTATAATTCAAAATATTTTCTAAATAATAATTTATTACATAATTTCCAACGTAAATCGACATAATTGTTGCAATTGCAATATATGGACCAAAAGAAATCGCTTCTTTTCTACCTTTTTTCTTTATAAGCATTATTAGTATTCCTGCTATACCACCTAATACAAATGATGTGAATAAAGTAAATATACTTCCTCTTATTCCTAGGAACAAACCACTTAATGCTACTATTTCTATATCGCCTACTCCCATACCTCTTGTAAGAAGTACTATAAGCCCTATTAAAATTAGTCCAATAAGCATACCTATAAGCTTATCTTTAGGAAAACTTCCATCATTAATCCATTCTGCAACAAAAAATATTATTCCTGCTATTGCTCCAATAACAATTGTTGATGAATAAACATATTGAGTTTTTAAATCTATCATACCAATAACTATCATAAGAGAAGCTAGTATCATAAATTTCAATGTTTCTATTGTAAATCCATATTCCATATATATAAATATGTATAATACACAGTTCAATAATTCTATACATGGATACTGAATTGAAATTTTCTGTTTACAATTTCTACATCTTCCTCTTAAAAATATATAACTAAAAACAGGAATCAAATCCTTCCATTTAAGTTTATAATTACAATTTGTGCAATGAGAAGGTGGAAATGAAATAGATTCTTCCTTCGGTATCCTAAAAATACATACATTTAAAAAACTTCCTATACATAGCCCTAAAACAGCCACTACTAAATAATCCATCACTTCTACTCCTGTCCACTTTATTCTTTCGTTAACATTTTAATCCATGTTATTAATAAAATCAATATGTAATTACAAATTTTGTATTGTAATATCTTTTTTTGTAAATATTCTGTTAACAACTTCGTATATATACTTCATATTTTTCTCTTATTCATGTATTATTTTCTTCTTATATTCCACACATCTACTTTATTCATGCTTATTTTACTTGATTTGTTAACTTTTTATGAATATGTTAACAATAATCACCTAGTCATTATAATAATTTCAAGTTCATTTATTTATATAATGTACTATAAAGCAAAAAATAAGTTAGCATTTAAAATGTTGTGCCGTTTGAACTTTTGTAAGTTTACAACATTTAGCTAACTTATTTTTTATATTTATAACCTATTAATAATATTATGCTATTTACAAAAACATATAATATTGTTTCTAATCATTTAAATATATATTGAATTTATTCTTCAACAAATTCAATTAAATCTTTTCCAAGCTTTGCAACTCTAGCTAATGAATATACATCATAACCTTTATCCTCAAGTATCTTTCTGCCTGGTTGAAATGACTTTTCTATAACAATTCCTATTCCTGCAACTGTTGCACCAGCTTCTTCTACTAATCTAATTGCCCCTTGAGCTGCTTCACCATTAGCTAAGAAATCATCTATTATAAGAATATTATCCTCAGGTGATATATATCTTTTAGATAAAGTTAATTCATAATCTGATGATTTAGTAAATGAATGTACTGTTGTTTGATATACTTCTCCATTAAGTATTTTAGATGATTGCTTCTTAAGTGTTACCATTGGAAGATTCATCTGTAATGCAGTCATTACGGTAGGTGCTATTCCTGAACTCTCTATAGTGAATATCTTAGTAATCTTCTTATCTTCATAATATTTTTTAAATTCACTTCCTATATTATACATAAGCTCTGCATCAACTCCATGATTTAGAAATGAATCAACCTTTAATACTTCTTCGCTTAGAGCTCTTCCTTCTTCTAATATTCTTTGTTTTAATTCTTGCATAGTTTTCTACTCCTCTTCTTTTAAAACCTTATTTAGTATCAAGGCAACTATAGTACCTGTTGAAATTCCTGATGAAAATATCATATTTAATGCCTTTGGTAAATTAGCAACAAATTCTGGTCTGAAAGTTACTCCTAATCCTAATCCTATAGATGTAGCTATTATAAGTAAATTTCTATTATTTATCTTGATATTACTTAATGTTCTGATACCTGCAGCTGCAATAGTTCCAAACATAACTATTCCAACTCCACCTAGTACAGGTGATGGCATTATATTTATAAGTGCAGCGAATTTTGGGAGTACTCCTAAACCTACTAATATAATACCTGCCATTATAGCTACACTTCTACTTGCATTTCTAGTAAGCGGTATTAAACTAACATTTTGACTAAAGGTTGTATTAGGGAAAGTTCCAAGTGCTCCTGCCACTGCACTTCCAATACCATCTGATAATACACCTCTTCCAATTACCTTATCTTCTGCCTTTACTCCAGATACTTCACATATAGATGATAAACATCCCACTGTCTCTATGGTCGTTACAATATAAGCTGGTATAAATGCTATAATGTTATTTACATCAAAATCCACACCATACTTAAATATATTAGGAAAAGCTATCCATGAAGCTTCTTTTACTGTTGTAAAATCAACCATACCTAACGGAATACATATTATATATCCTACAATCATACCTATAAGTATAGATGCTGAACTTATTATTCCCTTTCCATACCTATTAAGTAATATAGTTATTATCATAACAATCATTGCTATTGCTATATTCCTCAAACTACCATAATCAGCACTTCCTGATCCACCTGCTGCCCAATCCATAGATACAGGAATAAGAGTTAATCCTATAAGACAAACAACTGTACCTGTAACAAGTGGTGGAAATAGCTTAAGTAGCGGCTTAATAAAAAAGCTAAGTACAACCTCCACAATAGAACCTATTATAGTTGCTCCAATTATCCCCGGCATACTTCCAATTGATAAAGCTGGTGCAACAAAAGTAAAATCTGTTCCCATAATAGTAGGAACTCTAGCACCTATCTTCCATATTCCTCTACTCTGTATTATAGTTGCAAGACCTGAAGCTAATATTGTAGCACTTAAAACTTGTGTTGATGTCTTCGCATCTAGTCCAAGAGCACTACATATAACTAACGGAACTGCAATAATACCACCAAACGCTGCAAAAATATTCTGAAATCCAAGAATGATTCTAGTCATCATCTTTGGTTTATCATCTATTTTGAATAATAATCCTTCATTATTGCTTATATTCTGATTGTTATCCACTCACATTTCCTCCTATTTTGTCGTTAATATCGCAATTATATCATATATAAAGAATAAAATCTCAATTTTCGTCATTTTTTCGTATATTTTTTTCTGATTTTTTTAGCTATTATAACAATTTTAAAAACTACAAACAAAATATAATTTACTAGAGAGTAAAAAAATTAAGCTAGCATTAAAAATGTTGTACTGTTTTAGTTTTAATAAGTTTACAACATTTAGCTAACTTAATTTTTTATTTATAAGTACTTAAATATACCTATACCATTCATATAATAAGTATTAATTGATTTTTTATAAAATATATAAAGACTTATTTTCTATAACGTTCCACAAAAGCCTTCATTCTCTTAATCGCTTCTATAATGTCTTCAGTTGAAGATGCATAACATGCTCTTACATATCCTTCTCCACATTCTCCAAATGCTGTTCCCGGAATAACTAGAACCTTTTCCTCAACCAATAATTTCTCACAGAATTCTTCTGATGTTAATCCTGTAGATTTTATACATGGGAACATATAGAAAGCTCCAAGTGGTTCAAAACATTCTAATCCCATTTCTTTAAATCCAGTAAATAAAAGTCTTCTTCTTCTATTATATTCTCTAACCATCTTATCTACTGATTCTCTAGAATGCTTAAGCGCCTCTAGTGCTGCATATTGTGCAGTTGTTGGTGAACACATAATTGCATATTGATGAATCTTCTTCATTTGAGATATAAATTCCTTATTACCACACAAATATCCCAATCTCCAACCTGTCATAGCGTAAGATTTTGAAAATCCATTTACAACTAATGTTCTATCTCTCATTTCTTCAAAACTAGCAATAGATACATGTTCTTCTTCTCCATAATTAAGTTCTGAATATATTTCATCAGAAATAACAACTATGTCTTTATCCTTAAGGACTTCTACAATAGGTTCAAGTTCTTCTCTAGTCATTACAGCCCCTGTTGGATTGTTAGGAAATGGCATAATAACAACCTTAGTTCTATCAGTTATAGCTGCTTCTAATTGTTCTGCAGTAAGCTTAAATTCATTTTCTTGTTTCAAATCTATAGTCACTGATGTTGCGCCAGTAAATGCTGTACAACCTTTGTAAGCAACAAAACTAGGTTCCGGAATTATAACTTCATCTCCTGGTCCTACTAATGCTCTAAGCGCAATATCTATCCCTTCACTTCCACCTACTGTTACAATTATCTCATCAGTTGGATTGTAATAAAGATTATACCTCTGTAGATATTTTGCTATTTCTTCTCTAAGTTCAATATATCCTGCATTAGAAGAATAATGAGTATTTCCTTGTTCTAGAGAATATATTCCAGCCTCTGTTACATTCCAAGGAGTTAAGAAGTCTGGTTCTCCAACGCCTAATGATATCGCATCATCCATTTCATTTATTAAATCGAAATATTTTCTTATACCTGAAGGAGGCATTTCTAATACATTTTTTCTTATCATTTTCTCTGGTATCATACAAAAATATCCTCCCTACTTATTGGCTTTCTTTCTTTAAATTCTGTTCCATGATCTTTGTATTTTTTTAGGACAAAGTGAGTAGCTGTACCTGTTACATATTCTTGACATGCAAGAGAATTAGATACAAATAAAGCAACTTCTTTCATTGTCTTACCTTCTACTATAACTGTAAGATCAAATCCACCTGAGCTCATAAGATAACAAGCTTTAACTTTATCAAATCTATATATTCTCTCTGCTACTTTATCAAATCCTTCGTCTCTTTGAGGAGTTATCTTAACCTCTATAAGTGCAGTTACTGTTTCTGTTCCTGTATTCTCCCAATTAATAAGTGCAGTATATCCTGCTATTATATTTTTTTCTTCATATTCTCTTATAGCATCTCTTACTTCTTGAACAGTTTTGCCTGTCATTACTGCAATCTGTTCATCTGAATATCTACAATTATCTTCTAATATTTCCAAAATCTCATCCATAAATAACCCTCCACTAAAAATATTACTTAAATTCTTCAGCTAGTTTGGTAAAAGCTTGTAATGAATTCTTCACCTTCTCAGTGCTTATACAATATGAAAGTCTAAAATATCCTGGACATCCGAAAGATGATCCTGGCACAATTAATAGATTATATTTCTTCGCTGCTTCTGCAAAAGCTACATCATCTGGAATTAATGACTTAGGGAACATATAGAATGTTCCTTCTGGTTTCACCATCTCAAAACCTAATGAAGTAAGATGTTTATATAAAATATCTCTATTTTCTCTATAAGTAGTCATATCTGTAGTAACACCTAGATTTCTAGCAATTACCCTTTGGAATAACGAAGGTGCATTAACAAATCCTAATATTCTATTTGCTACATTTAAAGCTACCTTTATGTTTTCTATATCTGACATCTTATTGCTAATAACAACATATCCTATTCTCTCTCCAGGAAGAGATAATGACTTACTATACGAATATCCTATGAATGAATTATCATAATAATTCAATATATATGGTATTTTAACATCATCATAAACTAACTCTCTATAAGGTTCATCACTAATAATAAATATATCTGTGTTATATTCTTTTTGTTTTGCATTTAAAATATCTGCCATCTTCTGTATTGATGCTTCTGAATATACAACTCCTGTAGGATTGTTAGGATTATTTATTATTACTGCTTTAGTCTTAGGATTTATTGCCTTCTCGAATTCCTCAAAGTTAGGTTGAAAATCTTTTGTATCTGCTTTAACTTCAATTAATTTACCATCAAAATTATTAACATAATTATTATACTCTCCAAAATATGGTGATATTGTTATAACTTCATCCCCTGGATTTATTATAGACTTTAAGATTATATTAAGTCCCCCTGCTGCACCTACTGTCATAATAATATTACTAAAATCAATGTCAGTTCCTTGAGTTCTATTAATAAACTCTGCTATACTGCCTCTTACATCTTCATATCCTGAATTATTCATATATCCATGTACTAGATTCTGAGGTTCTTCTCTCAATATGTCTATAACTGATTGTCTTACTTGTTCTGGAGGCTCTACGTTAGGATTTCCTATACTATAATCATAAACATTTTCTTCCCCATATATATCAGATAATCTCTTTCCTTCTTCAAACATAGCCCTAATAATTGAACTATTATTAACTAAAGCCTTCATTCTATCAGCTATCATGCTAACCTCCACCTCTCTTATTTTTTCATTCTATCATATGTAACTCATTATATAGATTTTTTTTGCATTTGTAAAATACCACTCTTTTATATTTTTTATAAAAGAGTGGCATCCTTAATGACATTTATATTATTGTTATTAATTCCAATTACCAAATGAGAGTTATCTATATATTCTCTTATACTATGTATAACCTCATTATTCATTACTTCTCCTGCACATATTATAGGTATTCCTGGTGGATATGGTATTATATCTTCTGATACTATTCTTCCATCACTATCTTCTAACGGCACTTCCTCACTCTCCATCTGAAAAACTTCATAAGGTTCTCTTCTCTTCTCACATTCTATATAATTGCCTTTTGTTATACTACAATCATTATTATATCTAAGACTCTCCATATTGACATTGCTTGTTACCTCTAAAAGCTTCTGTAATTCTTCTTCTCCCTGGCAAGGTGATAATATTATAACCACTCCTGATGTAAATGCCATCTCACATTGAATCTTATTATTTCTATAATATTCAAGTAACTTATGTCCACTATATCCATTATCTAACTTCACTATAAATCTACTCTTATCTACAACATATCCATCTTGTAGATCTTCGTTAGAAATAACCTTTATTCCATGTATACAATTCATCTTATCTTTATAATGTTCTGCTATATTGATTAATCTCTTATAGTCTTCCATACCATATCTCTCTAAATAATATCTGCTATAATCTAATGATGCCATTATAAGATAAGAAGGTGAAGTTGTCATAAAAGCACTATAGTAATAATCTATATATTTATTATTATCATTTACCAAAAGATACGACCCACTAGTTAAAGCAGGTAATGTTTTATGTGCACTAACTATAGTATAGTCTGAAAAAGATGCTAGAGAAATAGGTAAATTATCACATATTCCATAATGTGCACCATGTGCTTGATCTACTATTACCTTTAATCCTTTAAGTTTTAAATCTAATATTATATCCTTAACATCATAACTTATCCCATAATAATTAGGTGAAGTTAATATTATACCTTTAGGATTATTGCTTTTCTCATATGCCTTATATATCTCATATCTACTAGGGGGAAGGAATATATCCTCATAGAATACAGGTTCAATATATGTTACTTTTAGTTTTCTCATTACAATTGCATTATATACTGACTTATGACAATTTCTCTCTACTATAACCTCATCACCTTCATTAAAAGCTGAAAAAATAGCTGCCATATTAGATCCTGTACTTCCATTTACACAAAAATACGCTCTCTTAACATTATATAATCTAGCTAATTTCTCTTCTGCTTCCTTTATAACTCCTTCAGGTTTATGTAGATTATCTAAAGGTTCAACTTCTGTTATATCTAATGTGTTCATTTTATTATAAAATTCTCTTCCTATGTTATCTCTAAGAAAGGCTTTTCCTGCTTTATTGCCTGGCATAGAAAATGGTATATTATGTTCACTATTATATTGAAGCAAAGCTTTTAATAAAACTGGCATCTTCTTCTATTCCCCTTTAATTATTTGTATCGCAATATTACCAAAAACCTTTGACACTACATTCTTAATATCATCTATAGTTATATCTTGTGGAATAATATATTCCTTACCTAATATACTATTTATGGCTAATTCTTTTGCCAAAACTATTCCTTGATCTTCTTTAAACAATTTCTTTAATTTATATTGTTTCATCATCTTATTTATATCAATTGAATTATAATTTATTCTATCTATATTCCTTATAACTTCTATAGCTTCATCAATATTTTTTTCTTCTGTATTAAAGAATATCTTATATAGCCCTATATGTTTCTCATAATTAATACTAGTTAATACATCATATACTAGAGACCTTTTAGTTCTTAATTCATTAAATATATAGGAATTAACTCCTTTTCCATAATACTCATTAAATATATATAGAATACCTACTTCTTCTACTGATAGGTTACTTATATCACTTATTATTTCAACTCTAGAAGTGTTACTTCCATGTTTTACATCTGTATATATTCCTAATTTTATTTCTTTAGGATTCTCTTTTTTATTTGTATTTTCTTTCTTACTCCATATAGAAAAATGTCTATTTACTATATCTATTACATCTTCTTCATCTCTATCAGTAACTACTGATATAACTGCATTTTCAGGATTATATAACTTATTATAAAATTCTATTACATCTTTATTTTTTATATTATGTATAGTTGTTTTTTTCCCTATTATAGGATATTTCAATCGATTATTTATTGCATTAAGAAATAATTTATCTTCACAATATTGCTCTAAATCAGAATCCCATTCTTGTAGTTCTTGTACAACAACCTTCATTTCTTCACAAAATGCTTCTTCTGTAAAAGTAGGATTAATAAGTATATCAGCGAATAATTCTATTCCTTCTTCTATATCTTCACTTAATAGAGAACCATAATATATTACATAAGGATAATTAGTCATTGCATTCTGAAAAGCAAATATATTATCTAATTTTTCATTAATATCATCCTCAGTTCTTGTTATAGTTCCTTTATATACTAGATGTTCTACTGCATGTGCTACACCATATATAGAATCTTCCATAACTGCACCTGCTTCTAATGCTAAACATATAGAAGATAGATTAGAATTCCTCTTCTCATATATTAGTTTCATGCCATTATCTAATGTTGTGCTTTTCATATACTTATCAACCTCTTTTAGAAAATTATTACTCAACGTCTGCTGCTTTTAATGCAATCGCACACTCTATTCTCTTCTTTTGCATTTTACAACCAACTTCATATGGTATAGTCATATCTCCATTGAAGTTAACATTGTTAGCCTGACATCCTCCACTACAATAGAATCTAGCCCAACATTCCTTACATTTTGGTTTATTGTATATATGAGCCTTCTTGAATTTTTTACTTAATTCCTTATCAAAAGTATCATCATATACTGAACCTAATTTATATTCTTCTCTTCCAACAAATTGATGACAAGGATAAACTTCTCCTTGTGGCGTAATAGCTACATATTCAAATCCAGCTCCACAACCAGAAATTCTCTTATATACACAAGGTCCTCCTTGTATATCTATATTAAAATGATAGAAAGTGAATTCGTCTCCTTCCTTCTTTCTTCTTAACATTTCGTTATATAACTTGTCATAATTATCAAAAATAGTAGGCAAATCTTCTTCTCTCAAAGCTAACGGATGTCCATCTTCAAGTACAACTGGTTCTATAGATATTTCTCTAAATCCTTCATTAAGCATAGCAACAACATCATTATAGAAATCTGTATTTTCTCTAGTGAATGTACCTCTTACATAATATGTCTTGCCTTTAGTTCTCTTAGATATCATCTTTTTGATATTAGGTAGGATATCATCATATGATCCACTTCCATCTACTTTTATTCTAACCTTATCATTTACTTCTTTTCTTCCATCTAATGATAATATTATGTTACCCATCTCTTTATCCATGTAATCCATCATCTCATCTGTTAAAAGAGTAGCATTAGTAGTCATAGTGAATCTAATATTCTTCTTCCATTTAGCTTCATTATCTCTAGCATATTGTATTATCTCTTTTACAGTGTCCATTATCATAGTTGGTTCTCCACCAAATAAATCTATCTCTATGTTTTTTCTAGGACCACTCCTCTTTATTACATAATCTATAGCTTTCTTTGCTGTATCAACAGACATAACACCTTTATGTCCATTATATTCGCCTTCATCTGCAAAACAATATTTACATCTTAAATTACATCCATGAATTATATTTAAGCATATAGCCTTTATGTAATCTCTATCATCCATTGATGAATGAGCTATTTCTTCATATCTATCTCCTGAATATAGTATCTCTTCATCTGCTAATTCTTTTATTTCATCATAAGCCTCTTCTATGTCTCTTGATGCATATTTTTCTTGTAATCTAGATATAACTTTTTCTTTGGATTCTAATCTCTCATCATCTAATATGTCATAAACCAATTCATCAATTACATGAACTGCTCCAGAATTAACATCTAATACAAAATAATCATTTCCCTGTTTAAATTTATGAATTAATGCCATTATATATACGGACCTGCCCTTCAAAATTATTAGTTTCTTAAAAAGGCAGTATTTTTAAGTACTGCCTTTAATAATTAGTTGTTTTCGCACTCTAAGTTTGCGACTGTACAAGATGTCTTGCAAGCTGATTGACAAGAATTAGCACATTCTTTACAACCAGGTTTACATAAGCTGTTTTTTATATTAGTCTTGTTAACTGTTTTAATATGTTTCATCATGACACCTCCATCTTACCTTTTTTCTTAAACATTATAACACATATCTTTTTCAATTGATAATTGTTATAACAAATTTATTAATATTATTTTTCTATATTAGCTAGAGCAATTCCAAATGAAACTAATATAATTGCCAATAATACATTAATTCTAAAAATATTCTCACCTAAAAATATTCCAGATAATATTGTTCCAAATACAGGAATCAAAAAGTTAAATAATGCAATTTTACTAACTTTGTTATACTTTAATAATTGAGTCCACACTAAAAAAGCAACTGATGAAATAAGTGCCATATATATAAGAAGTACTATTGAACTAATAGAATATATTATTAATTTTCCACCAAAAACATATCCTGTAACAAGAAGAATAATGCCACCTATAGATAATTGAAATCCTGTAACTATAGCTGGATCAATATCTTGAGCTACTTTCTTACTGTATATATTAGCAATAGAAGCCATTATGGTAGATAATAAAACGCATATATCTCCTATTAATATTTTATTACTAATAGCTGTATTGCCCCCTTCTAAACTAACTAATAACACACCTATAAATCCCATAATACAACCTATAATCTTACCTTTAGTAATTTTGTCATTCTTATATATAAAATGAGCAAATATTATACTAAAAAACGTTCCAGTACCATTTATAACTGATCCACTTACACCAGTTGTATACGCCAATCCAATATAAAAAAATGTGTATTGAAGACTTGTTTGAATTATTCCCAAAATTATTAATTGTAATATAGCTTTTTTATTTAACTTAAAAGCCTTTTTATCTCTAATAATCTTATAAATAATCACTATAAGCCCTGCTATAAAAAATCTATATCCTGCAAAAACTAGTTTAGAATACACATCTCCTGCTTCTATAGAAAATAATTTATATCCTATCTTAATAGAAGGATACGCACTTCCCCACAATAAACATGCTATAACCGCTAGAATAAATATATTACTGTTCTTCTTATAAAATTTCTCATCCATTGTAAAACCTTCTTATTAAATATAATTATTACCAAGCTAAGCAATACTTAGCTTGAGCCAAAACACAATAATTATACATTACATACATTTTAATAGCAAATAATAGGCATTCCTGCTTCTATATTATTAAATATAGTATTAGCTAAGTTATATG
The DNA here is from genome assembly GCF_018918325.1 of Clostridium sp. MSJ-8. GTDB lineage: Bacteria > Bacillota > Clostridia > Clostridiales > Clostridiaceae > Clostridium. Next base: position 116,266 of record NZ_JAHLQH010000036.1, on the reverse strand, counting down.
GAGCATTAACACATCCATGAGATCCTCCATTCATATATATCTGTCCTCCAAATGCACCTCTCCATGTTGCATCATGTATGCCAATTCCGTTATTAAAAGGCATCCAAAATGATACATTGGATTCATACCCTTCTCCTCTAAGCACAGCATTTCTCTCTTTGTATGCCAAGAAATACACTCCAGCTGGTGTAGCACAATTATTAGCTACATTACCAGTCACCACATCACCTTCCACAATAAGAGTTCCATCTTTATAAAACCATAAGTGCTGATTAGCTAAACTTATCTCCACATAGGTATTTCCTATATCATTTCCTTCATAACTTAATGCTTTCTGATAAAATGCAGGTTCTACTTCTTGTTTTTTCCCTTCTTTTATATAACTTATAATCTGATCAGTTTCTTCTTCTTTGTCTATTAACCATCCATAAGTTCCACCAGACACTTGAATTATATTTCCATAAGAATTTTTAAATTCTCTTGCTTTACCAACTGTATTAAAACAATCTGAAATAGAAAATACATATTCCGCTATTTTTTCTTTATCTATAATTACATTTAGGTTCTCATCTACACTAAGCCAATCTTTTATAATATCTGAATTGATATTCATCTCTTTATCGCCTTTTTTTATTGTAATATTTGATGATACATATCTATTTAATTCATCTCTAGTCTTTATAACTTGCTTTGAATTCTTATTGTACTTTGGACCATCATAACATTTTTCAATATTAACTTCATTTTTCCCCTTATTTATGGCTTCTTTTATTGCTTTTTTTAATTTTTCTTTATTTACTACTGCTCCCTTTACCTCATCTATGATCTTATATTCTCCATTAACATATTCATAACTTGGATTCTCATAATTGATTATATTCTCCTCTTTAAAGCAATTTAATCCTTCAATAACTTCATCTAGTTTAGATTCATCATAACTTATTAAATCAAATACTTCCGAAGAATGATTTTTAAATAATGAAGATATCCACTTATAAGACTTTTGTTCCTCTTTTATTTTATCTATACTATTATTGGAATTACTTATTAATAAAATATCCTGACCATTGATAATATCGCTTTTATTATTTCTCTCAATTATCTTCAATGTATATTTTTCTAACTCTCCATCTATTGTATCTTGTGCTTCTTCTATAGTTTTTCCAGCAACACTTATATTATTTACTTCTGAACCAAAATAGAATCGATCCATAAAATATAGAGATATTGCTCCATACATAAATAAAATTGTAATAAAGGTTATTATCAATCCTTTCAAGCCCTTTTTTCTTTTTATACCCTTCATATCCTTTCCCTCCCCATACAATTATAACACAATTGTAAATTTTTACCATAAAATTCTTATAGTTGATTACTTTTTTTGTCTTTGCTATTATAAGATATGGTAATCAACTACATAGACGAGGTATATTTTTATGAATAAAATAAACAAAAATTTTTTAAAGATGGCTTTAGCATTAGTTATTCCTCTATCTCTTCAAAATCTTATTAATGTAGGAGTAACTTCAGCTGATGTTATTATGTTAGGTAACTTAAATGAAACTGCATTATCAGGTGCTTCTCTAGGCGGTCAAATCAATTTTATTATGACACTTATTTTTTTCGGTATAACATCTGGTGCCTCAGTGTTAACTGCACAATATTGGGGGAAAAAGGATACAAATTCAATAGAACAAATCCTAGGAGTTTCTTTAAGATTAGGGCTTATAGTTTCTATAACTTTTACCATTATCACTTTTTGTATTCCAGAAACACTCATGTCACTATTTTCTTCTGATAATGATGTTATTGTAGAAGGTAGTAAATATTTAAGAATTGTTTGTTTTTCATATATCTTTTCAAGTATATCATTAGTATACTTGAATATTATGCGTAGTGTTGAAAAGGTAAAAATATCCACAGCTATATATTCTATTTCATTACTTATCAACATTATATTTAATTATATGTTTATATATGGAAAGTTATTTTTCCCTGCACTTGGAGTACAAGGTGCAGCAATTTCAACTGTAATGGCTAGAGTATTTGAAGTGATAGCTATTATATTCTATTCGCATTTTAGAAATAAGCATATAAAAGTAAGATTTAAATACTTATTTAAGGTAAATCATCTTTTATTCAAAGACTTTATTAAGTATTCAATTCCAGTCACAATAAATGAATTATTATGGGGATTAGGTACTTCGGTAAATGCAGCAATAATTGGACAACTAGGTAGTGCTGCTGCTGCCGCTAATTCAGTTGCACAAGTTACAAGACAATTAGCAACTGTCGTTTCTTTTGGATTTGCCAGTGCTGCTGCCATAATGATAGGTAAAGCTATTGGAGCAAATGATCTAAAAAAAGCTAACGAATATGGTCATTCTTTTGGAATAATAAGTATAATTACAGGTATCGCTGCCTCTATTATTGTTCTTATTGTTAGACCTATTGCTTTACATGGTATGAATCTGTCAGACTTATCAAAGGGATACTTAAGTATTATGATGTTTGTAATGTCTTACTTTGTATTGTGTCAATCATTTAATACAACAATGGTTGTAGGAATTTTTAGAGCTGGTGGAGATACCAAGTTTGGATTGTTTATAGATGCTACATTTATGTGGTGTTTTTCTATTCTGTTAGGAGCTATAGCTGCCTTTTGTTTAAAATGGAGTGTTCCTATAGTATACATAATATTACTTTCTGATGAAGTTGTTAAAATTCCAATAGTGCTTTATAGATTTAAATCTTATAAATGGCTCAATGATGTTACTAGAATTAGTAATTAAAATAGTGAGACAAATTAAAATATAATAGCATTAGTTTCAGTAACCTGATTGTTCCATATTATTTATACTAATCTTTAATTTATCATGGTTATATTATTCTATATCTACCTATAATTCTAACCCTAACAATAATGGTTACTTCCACTAAGCTTATTATATTTTAATTATTCAAACGTTATGGTGATTTCTACTATATCCATATTGTCAGCAAGTATCTTATGGCTTCAGAATTTCTATCAAATGAATTTATCTATTTTTATTTTGAAGAGCTTTCTTTATTTCTTCTTCTGATAAACCAGTAGCTTTTATAACCGTCTCAATAGGCACTCCTAATTCAAACAAATTAATTGCTGATTCTATTTTTCCTTCTCTCACCCCTTTTTTTATTCCTTCTTTTAATCCTTCTTTTAATCCTTCTTTTATCCCTTCTTTTATTCCTTCCGCTCTTCCCTCTGCTTTACCTTCTATTCTACCTTCTTTTATTCCTTCCTCTCTACCTTCTATTTTGCCTTCTGCTTTAGATTTTTCTCTCATATCTTTTAGTATAAAAGCATTATTTGCTACCATAAGTTCCACATCCTCCCTATCAGCTTCCAATATATCTATTGCTACTTCTGCTAATCTATTCTCTACTGTATTTCTTATCCAATGTTTTAATGCCTTGGTTTCAACTTCACTTAATTCACTAAAAAACAGTGCTATAGCCTGGATTCTATTTAGAAATTCTATTGCATCAATCTTCTGATCTAACAGAAATATAGCAGAAGATACATTATTACTATTTATTAATTCTTCTTTATCTAAGTCATTATTTACATCTATAATATCATAAGTAAAATTAATTAATCCATCACCAAATAATTTTTCTTTATATATTATCTTTCTAAACTCTTTTGGAACATCCCATACCTTTTCTCCATTATATAATACTATTGGTATTACAGCTGGTATTTTCATTGTTCTATCATGTTTCTTATGGTTAGCATTCTTGGAATATTCTCTAAGTATCTCTGTCATATAAAATAATAACCTCAGTGGCATAGTATAATCTACTCTTGATTGAAATTCTAAAAGTATATAGAATATCATCTCAGTTCCTTCTATCTCTGCTGTATATACTATATCACATTCTGTTTCCTCATAATCTGATGTTACATAGGACTTATTCACTAGAGTTAATTTATCTGCATCTATATGCTGCGCCCATTCGGTCTTTATTATGTTCTTAAATAAGTCTGCTGCTATTTCTTTCTTAGAATATAAATCCTTGTAGCTCTTGTCATGTAAATGATATATGTCTCTATTATATTCTTTTGTCATGTCTTCCTGCTCCTATAAATTTCTTTTTCATTTGTTTATTATGTCCTTAATTATACAGAATTATTCATTAATATCAATTAAAATAGAATAGCATATTAAAATAGAATGATATTGATTTCACAAAGCAGTTTTATAATTAAAATATAATAGTATTAGTTACAGTAACCGATTATTCCTTATTATTTATACTAATCTGTAATTCTTCATGGTTATATTATTCTATATCTACCTATAATTCTAACCTTAACAATAATGGTTACTTCCACTAATCTTATTATATTTTAATTATTTAAGCATTATGTTGATTTTTACTATATCTATATTGTCATCAAGTATCTTAAGTTATATGTATTTCTAATTAAAAAATTATTGACTTTATTTATTTTTTAATCACTTATCTTTTCAGTTAATTAATATCAAAATTATTAATGATTTAAGTAAATATTGATAATAAAAAATCCAATGTTATTTTTTTAACGTTAATATTATGATTTTCTTAATTAGTATCAATATTATTGCTTTGAATAAATCTTCATAATGAATGTTTATAATTAAAATATAATAGCATTAGTTGCAGTAACCGATTGTTCCATACTAATCTTACTAGCCTTTAATTCTTCATGGTTATATTATTTTATATCTACCTATAATTCTAATCCTAACAATAATGGTTAACTTCCACTAAGCTTATTATATTTTAATTATTTAAGCGTTATGGTTATTTTAGTATATCTGTATTGTCTGAAAGTATCTTAAGGCTTCAGAATTTCTAGCAAAAAAATTATTGAATTAATCTTTTTTTAATCACTTATCTTTTCAGTTAATTAATATCAAAATTATTAATGATTTAAGTAAATATTGATAATAAAAAATCCAATGTTATTTTTTTAACGTTAATATTATGATTTTCTTAATTAGTATCAATATTATTGCTTTGAATAAATCTTCATAATGAATGTTTATAATTAAAATATAATAGCATTAGTTGCAGTAACCGATTGTTCCATACTAATCTTACTAGCCTTTAATTCTTCATGGTTATATTATTTTATATCTACCTATAATTCTAATCCTAACAATAATGGTTAACTTCCACTAAGCTTATTATATTTTAATTATTTAAGCGTTATGGTTATTTTAGTATATCTGTATTGTCTGAAAGTATCTTAAGGCTTCAGAATTTCTAGCAAAAAAATTATTGAATTAATCTTTTTTTGATTACTTATCTTTTCAGTTAATTAATATCAAATTATTGATTTAAGTAAATGTTGATAATGAAAAATCCAATGTTGTTTAATAACGTTAATATTATAATTTTCTTAATTAGTATCAATATTATTGCTTTGAATAAATCTTCATAATGAATTTTAGTATTTCTTATAATAAAAAATAAAGATGCCGTTTAAAATGCTATACTGTCTGAGCTTTAGCGAGTTTATAGCATTTAGGCATCTTTACTTTTTTTATTATCTTAGAAATACTTAATGAAATTATGCCATTTATGAAAACATATAATATTGATACTAATCATTAGAAAACATAATTTTAATTATATCTAAATAACATTGGATTTTATACATATTATCTTATTTACTTAGAACATATAATTTTGATATTAATTATTGTGAAATATAAGTTATCTAACAATTAATATTTCAATAATTTTTTTCAGAAATTCTTAATTATGCTATTTGTGAAAACACATAATATTGATACTAATCATTAAAATAATAAATTATACAATGTTGGACTTAAATTGAATTCTTTTATAATACTCTCTACCTCATCCATACACTTCTTCTTTTTCTCTGCTGATATATTACTCTTAACAGCCCTTATAAGTATATTCTTAGGTGAATGTGCTATATCTATAAATTCTAATAATTGAGTCTTGTACCCTTGAACTTGTAATAAATTAGCTCTTATTGCATCAGTAAATAATGCTGCAACTCTCTCTTGTATAATTCCATATTCATTTACAATAGATAATTCTGAACTTTTAATCTGCTTATTCAATTCATGTTGACAACATGGTATTGAGAATATCATTTTAGCATTCCACTTTATTGCATTATATAATGCATAATCAGTTGCAGTATCACATGCATGTAATGTTATAACCATATCAACTTTATTATTATACTTAAAGCCATTAATGTCTCCTAATTCAAAGGTTAAATTATCATATCCATATCTTTCAGCTATCTTATTACATTTATTAATAACATCTTCTTTTAGATCTAAACCTATCATCTTTACATCTATGTGCTTTATCTCAACAAAATAATAATATAATACAAATGTTAAATATGATTTTCCACATCCGAAATCTAATATTGTTAAGTCTTTATAATTATTTTTCTTTATCTCATCATCAATTATCTCTATGAATCTATTTATTTGTTTATATTTATCATACATCGATTTGACAACTTTACCTTCTTTAGTAAATATCCCTAAGTCTATAAGAGGATCTATTATCATCCCTTCTTTTAAGATATAATTTTTTTCTTTATTATGTGATTTAGATGTATTTATACTATTACTTTCTTTTTTCTTAGATAAATGTGCTTTTCCTTTTTTAGATACCTTTAAATCATAAGTATAGTCATATGACCATGCATTTAATTGTTTATATTTTTCAAAAAAGTTCTCTATAACTCTATCTACAAAAATATCAGCATCTATATTCTCATGAAACACTTGTTTATCTGTATATTTCTCTATCTGATAATATACTCCTTTTGAATTTTCTTTTTGCATAATTATTATTTTGTTGTATTTATTATCTTTTGATATTTTATTACTTATTACTACTTTTTGTATGTTATCAGAACATACCTCATTTATTAGATTATATATTTCATTCATTTTTTATTACACCTTTTTCAAAATATTCTCTTAAAATCTTAAGTACATATACTTCTCTTGTTACCCATGTATTCTCTGTCCCTTTTTTAAGGATATCCTCATTCTTTTCAATAGCATCTTTTAGTTCTATCCATACTGGTCTAAATTCTTGTTCCTCCTCATATGGATCTAGATTTTGCTTTCCTGGTTCATCATATACTTCACAAAAATAATATTCTGATTTCATTTCAAAAATAGTATTGGGGATATATGTATCATCATGTCTTTCTGTAATATGTCCAATTCTCTTTGATGCTCTCTTAACTCTATATCCAGTTTCTTCCGAAACCTCTCTTCTTAAAGCATGAAGTAAATCTTCATTCTTATGAACACCTCCACCTGGAAGCTTATAATCTCCCCTATTATTATTTACCATAAGAATTTTATTATCTTTATATATAATTGCCCTCACAGCTGTTCTATTATTTCTATTTTGATTTTTATCTACATTTTCAATTCCTATAACCTTGTTAAATAACATATTGTTTCTCATTATTCCCTATATCCCCTTCTCAATAAATTAATTTATTTCTTTTCTGCTGATATATTATCTAATATATATGATAATGCCTTTACTTCTACCTGTCCTGGAGCTGATGATTGTTCCCCTGCACCAAAAGTAATACATGAACCAAATGTCTCTCCTGCTATTCTACTTATAACTCCTAAAGCTGACATTGACATAGTTATAATAGGTCTATCTGCATATTCTCTATTCATTTCATCAGTTGCAGTTAACAATGTTAAAACATCAGTAGTATCTCTAGGCATAACAGCTATTTTAGGTATATCGGCCCCTAAGCTCTGCATAGTTCTGAGTCTATCTATAATTTCTGCCTTAGATGGAGTCTTCTGAAAATCATGATTAGACATAATAACATATACATTTTTTTCATGTGCATATTCAACTAATGTTTGAGCTACCTCTTCTCCGAGAAACATTTCTACATCTATGAAATCTATGCTTTGAGTGTCTATTATAACCTTATATAATTCTATGTAGCTATTATTATCAATAGCTTTCTCTCCTCCTTCAGCCTTTGTTCTAAATGTACACAAAAGAATAGTGTCATCTATCTCTTTTCTTATCTTCTCTAATATACTCTTTACCTTGTCATTATCAAATACCTCATCATAATAATCCATTCTCCATTCAATCATATCATAAGGCTTTCCTTTAATTCTTCTTATCTGACTAATTATATCATCATCACAGCTTCCTACTATAGGTACACATATTTTCGGAATTCCACTACCTATATTCACATTATTAACCTTTATTATTTTTTTCATTGCTATCATTTACTCCTATTATTAATCTATAATTTAATACTGCTTCCTCTAAGCCATGCATGCAAAATTGTTTATCTTCTGCTACATATCTATAAAATCCTAATGATTCTACAATACGTATACTAGCTTTGTTTAACGAAACAATATCTGCAAATATAAAGTTAACTCTAGAATCTATCTTGATTCTATCTATAATATTCTTAACTGCTAATTTGCCTAATCCTTTTCCCCAATATTTCTCCTTTATCATATAATATAATCCATATCCCAAGTTCTCTACATCATCTAATATACAACCTATTACCCCTATAACTAAATTATTATATATAATAACATAATTATATCCATCATATGCTAATATATTTTTTATCTTCCTCTCTATGTCCAAATAATTATCTAATTTGTCAGAATTGGTATATTTTATAACATTGTCATTATTAAATAAATCTATAAGATCCTTAGCATATTTTTCTTCTAATTCTCGTAATTCTATCCTGTCTTCTTCCATATCATATGTCACCTTACTTAATCTCAATATTAATTATTAACTTGAAGAGGTTCTATTCCTTTTAATTGTTTTATATTTTTATATTCACTTAACTTATCTTTTCTCATATATATATATGCTCTAGAATAATATTTTCTATACTTCCATATTATGGAGCTATCAATAAATTTAACTGGCACATAAATAGGTATATTTTTATCATCACCAAATATCTTATTAAGCTTAACCTCTCCTATAATTACATCAGGATATCCATTTGATGCAATATATTCAAAATACTCTTGTGTCTCTTTATCAGTTAATGTTGTATGAGATATATATAGAGCATCCTTATCTCCATAATTAAAGTTATAGATAATATTTTTTTCAAAATATCCTACAACATCAGCAAAAGAAACTATATTCATATAATCTTCTTCACTATCAGTTTCATAGTCAATAATTGTATTCCAAGAACTTATTATCTTCTTATCTTCAAGATTATTATCTTTAATAAATTTTGCTATTTCTAATGCCCCACCATAATTATCTCTGATATCATTAATAGATGCTACTACAGAAAATGATATACTAACTATCCATGCACATATTATACTTATAATAAGTAATCTATGAAGTTTAACTTTATCCTTAGAATTTATTTTAAATTTATTTATAAAATCTCCATTATATTCTAAAGGTTTATTATTATCAACTCCTACCCAAAATACATATAAAATCAATAGTGTTATTATCCCAATATGATGTAGAGAAAAATATAACTGTGCCCCTATAATAGCCAACATAATGTATGGAACTAAGAATTCTTTTAACACTTTGTATTTTCTCATAAACATTATTAAAATTCCATCTATCATCAAACACAAAGGCAATGCAGCTATTAACGCTCCCCAATATATATCTGATAACTTTAGTATTATACCATTTAATTGCATATCATAACATAATGCTTCTGCAGGTGCAATAAATAACATATATATTATCCTCTGTGCTAAACTATTCATAGGTTCTCTATTAGTAGCATAAGTATTATCATTTGGTATAATTATTACTATAGCTAATAATGCTACTATGGTAATAACTACAAGGGCTAAACATCTCTTGTCTCTAACAAATTCCTTTATAAACTTAAATATATTTCTCTTATTCCATATATCATATAACCATACCAAACATATTCCTGCTGCCAAAACTAATCCATATGCACTACTAAGTAATAATATTATAAGCGAGCCGATAAAACGAAATGGTTTATCATCTCTATCCTTATAGGTTATAGCACATAATATAAATGCTAACATCATAACACAATAGCATCTAGATATAATCCCATATTGATAGAAGAAAAAATAAGTAAATGGAATTGCTACTCTTATTATTCTCTTAAATGGCGATTTAAATAATATAAGAGCAATACATATAGTTGTAAATACGCTAACTAACAATTTTAATGTTAATTCCATTGGTAATCCAGCTTTGGCAAAAGGCATTATAATTAAATGCCATAATGGTGGATGCCCTTCATCATGCGGTATCTTGGTAAGAATATCCATTAATGATGCACTTTTTGCTATAAGCCATGCTTGATTCTCATCGAACCATGGTTCATGAAATGATATAATTATTATTTTTAAAACAATATAAGCTATTAACACTCCTATCTCTATTTTCTTCCCCTTAGAATTGTTAAACCTTATATATAACTCCTTGATTTTATTCATATTTCCCCCTATAATACAAATTCTATACTAGATTAATTTTACAATATATTTGAACAAAAAAAAAGAGTTGATGCATATCTCTATGCACAACTCTTTTTATAAGAACATATTAATTATTTTAATTTCCAAATATCTTCATTGTATTGAGCGATTGTTCTATCTGATGAGAAGAATCCTGCTTTACTGATGTTGATTAATACTTTCTTGTTCCAAGCATCTCTATCTTCATAATCTTTTAATACAACGTCTCTAGTCTTGATGTAATCTTCAAGATCTAATAATGTCATGAACCAGTCTTTGTTGATTAATTCTTGTTGAAGTCTTGTTAAGTTTTCTTTATCTCCAACCTTAAGCATTTCATCACTTACTAAGAAGTCAACTAACTTCTTGATTTCTGGTTTTTCATAGAACTTCTTAGATACATAATCAGCATTCTTGTAATGTTCTATAACTGTTTCACTTGATTCACCGAAGATGTAGATATTGTCATCTCCAACTAATTGATGTATTTCAACGTTAGCACCATCTTCAGTTCCTAATGTTAATGCACCATTTAACATGAACTTCATGTTACCAGTTCCTGAAGCTTCCTTTGATGCAAGTGATATTTGTTCAGAGATATCACAAGCTGGGATTAACTTAGATGCTTTAGTTACATTGTAGTTTTCTACCATAACAACATTTAAGTACTTGTTAACTTCTGGATCATTGTTAATAATTTCTTGTAAGCATAATATTGCATGAATTATATCTTGAGCAATTATATATGCAGGTGCAGCCTTAGCTCCGAATATTACTGTGATTGGAGTTGTAGGAACCTTTCCTGATTTAATTTCAAGATATTTATTAATGATGTATAATACATTCATTTGTTGTCTCTTATATTCGTGAAGTCTCTTGATTTGGATATCGAATATAGAGTTTTCGTTTATATCTATATTTTGAGTTTCTTTTAAGTATTTCTTTAATGCAATCTTATTATTCTTCTTAATTGCTTCTAATTTGTCTAATACTTTCTTATCATCAACAAACTTACCTAATTCTTCTAACTTACTAGCATCAACCTTGTATTCATCTCCGATTAATTCTGTAATGTAGTTAGCTAATTCATTGTTACAGTGTAATAACCATCTTCTGAAAGTTATACCATTTGTCTTATTGTTGAATTTTTCTGGATATATGTCATAGAATGGCTTTAATTCTTCTTTTTCTAATATTTCTGTATGAAGAGCAGCAACTCCGTTAACACTGAATCCATAGTGGATATCCATATGAGCCATGTGAACTCTGTTTTCTCCATCAATGATAGCTACCTTAGGATCACTATATTTCTTCTTAGCTCTTATATCTAATTCTCTTATTATTGGCATTAATTGAGGTACTGCCTTTTCTAAGTAATCGATTGGCCATTTTTCTAATGCTTCTGCTAAGATTGTATGGTTAGTGTAAGCACAAGTCTTAGTAACTATTTCAATAGCTTCATCCATTCCTATTCCTTTTTCTCCTAATAAACGGATTAATTCAGGAATAACCATTGATGGATGTGTATCGTTGATTTGAACAACAACATGTTCATTTAATTTGTGTAGGTCATATCCATTTTGTTCAGCTTCTAAAAGAATTAATTGAGCTGCATTACTTACCATGAAATATTGTTGATATACTCTTAATAAACGACCAGCTTCATCACTATCATCTGGATATAAGAATAATGTTAAGTTCTTCTTAATATCTTCTTTATCGAAATTAATTCCGTTATCTCCAACTAATGATTCATCAACTGTATCTATATCAAATAAGTGTAATTTATTACATGGTTTATTGTATCCTGTTACATCTATATCATATAATGTAGAAGTTACTTTAAATCCTCCGAATAATACGTCGAATTTTACATCTGTTTTATCTAACCAGCTTTCCTTAGTTAACCAAGGATTCTTAACTGCTTTTTGCTTATGTTCTTCGAATTTTTGTTGGAATAAACCAAAGTGGTAGTTAAGACCAACACCATCACCATTTAATCCTAAAGTTGCTATAGAATCTATGAAACATGCAGCAAGTCTTCCTAGACCACCGTTTCCTAATGAAGGTTCTAATTCTATTTCTTCTATTTCAGTTAAATCTTTACCATTATCAGCTAATACTTTCTTAACTTCATCATATAATCCTAAGTTGATTAAGTTGTTTGATAATAATTTACCAATTAAGAATTCAGCTGAAATATAATATAATTTCTTATCGCCTTTGTTTGTTCCTTTTACCTTCTCAGTTGCTTTAGTAAGTTCTAATAAAGCATAGTATACTTCTTCGTTAGTAGCATCAGCTATTGATTTATTGAACTTTGATTTAAGAATGTCTTTTAATTTGTCTTGTACCATAATTACTTTATCCCACCTTAAATTTTATTTTTTAATCATATTCATTTGATTTTTCTTGTACGTCTTTACAAAATATATCATATCAATTTTCAAGATTAACTTTTGTATATTTACTTTCTAATTTGTATATTTTTTATACTAATTTTAAAAAAACAATATTTTTTTATCTTTTTTCTCTATTTTACCTGACAAAATGTAAATATTTTCAGTTTTTATGTATACTTTTTCATTGTACTTTTTTGATACTTTTTTTTACATTTAGGGTAAAAAATTAAGTTAGCATAAAAATGTTGTGTTGTTTAAAACATTTCGCTAACTTAATTTTTTATATTATTTATTTTCTACTGTCTTTTTCTTTCTTCTATAAAATGATGCTATTGTTATTCCTGTAACTATAAGTACTGCTCCTGCTATTGTTGATATAAATAATGGTTTATTAGTATAGAAACGTACAAATAAATTGGTTGTTACATAGAAATTCTTAACTTCTTGAACTACTTTATTACCTGCTTCATCTGTTGCTTCTACTTTTATGCTTTGGCTTGAATTTTTTGCTGAAACATCAAATGAATAATTATCACCATTAACATTACATTTTACTAATTTATTATTTAGATATACTTTTACATCATTTAAAACCAAATTATCGCTTACAGATAATGTTGCTTCCTTATGATCAACAGGATATGTCTTACCACTTTCTATTCCTATAGGAACTACTACTGGTGCAGTTTTATCAACCCCAAACCATATTTCAGCTCCTTTAGTTTCATCAATATTTTCATTAGTATTTCCTGCATTATCTACCGAAATAAATGTTAATATATATTTTCCATCTTCCTCAAACGCTGAAGACTTAACTGTATAATCAAGTTTACTCCACTGACCATTACCACCAGACTTTTCTACTGTAAAATCTTTTCCTCTAGTTAAATCATTAGTAATTCCATTTTTACTCAACTTAACTTTTACCTTAGATAAATCTATATCATCAGCATTCATTTCAGTTAATTTTATATCTTCATTTGAGTTCATATACTTACCAATCATAGTTTGAAGTCCTGCATCAAACAAATACACAGATCCAAATCTATTTACAGTAAACATTATATTATCATCTGATTCATTTCCTGCCTTATCTATTACTTTTGCATTTAATGTGTAGATATCATCTATTTCTTGTAACTTATCAAAGTCTGCAAATATAAAACTTTGTCCATTTGGTATGTCTGAATATGCACCTTTTACCTCAACATTTCCTTTTAAAGAACCTGTTAATGTTATAGATACATTATTAGCATCAAAATTATTATCTGTATATGTTATTCTTGGCATTACTACATCATTATTAGATGAACCATTTTCTATCCCTGATATTTTTAATTCTGGTTTAGTTTTGTCTATATAAAAACTATCTTGTGGTATATCTTGTGCTGCATTTCCAGCTTTATCCTTATAATCAACATCTAATGTATATAAACCATCTTGTGAATAAGTTATTGTTGCTGTATGTGTATCACCTGATGTAGACCAATTACTTATTGATGGATAAGCTACATTAGCTCCTTGCTCCACTCCATTTCCATTAATAACCACACTATTTGGATTAAAATTATGCTCATTTATTGTTATTGTTGCTACTCTATCTTGGTTATAATAATTACCATTAGCTCCATTATTGTTATTATATGAAACTTGAACTGTTGGATTAGTCTTATCAATAGTAAATCTATCCGCAGCATAATCATTTGATACATTTCCAGCCATATCCTTACATCCTATATCAAATGTATAATCTCCATCCTCAGAATAAGCTAATGTTGCCACATATCTATTATTATCCGGATTTGAATTATCCGCTATAAGATTCCATTGTCCTATACTAGGTACTGAACCATGAGTATTCTCTATTATAGCTTCAACATTTTTACTATCAAAATTTCTCTCTTTTACTGTTATGGTTGCTATTCTGTTTGCATTATAGTAGTTAGTTCCATCTTCTGAATTATAGTTATTATTGTCATAGCTAACTTCTATTGTTGGATTAACTTTATCTATGCTAAAGTTAATCTCTTTAGTTGTTGTATTACCTGCATTATCTATTAATTGTACTTTTACTTTTATATTGTTGCTATTATTAGAAACTCTTATTGTCTTTTGAATTTCATTAACTATATTTTTGTCTGTTTTTTTCTTAACGCAACTTGAAGATTTATCAGATATCACTCCGTTATTAACATTTATTACATCACTTTTATTATTGTTAGCATCATAAGGAGATTCTACTGACCATCTTATTTCTTTTATTCCAGAATAATTATCTTCCACAGAAAAAGTAACATTTATGTCTTTATTGTATAATTCTCTTCCATCTATATCTCTCTTAGATGTACCTTCCTTATTAAAACTTATTTTAGAAGTTTTTTGGTGTCTTGAATTACTTTCTAATATTATTCCTTTTGATTCTCTATATACTTCTGTTTCATTTCCTAAATTATCTGTTGCTACTACACATACTTTCCCTTTAAAATCTGTTGGTATATTAAATGTTGCTTGTTTATTAACTAATTGTATTGTTTTTCTTATTGAAGTAACACCTGCTTGCATATTAGTATAATCAACCAAGTAATAAGTAATAGATTTTAATCCACATGAAAAGTCTCCATCATCTGCATAAACTTTTATTGTTCTATTATTATTTGCATAGAAACCATATTCAAATCCTGAATTATTAAGATAATTATCATTTGATGGTTCAACTTTTATATCCACAATATTAGGTGCAAATACATCTCTATAAAATTTCATTTCTTTTGTAGTTATATTGCCTGCATTATCCTCTAATGTCAATGTAACATTGTATATATTATCTTTTGGATCTTCATATTCCTCTAATGCAAGTTCTATTGCATCCTTCATTATTTTAGTACTTGATTCTTTTACATAATCGTAAGTTTTTTCTTTATCATTTACCTTAATAGTAAGCTTGTTAATTCCTGATTCATCATCTTGTATTTCTATATTATATTTTTCTGTACCCTTAACCCAACTTCTTGAATGACTATCTATACATTCTTCTTGCTTTGCTATAACTTCTATAGTAGGTTCAGTATCCTCTATCATGTAATTATTGCCTAATTTGCCTTTTACATTAGTATCTTTTTCGTAAATATATACCTCTTCACTTTGATTATCTGCATTATCTACTGCATATGCTTTTAGATTATTATAAGTTCCTTTGTCTAATGTAAATGTTGCAGTTGTTACATATGCCTCTATAATACTATTTCTATTTATAACACCTTCATCACCAACCAGATAAACTTCATTAATTCCTGAAGATATATCTCCATCTTCAACTGAAACAACTACATCCATAGAATTCTTAGAAAATGTTCCAAAATTCAAGAATCTAATATAGTTCTTCTCTAAATTTCTATCTGTTGGAATAACTCTAATATCAGATATAACTGGTTTATCTACATCAGTCTTAACTGTTGTCTCTGAATATTTTGATTTATTACCTGCATTATCTATAACCCATATATAATATTGTCCATCAAAGGATTGTACTCTACCATCTTTTTCTGGAACAACCACTTCATATATGCCATCTTGTACTTTCGTTATATTATTATCGAAAGAATATGTTTCTCCTGCAATATCATCAGTACATATTATATCTTTTACTCCTGAATTAACTCCATCTCTACTAGAATTATCAGAAACTTTTATCTTTATTGTTCTAGCATAATTAACCCAATCTCTAGTTGGTATTACCTCTACACTATCTACTGTAGGCAATGTTTCATCATGTTTTATTTCTATTTCACTACATTCTGACTTATTACCTGCATTGTCATAACTCCATACATATATAGTTTTAATATAATCTCTTGTATCGTCAATAATTATATTATATTGATATATATTATCATCTTTAATACAAGTTGCCTTGTTAGCTTCTTCTGAATCATTGTAATAGTCATCTTTATCTTCACTATATTCTACTTTGCTTAACTTTGATCCACCTTGTTCATCTATAAATACACTTAATTCAACTTGTTTATTACTCCATTCACCTACATATCCTTTATCTATATTATTAATTATAGGTTTAGTATTATCTATATCTATAGGAACTATACAAGCTTCTGACTTATTACCTGCATTATCATATGCCCATATATAATACATCTTAGTTTCTGACTTATCACTCTCTACTGATATATTATATACACCATTCTCATCCTCTTTTATTGTGTTTCTATCACTTGAATAATTATCGTTATTATAATCTTCCTCATTATAACCATATCTCAAGAAACTTACACCTGTTTGATTATCAGATTTATTTGTTCCATCAACATCTGAGGCTTTTACAGAGATAACATCTCCTTTTTTATAATACCTTGTTGTGTCTATTGAATTTTTATCAACTTTTGGATTAGTTTTATCTATTATTATTTTTTCAGTAAATTCTTTTGTATTACCACATCTATCTGTTACCTTAATGTAGATATCTAACTTGCCTTCATAAGTCATATTATATTCATATAACAATTCTTCTTCAGATCCTGAATAATTATTACTACCTACATACAACGCTTTATTATCTTTTGCACTAATTACTCTGTATTCTATCTTATTTATTCCTGCAAAAGAATTAGAAAACTTAAATTGCATATTAACATTACTATTATAAACTGCTCTATTATCTAAAATTATTTTTCTACTATCTCCTGATAACGATATTGTACCTATTGTATTGCTCTCAGCACTATGTTCTACAATAATACCACCATAACAATATTCATCACTTATATTTCCTAGTTTATCTATTACTTTTACGTATATACTACCTTTAAAGTCATTTTTAAATTCATCTGTTATTGTAAATGAATTATTGTTATCAGCTTCACTAATTCCTTTAAATACTTCTTTTCCTGTTGAATCTTTTAAGCAATATTCAAACTTCTCTACACCACATCCATTATCATCTGTAGCTATAAATTTAATTGATATATCAGAATTGTATGAATACTTATCTGTATAAGCAACTTCCTTAGTTGCTTCTATTTTATCTCTTGAAGATCCATTAATTATACTAGCTTCAACCATATGTGGTGCATAATCATCATATCTATAAGAATATGTTTTATTCTCTATAGTATTAGTAGCATAGTCTTCTACTTTTGAGAATGTAACATCTACATTGTCATATCCCTTATTGCTTCTATATTTATTTAATTCATCATTTAATAAATTAAAACTTGTTTCTATATCTTGTAATGGTTTATCATTAGTTTTTTCTTCTTCATATAATTTATTTGTATTAAACCACACAGAATATTTCATGCTCTTTATTCCTGATTGTAGTGTTGAATCTATATTGTTATCAGTTGCACTAATATTTATTTTATTAGTTTTGAAATAAATATTATTGTTAATTACTACTGATTTTTCTAATCCAATATTTATATTAGGCTTAGATTTTTCTAGCATATATTTAATAGTATTTTTGTCTTTAGAGTAATCTACAGAATCATAGAACCTTCTTCCAGACTTATCAACAACATCAATCCATAAACTTCCTTGACTTGGAATTGCTGAATTTAACATTAGTATATAACCTCTTGCTGTCTTATCAGCCTTCAATGGAACATTTACATCATTCATATACACATTAACTTCTTCTATTCCTGAAGATATGTTTTCATCAACTACTTGCATAATTAGCTGCGGCATTATATTACTAAATATATAATCATTTTCGTATCTTCCATTGCCTTCAATATTAACTGATTCCAATTTAGGATTAGTTTTATCTATTTGTACTTGTAATGTTTCTCTTGATACATTACCTGCATTATCATATACAAAGAAATAATACACTCCATCTATTCCAAAGAAATCATTATCAACTAATTCAGATGTATTAATTGAATATAAATCATCAATTTTATTTGTTATTTCTTTTTGATCCTTGCCATCTTTATCGGCACTCCAAGTAACTTTTTTTACTCCTGATGCATCATCTGATACATTTAATAATATATCATAATCTGTTTGTTTCCATACCTTGTTATATTTATCTTTATCTTTTATATTGATTTCTGGAGATTTATTATCAATCTTAATTATTTTAGTATATTGTTCTGATTTATTACCAGCTTCATCAACTGCATAAATCTTATATTCATTATTTAATACTTTACCTTCTTCTTTATTAACAGTAAATGTATAATGATTATTCTTTTTATTTATAATATTAGCACTTTGTGTTATTGGATCTATATAATATACACTTAAATCCTCCAGATCTTTTCCAGTAATATCTTTGTTCTCAATATCTAACACAACTTCTACAGAATCATTACTCCAATTATCATTTATAATGTTACCATCTAAATATATATTAGCCGACTTAATTTTAGGTGCTGTATTATCTATTTCTATTGTTTTAGATATTTGTTCACTTTTGTTTCCTAAATTATCATATGCCCAAACATAATAATTAATATCTTGCTCATTCTTATCTAATATACTTATAAAGTATTTATCTGAATCGCTAGATTGTATTGCCTTATATACATTTTCTTGATTAGATGCTAAGGTATCTTTCTTATAAGCTTCAGAATCAAAACTATATCTTACTTCTTTAACTCCTGATTGACATTCAGTTATATATTCACCATCTTTTTTTATTGCATCTCTTACTTTGAATTCAACGTTGCTATTAGTCTTGTAACGCGATTTATTATTTGATTCTATACTAGGTGCTACTTTATCTATTTTTAGTTTTATTGGATATTTATATAAGTATCCACCTTGATAACTTATATATACGTTTATTGTAACCTCACCACATGAGAAATCACTTCCACAATAATCTTTATTTTGTATATTAAACTTTAATTCATTAGTACCACTTGACGCATTCCCAGTATTACCATTTCCTAATTTATTATCTCCCATTAAACATTCCCAGCTTGCATTTATTATAGAAGAAGAACCTTTCTCATTAGTAACAGTAACATCTAGTGGTAATGATCCATTTATTATTGTATCATTATTAATTTCACTACCATCATATTTTATTTTAAACTTTGTAAATGCTTTTTCTTCTCTAATACATTTTACATGTATTGTCTTTTCAGATATATATCCAACATTATCTTCTGCTTTAATGTATATATCTTCTTCTGCATCATCTTCAAAATCTAATTCTATTAATGAATCAGTATAAGTTTTTGTTTCTCCATTTCTTGTTACTTCTACAGATTTTACTCCTGATACGTCATCTGATACATCAATCTGTAATTTAGTATCTTTTCCGATTAATACATATTTATTATCTTCATCCTCTACAAGCATGTTTTCTATAGAAGATTTAATATCTATACTAGGTCCTTCTGAATCCCAAGCCCATTTATAAACCCTAGATGATTTATTTAACGCTTTATCTACTGCCTGTATATTAGCTTCCATAGTTTGTGAATCTTTATAATCTTTTGATTTAAAAACTATCTTACCAGTACTAGCAATATCAGTTGAATTTTCTTCATCATTTATTGTACATGTTGCTGTATATATTCCAGATTGAACATCCGAAACTGTTAACACCACATCTTGATCTTCTTTTAAATATTTTATTGACGAACTATCATTAACATCTATGTTATTATCTATTTGTGGTGGATTAGAATCTTCTTCTAAACTATAAGAAATTACATTACTTACATTACCCACAGTATCATATGCTTGTAATGAATTATTTTTATTATTTTTTAATTGTGCATAATTTAAATCTACCATACAAATGTATTCTGAATTTTTTGTATCCCAATTCATTTCTATACTTTCTTCAGAACTTTGGTCCCATTTATATCTCAATTCCACTTTAGTAGTTTCTAATGCATTCTTCTTAACATGTACTTTTAATTGTACATTTTCTGTTTTATACCAAAATTTATTGCTATTAACTATATCATATGGAATAAATAAACTACTATTTCTATCTACTAATTCAATATTGGTTATAACAGGAGCTATTGGATCAACTTGTATAGGTACTTCTTCCACAATTGTATTATTGGCATTATCTGTAACCCATATATATACTGTTGTATTTAATCCATTTGCTGAACCATCTATTTGGTCTGTTTCTATATTATATTGTTCATTTAAATCAGCTGTTATAACATTAGCATTTGCAATATCATTTGTAGTATTCCATTTTACAGATTGTACTCCTGAAGCTAAAGAATCCTCCGATGTTGGATCATTAACTTTAAATGTAATAACTGGATATTCATTAGTCCAGCCCTTATTTATTATATCTCCAATATTACTATCTGTTATTTTAGGAGATTCAATATCCTTCTTTAAACTTATAGTTCTAATATCTGTATTACCTAATTTATCTTTAACTTCTATATAATATGTCTTCTGTAATTTTTTTAATGATGCATGTCTAAAAGGAACCCAATATAAAGAGTCATATTTCTTGTAATCTTCACCATCTAAGTCAGAATAACCTTGCCCTTTAGCTAATGAATATGCTATCTCTTCTACTTCTTCATCAAACTCCATACCGATTGCCATGTTACTATTGAGCATTGTACTATTAAGCCACATAGTCCAACTGTCATTATCCTCATATACATTAGTTGCATCCTTCCAATTGCCTTGAGGTTTATTATTAAAAGCACTAGTTTTTAATGATTTTATCTTAGGTGCTTCTGTGTCTATATTAACAGTAACCTTCTTGTAATTACTACTCTTCTGACCTAACTTATTATAAGCCCATATATAATAAGTTCCTTCTCCTAATTCAAATGAGAATTCCTCATCATTAACTAATATAATATCACTTGCTTCTTTATCATAGGTAGAATTATTATAATCATCTACAGATGTACTATATCTAATATAATCTAGTCCTACTACATCTGTGAACTTAAGATTATCATTATTTACACTAGCATGTTCTTTTACTGTTACTTCATCTAACAATTGTGTGTTAGTTGCATCTACAGTAAAATCTCCTATAGGTTGTATAGACACCTTACATACTCTAAGCTTACCATGAGAATCTTCAAAATATATCTTATCTATAGATTGACCACCTGATAATATATATTGACTATCTAATTCATACTTAGAATCTGTTTCAGAATATACTCCAATTCTCTTAACATCATTAAGTGGTGTAATAAGAACTCTACCTTCTGGAGCATACCATATAGAATTATCTTCATTGTTAACTACTGCAGTATCATCCATTCCAGTTACTTGAATGTATTGATCCATATCACTTGCTGACACTTCTTCTATCTTCTTACAAGATATAATAACATCTGTGTCTTCTATATTATCTACAGTGCATACATAAGACACATCAGTATCTGATATGTTTATATCTGATGCTTCAGTTTCCTCTTCATCAGTTAAATGTACCGAAGATATAGTATAATCCTTATCCTTAGGTTTAATAATCAACTGATATGTCTTATCTTCAGTTGGTACATTAACCTCTTCTATCGGATTACCTTCTGTATCTACAACCTCACAGTTATCATCGCATTCAATCTTATGTGTATAAGATTCTGTTTCACTTGCCTTAACTCTAAAGTCACCTGGTAATAAATTCAATACTATCACTAATACAATAAGTAATGATAGTATTTTCTTCCCCCTATTATTCATATTATCCCCCATTCTTTTTTAAATATACTCATTAGTATTTATTGAAATTATATTTTTTATAATCTTAAAATCTGAAATGCTATCTTCTTGTAGCAAAGTAGTTTCCTCACTAGAAGAATTTAAAAGAGTAGTTTCTTCACTTGTATCTGAATCATTACTAACAAGCACTACCGTTCCCTCTGATAATACTTCTGTACCTTCTTCTAATTCATCTGTTAACAATTCTGTTCTTTCCTCTAGTTCATCTGTCAATACTTCCGTACCTTCTTCTACTTCTTCTTGTAGTAAATCAGTTTCTTCTATTTCATTACTTGTATCTACATCTAAACTATTATCTATATCAGATAATTCTGATTTTTCTCCTGTAATTGGCTTATCTATAATCTCATCAGTTTTCTCTATATCTTCAGTAATTTCTTCACTTGATCCATTTCGATCTAGGTTATATCTAACCCTACTAGTTCTACTGTAATTTTCTCTTATCTTCTCTATCTGCTTTTGTGCTTTCTTGCCTCGTAAATCATTAATTATTCCTATCACATCAAACTTAATAAATAATATTATTCCAATTATCAAAAGTACTCCAGATATTGAGAAACATATAATTGATATCATGTTTAATATATTCACATCATTCATAGCTTCTACTCCTTTTTATACGCACTATCAATTGCTTCTAGTGTTTCTTCTAATCTACTCTCTATATATTCTTGCATATCTATAGTTTTTTCTGTAGTCATCTTAGAACTTTCCACTTTTTCTTTTACTTGATTATACATATCTCTAACATCCTTCTCTGGAACACCATTTGCCTTGAACTTTCTTGAATAATTCTCTAAAGAAGTAATTATTAATTTATATAATTCCATATGAACAATCTCATTTTCATCTTCCTTATCATATATCATATCTAATAGTTTCTGAAGATTTTCAAAATATTTTTCATAAATCTCTTTTGCAGTACCTTCTTGTTCTTTTAGATACACATCCTTATAATAATTTCCTATGTCACAATAAACCTTGGCCATATCATAATATTCAAAGGATTTCCCACCATATTTAATTACATCTTGAAACCATTCCGTAGAACTCTTCATTCTAGTTATCTGATTATCACTGCTATTGTCTTTTCCATAATCATAGTAATACCAATACAACTTACCTATCTCAAATGCCAATTCTACATATCCTGCTTCTTCTCTTAATTTAGTCAAGTTAGGACTAATAACATTCATAAATTCATTTTGTTCTTCGAGACTAAAACTTGCGTCTTCTTTATATGCTTGTATAAGCCCTATATAAGCATCTATATCTAAAGGTTTTAAATTTATTGCTTCAGCATACAACTTTTCCGCCTCATTATCTGAAGTTGCTTTTTCAGCTTGAGATATTATCTGATCAAAATTAGAATTGTTCTTATGAACTTTAATTCCTTGTAATACCCCTCCTATTATTGCAAATATAAGGCATGATGCAATAATTGTTAAACATACTTTAAGTTTATTTTTTTGTTTTTTCTTATAGGAATCATCTATTTCTTCATAATGATCTAGGTCATATAACAATTCTGCACATGACTGATATCTATCATCTGGATTCAATTGTGTACACTTAAGAATTATATTTTCAAGACCACCTGATAATTGTGGATTCCAATGTCTTATAGGATATAATTCATAAGGTGGTTCACATGGATTCTTGCCAGTAACTAGGTGATATAATGTTACACCCAAACAATATACATCAGTTCTTTCATCTGTCTGGCCTTTTCCTCCAAATTGTTCAGGTGCTGCATATCCTTTAGTTCCCAAACTTACTGTATCTTCGCTCTGCCCTTCCTTATATTCTCTTGCTATTCCAAAATCTATAAGTTTAACACTTCCATCTGGTTTTAACATTACATTTGCAGGTTTCATATCTCTGTATATAATAGGTGGTTTTCTAGTATGCAAATAATCTAAAGCTTCTCCTAATTGCTTTGCCCACTCTATAACTAATTCTTGTGGTTGTGCTCCATGTTTATCTATCTCTGAGCTTAAACTCTCACCTTCTATATAATCCATAATTACATATATTGTATTCTCATTTTCTATAATATCTACAATTCTAGGTAACGCTGGATGATCTAGTTTTTTCATAAGATTAGCTTCAGCTATTAAACTCTGAACTATAATCTCATTATTTCTAGACCTTGAACTCTTAATGATTTCCTTTACAGCCCATTGTTTATTTAGCCTCTTATCCATAGCCAAATATACTCTAGACATTCCACCTTTTCCTATTAACTTTAATAATTCATACTTTCCATCAATTACAGTTCCTACTGTTGCCAACAAATTCACCCCTTAATATGTTTTAACAACAACTACAGTAATATTATCTTTTTCTCTTCTGTCCTTATTAATTTCTACTAACTTCTTTGCATTTCTTTCTATAGTTGCTTCATCCTTTAACTTAATTGGATTAAAGGATAGAAATATTTCATCTTCTGTTATCTCATGTCTAAATCCATCAGAGCACAATATATATGTTGTATCCTTATTTAATTTTTGTATTTTAAATTCTGGATTAACTACTTTAGATGCTCCAACGCATTGCAGCAATACATTTTTTCTAGGATCTACTTTTGCTTGTTCTGCAGTAATTTTCCCACTATTTACATCTCTCTGTACAACAGTTTGATCTTCTGTAATTTGTTCAACATCATTATATATACTATATAATCTAGAATCTCCAACATGTCCCACTATCAATTTATCTTGATACATTAAAGCTGCTGTTACAGTTGTTCCTAACATTGAACCACACCTAGCTCCATAATTTCCTATATTCATATTTAAATCTTTAATCATATTATTCCAACGTTCAGTAACATCTTCTGCTCTAAATTCATTCTGTATAAGATTTGGTAATTCTACTTCAAACCATTGTGAAAAAGCCCTAATAACAGTCGCGCTAGCTAATTCTCCCTTAGCTAATCCACCCATTCCGTCACATACTACTGTTAATAGAACTTTTCCAATTGCTGTTTCCGCTTCTTTTATACAAAAACTATCTTCATTTACTTTTTTTCTTATTCCTACATCTGAACATGCTGAAACCAAGAATTCCATCTCTCCACCCCTTTTTTATGTTCTGACGTCATAATCATCTGTTGAATTTACACATTATATACAAGTATTTTACATAATATTCATAATTATATTATATTTGAGCTTATTCGTCAATATTTGTAAATAGTTGAAGATTTAAATTATTAAGGTATCTTCCTATAGTGTCTCTTAGATTATATAAATAGTAAAAAACTCTAACTATAGAGACATAACTTTATTATAGATACATCTCATAGTTAGAGTTTATTTGTTGATATATTATATTATTTTATTCTATACATAATTGATTCATAAGGTCTTAATTGTAAACTATCTATTGATAAACTAGAATCGTTATAATTACTTAATAGAATCTCTGCATCATTAAAAGTATCATTATACTTAAATTCTGCTTCTTTATCATAGAAATTACATACTACTAATATTTTATCTCCATTTAATTCTCTTAAATATGCAAAAATATTTTTATCATTTTCACATAATAATTTATAATCACCATAAATTATTGTTTCATTTGATTTTCTTATCTCTATAAGCTTCTTATAATGATAGAATACTGAATTTTTATCTGCTAACGCTTTTGCTGCATTTATCTCTTTATAATTAGCATTAACAGTTAGCCATGGCTTTCCTGTAGTGAATCCAGCATTTTCTGAATCATCCCATTGCATAGGAGTTCTACCATTATCTCTGCCCTTTTTGTATATAGAATTCATTATTTCTTCATGACTATAACCTTTACTTATTCTGTCTTTATACATATTAATAGATTCTATATCATTGTAATCTTCAATATTTTCTAATCTTATATTAGTCATTCCTAATTCTTCACCTTGGTATATATATGGTGTTCCCTTCATACCATGAAGAAGAGTTGCTAACATCTTTGCACTTTCTACTCTATATTCTGTGTCATTTCCCCATCTAGATACTATTCTAGGAAGATCATGATTATTCCAGAATAAACTATTCCAACCTTCTTCTCCTAGAGCTGTTTGCCATTTTGATAATACTTTCTTAAGTTCAACTAAATCTAATGGTTTCACATCCCATTTTTCTTTTCCTTCTACTTGATCTAAACCAATATGCTCAAATTGGAATACCATACTTAATTCATTTCTAGCTGGGTTAGAATATAACTTTGCAATCTCTGGAGTTGCTCCCCATGTTTCTCCAACTGTTAATAAATCATTACCTGCTAAAGCTGCTCTATTCATTTCTTGTAGATATTCATGAAGTTTAGGACCATTACCTGTTATCATCTTATCTGGGACTTTTCCTATTAAGTCAATAACGTCCATTCTGAAACCACCTATTCCTTTATCAACCCAATAGTTCATCATATCATAAACAGCTCTTCTGACTTTCTCATTCTCCCAATTTAAATCTGGTTGTTTTTTACTAAATAAATGTAAATAATATTGTTTAGTATTCTCATCATATTCCCATGCACTTCCGCTAAAACATGATTCTAATCCATTTGGTTCTGCACCATCAACTGGATCTCTCCATATATAATAATCTCTATACTCATTATCCTTGGATTTCTTTGCTTCTATAAACCATTTATGTTCATCAGATGTATGGTTAACAACCAAATCCATTACTATCTTGATTCCTCTATCCTTTGCCTCTTTAAGTAAATTGTCCATATCTTCCATAGTTCCAAATTCATCCATTATGTCATAATAATCGCTTATGTCATAACCATTATCATCATTTGGAGATTTATATACAGGACTAAGCCATATTACATCTATTCCAAGCTCTTTTAGATAATCTAATTTTTCTATTATTCCTTTTAAATCCCCTATTCCATCTCCATTACTATCGTTAAAACTCCTTGGGTATATCTGATATACTACTGAACTATGCCACCATCTCTTCTCCATAGCTACCTCCTACACTCTCATTATTAATTCTTTTAATTTAATTATACATGAATATATATATAATTCTTGTTCTATAAAGTCATTTTTTTATATAATTCTGTCTTTTTATGTTTTGAAATCCTACTTAACTATCACTTCTAACTTCTACGTGAACTTCTTTTACACAAGATTAACCTTATCAAACCATCTATTCACATAGCTTGCAATCGCTACTTCAACCGTTGTCATTGTATAATTATATATTTCATATAATTCTTCTATTGCACCTAAACTATAATTAATTTCATTACATAAATGATATATCTCTTCATATTATAGCTTTTATTCTTCTAAAAACATCTGCAAATACAAATGAACAAATTATAGATAATATACTTCCAATCAAAAATTTAATATATAAATTAATGTTTATATAATGAAACATAACTTGAAAAATAATAACAAATAAAACATGTATCAAATATACTGAATATGCATCCTTGGATAAAACGGTAATGAAATTATTGGTATGATTCAAATATTTTTTAAATAAATATATCAATCCTATACATAAACTAATACATAGTATAGATTCATAAACCGAATAATACTTATTTATTATTATTCCCACTTTATCAGGGAAATATGCTTTAGTACAAAATAATATTATTAAAACAACACTAAATGTTACTGATCCCTTTCCTATCTTCTCATTTATATTAGTAAACCAACTATTTCTATATGCTATTATTCCCACAATAAATAAAATCAAGTATTGAAATTCATGTGCTGGTTCTATGCCTACAAATAGTAAAGTAATCCATGTATCCATTGGATAATAAATTCTTATAATAAATGAAGAAAGTGCTAATGCTAATGTAATAAGCAAAATCTTTTTAATATTTAATTTGCCTATTTTAACCATTAAACTATCTTTAAATATTTTTGTATACATCAAATATGCAATTGAAAACATAAATAAATTTACAATAAACCATCCAGGTCCATATGTTAATTTACCTTCCCCTAAATATGTATTTAAATAAAAACTTAAAAAATCATTTTTTTCATTATTAACGAAATAACTTACTAAATAAATAGCTATTGGCATTTCTACTAATAATAATAGGAATGTTGGCAATATAAGTCTTTTTATTTTTTTCAAAATAAATTCCTTAGTTGAACTATTTTTTATAGATATTGAAATAAAATATCCTGATATCAAAAAGAATAAACCCATAAAAAAAGATTTGTCAATTAATATAAAATTATATAAAGAGTCACTATAACTTCCATCTTTATATGTCCAATCAATATACCCTACATAGCCATGAGCAAAATGATATATAACAACTAATACAGTTAAAAATAATTTTAAATTATCTAAATATATAGATCTAATTTTTTTCTCCATGTTTTTTCCCACCATATGTAATACTTTTTCTTTTCAAATTTACCGAATTCTTTTTTCTGGCTTTTCTTTAAATCCAAACCAAAATTGTTTTTTATCTCTACTCGCTTATTATAAAATAATTTACAAAACAAAACAATTATAATACCTTGCTCTTATTTTACCATAATCATCTATTAAAATAGTACTTCCTTATTCATCTACATTATGAAGAACTTATCCTTTAGGAGAATCTTCCAAAACTATATTTTAGTACTGCTGTAAACTGTAGCCTGTAATCTTCTGTTTCCCTGCTTGGTTGCCAAATCTTTATCTTTACCATTTGATGACATACTAAATGGTGCTATACCATCAAATCTTGCAAGCTTTGATGCATTAGAAAATCTATTAACCATAACTCGTCTTATGAGTTTACAAACAAATAAAATCTTAAAATATAGCTATGGATTTCATAGGCTATCTTGCCGTTATTAAAGATGCTCATAATACATGATATATAAACATATATAAATGGATTTTTCTCTAACTTAGATCTATTTCGATTACTTTATAGACTATGTTAAAATTTTTAGATGGTTGATATCCTTAAATAGAGACTTAATTAAATATTATTCTCTGTTCCATACATAGTCTATAAAACCATCAAAATCTTCTGCAATGATTTTTACTTCCTCATCATCCATTCCAATAAAAGGAACTTTGATATATTTACCGCTTATATCTATGCCATATGCCATATCTCCACCATCAGAACCAATGAGTATTATGTTATTCAAAAATTCTTGCGTTTCATAATCATCATTCAATTCTTCAATCTCATTTTTTTCCCAAAGCAACAGATAGTTGTTTTCTCCAACCATTCCTTCTCCACATACTGTATACTTCACATAACTGGTCTCATTACCATGATTATTCTCCTTTGGTCCGCCATCTTTACATATCCTTTTAGCATACCCACTAGGATCACAATACTCTACTGGATTATAATACCTTATTATAATGGTTACATATATCATTAGCTTCTACTATAGTTAAAATACATGAAATCTTTGACGCTCACAATTGCTTAACAGTTAACTCATTTATAATAAACGTATGTCACTAAAGCTGCTAAAATTTAATGGACAAACTTACTTAATTTCAGCTGATTCATTTTATCTTCTCTCTACATTATTTTTATCCTCTTACTAAAAATATTCTTGAAAATATGGATTTTCAAATAATACACTCTTAAACTTCGGATTATTGATATCAATTATTTCATCTGCAAATCCAATTACATTCTCTCTTCGAGAAGTAGGTAAAATTATTATGCATCCTTCCTCTTTTAATTTTGTAAAAAAACGAAATACCCCTGAACTCAAAATAATGTCATGAAACTCTGCTGTATTCATCCATGGAAAACAATATATTATTCTATTACTTGCATACCCAATTGCTAAAGATGCTCGTAATCTTTCTCCACTGTAATTTGAAATCTTATAATCTAATCTATCTAGTGAAAGATAAAATTCTTCAATTATATCTTTTAAATTTTTATAACGTTTGTATTTCTTCATAGCAAGTTTGAATGCTTTCTTAACAGTAATTTGTTTTTTCACTATAGTGCCTAAATACTCTCTTTTTCCTACATACCATCCCATACACTTCAATTTATAATTATTAAGTTCTATATCATCACAATATATTTCTTCATCCTTTATTGGAATTCTGCCAGAAAGTAATTAGGTAGTACTGATTTGTTACTCTATCATAATTGTTATCCTGTGTATGCTATGTTATTCCAAATCTTGCATTTGGCTAAATAACTTCTACTCCTCTGCTAAGCAGAGTGAGTTTCCTATATAATAAATATTATGAATATCCTCTTGTGAATCTTGATACTACATTGTCTTGATTTTATTTTATCATAAAAAGCCTAATTATTTAGTCGCTAACTATTTTACAATTGTAAGTGAGTTTGCACTATTTAAGTATTTTAAACAACTCTTTAAAATCCTCTGCAATTAAATGCATATTTTTATATGAAAGTATTGTTTCCTCGTCATCAAATTCTTTATGCCAATAATATACCTTACCATAATCTTCTTTTCCAATTGAAATAACAATTGGTGATTTAATTGGATCCAAGCCTATTATTATTAGATGTTGTAAAATGTATTGCTTTAAATTATTTTTATTATATTCATCAATTATTGTTTCCTCATTTTCCCCCAATAATGGTAATAAATTAATTAAATATGATTCTACAAATTTATCTTTTGTAATAAATTCTTGATTCTTAGGAACTCCTCCATTAGTTTTTAACAAAAATTCTCTGTATTCTAATGGTAATTTTCCCCCTATAATATTTTCAAAATTACAAATATCTTCATTAGTCACTTTTTCTTTATTTATCTTTTCCATCACTTTTCATTCCTTCTAACTTATTCAATATAACTTCTTTTTTATCTCTAATTGCTGCTTCTTCTTTTAATGATAAAGATTTATCATATTCTATTAATGCGTCATTATATTTTCCTAATTCTTCATATATCTCACCTTTAATAAAATAATATATATAATCTCTTTGAGATACATTACACTGCTCTAATTGATTTAATGCCTTTTTATAATCTTTTAACCTAAAATAACATATACCTATATCAAAACATATACTATAAGTATTATCAACTTTATCAATTATTCTATTATAATATTGGATTGCCTCTTCATATTTTTCTAATTCTTGATAAATATCTGCAATTGCTTCTATCGACGATACATCCTCTTTATTCATTTCTATAACTTTTTTATAAAATCTAATTGAATTTTCACTATCATCTATCAAGTAATATGTTTCAGCAATTAATTTACATACTACATAATCTTTATTATCTATCTTATATGCTCTTAAATAATCTTCTAAAGCTTCTTCATCTTCTTCAAATACATCTCTTAATAAATTTCCTCGGTGTATATATAATTTCTTATTATCACGACTTAAATCTATTGCTTTAGAATAATAATCATATGCCTCATCATATTTTTCTTCTTTTTTCCAAAAACCATCCACACACACTCTTGCATCTTTTTCACAAATTATCCCCATGTTTAAATATATTTCAGCATTATCACCATCAATATTTAAAGCTAATTCATAATCCTTAACACATTTATTATAATCTTGTACTTGTTCATACAATCTAGCCCTTTCTAATATAAGTTCTACATTTGCTGAATCCTTATTGATTTCTTTAGTAATGCTTCTTATTTTATTATCTATTTCTTTATTCATTTCACACCTCTTTCTTTCGCTAACATTTCCCATTTTCTCTTTTTTTCTTATCTTTTTTTGCCTTAGAATGTCCTCCTGTGTGTGCGGTACTTCCATGTACAGTCTCGTCAACCAAATATATAGTCTTCATATCATATGAATGCTCTAACTCAAATCCACTTGGTAAATCTTGATTATATAGTTCTTTATATTTTTTCTTTACTTTTCTTTTATCTGTTGATCTATTTCCTGAAAACCCCTCCTCCAATACAACCTTACTACGTTTACCTCCATTATCATATAAATATTCCGGATGTCTTTCAAACAAACAATTATCTTCTGCATCAAATGTAATTTTAAACGTTCCTTTTTTATTGTATTTTTCTCTATATAAAAGGGTATATGTTCTTGTTCCATCTTTATTTATCTTAATACCAACAACATTATTTTTAGGAGTACGTTTTTTTCTTGCATACCCACTAGGATCACAATACTCTACCGGATTATTATTACAATATGCATATAGATTTAATCCATCTCCTCTATATACATCTTCTTGTGTAAATCTACCTATTACTGGATTATAATACCTTGCTCTTAGGTAGTACTGATTTGTTACTCTATCATATTGCTGTCCTGTATATGCTATGTTATTCCAAATCTTGCATTTGGCTAAATAACTTGTACTCCTCTGCTTAACAGAGTGAGTTTCCTATATAACAAATATTATGAACTTTCTCATGACTATAAAGAACATTACCACAGGCATTAATTGACACTCCAAATTTTTATTTTTCGTAGAAAACACACTCCTTTGCAATATTTTATTACTAAAAGAATGTGTTACGTCTACATATTTAATTTTATACTATATAATTAAGAGCCATACATCAAAATATAACATAGCAATATTTAAATCTACTATCTTCTAATAATCAGGATCCCATATTAGAACAAAATAAAAATTAACATAGAATGATATGGTTCATCATAAAAAAATTCTAAACAAATTCTAAATATATTTGACTTGAAATTCCTTCTATATTTTCTTTTTTCGTTGTTGGTATTATTACTATACAACCTGATTTAAGCAAAACATCTACTGTCTGTTTTATTTGATCATGCAATAATTCTATATCTTTTGAATTTAACCATGGATAACAAAATATTTTCTTTCTATTTGCATATCCTATAGCAGCCGATGCTTTCCATCTTTCACCACTTACATACCTAATATTTCTGTCAACTCTTTCATCAGAGATTTTAAATAACCTTTTAATTTCTTCATATTCTAGGTTGCACTTTGAATCATTTATTCCTTTTAGTATTTGAGCTTTTATTGTATCTTTATTTATCTTAGTTTTTCTTTTTAATAATTTAGTTTTATTTATATTTGTTCTATCGTTTCCTATATACCAACTGTTTTTATTTAAATGTTGTATACTTACTTCTTTATTATCAATAAAAATTTTACCGCCATAAAAATTTGTATTTCCTGTAATTCCACAGCTAAGAGCTGCACCACCATTTCCAAACTCACCGATAATACCATATAAACAGCCTTGATAAAACTCAAAACTTCTATTACTTAAACAATCTCTTACTAACCCATGATGAAATAAATTACATTCACCACCTACATAAATATCTTCAAGAACTACTTTTTCCAAAATCGCCACCACCTTTTTTTACCAGCTTTAAATCCAACTTTCTTTACATTTGATATAGAAATAGGACTAGGTCTATCACTCATTCTAGCAATTTTCCAAAGCGTATCATCATCCATTGTTGTATCTAATGTTGAAAAACTAGCACTAGTTTTAAACTCTATTACTGTTTCAAGTGATCTTGCTCCTGAATTTTGTGCTTGTTTATATGTTGGTTGCTCTGTACATACAAAAATTTGTTGAAATTCTTTTCCCTTTAATTGCGAATTATCTGAATTTATTAATTCATTAGCAACTTCTTCTGATGTAACTTGATAATATGTTTTCGATGAATCTTTGTCATTACCGTGATTATTCTCCTTTGGTCCGCCATCTTTACAAATCTTTTTAGCATACCCACTAGAATCACAATACTCTATCGGATTATTATTACAATATGCATATAGATTTAATCCATCTCCTCTATATACATCTTCTTGTGTAAATCTACCTATTACTGGATTATAATACCTTTCTCTTAGGTAGTACTGATTTGTTACTCTATCATATTGTTGTCCTGTGTATGTTATCCTATTATGAATATTCTCTTTTGAACTTACTCAGCAAGTAGAAAATTCTGCTTACAGAAAACGCACTATTTTACAATTTGATTCTTCTTTATCCAAAAGAAATTTAATATTTTTTTAATGTGATAGCTATATGTTCAAATTTATAATCAAAAAGTTTTCTATATGCATCATACCAATTAATATTTTTGCTAATAATGCACTCTCCATTAGAAACTTGTGATTTCATTTCTGCAATTGATAGTGAAGATGAAAAAATTTTTTTTAAAGTCATTAATTCTTTAAGACCTTGTGAATCACAACTTTCTACAATAACATCACACCTATCTTCCTCACTATTATCATACTCATCTGATAAATATTCTATAAATTCATACAGTTCCCTAAAACAAGCCTCCTCAATATCATTCCCACATTCATGATCCCATATAGAAAAAACCATGTCGTTTTTTTTCATTCCTTTTTTGCAGAGCCAAAATGAGAAAAAATTATCTTGTCCAAAACAAAACCATTCTCCATCTTCAAAAGGAGCCCTTTTAGACATTTCTATTGCTTTTTCAATGGAATATATTCGACCAAATGGAAATTGCATTTCACCATAATTCTTATAAAATTCCTCTAATTGTATCGGAATTGAGCTAAAAACATCGGAAGTGTATGTGCTTTTTGTATAAACAATTCCATTACGATAATATGATTCAATCTTTCTAATATGTTCATTAATGTTCATAATTTGCTTTCCCCTTTCATCAGCCAATGCTTATTAAAATTCTTCTGAAAATTCAGGATTATTTGGTACCCCACTTGTATCATTTTGATAATTTCCGCCATGCCATCGTTCAAAATGTTCAGTATTTGTTGCTGGATAAATATTATTGGGGTCATCTGCAATCTGCGGATAATCAATCGCATTATATTTATGATGCCCCTCTATAGGTTCACCATTATATAATGGAGTCTTTTTGTTTATAATATCTTGTCTTTGTTGCTTGTTCCATTTTCTTGTTCCTTTACCATTGTTTATTATATCATTTCTTTCTTTAGCCCAAAATCTATTAACACCACGTTTACGGCGATTGCCAAATCTTCTGTCCCATTCTAAATGATTATATTCATCTTTTGTTATTGTTCTGTTTTCAAGTTTTTTGCGTAAATCTCTTTTCTGTTTTGGTGATAATTGTGAATAGGGTGAACCATATTTCGTAGGTTCATTTCTAGAGTTTAAACTACTCTCACTGCCATGATTATTCTCCTTTGGTCCGCCATCTTTACAAATCTTTTTAGCATACCCACTAGGATCACAATACTCTACCGGATTATTATTACAATATGCATATAGATTCAATCCATCTCCTCTATATACATCTTCTTGTGTAAATCTACCTATTACTGGATTATAATACCTTGCTCTTAGGTAGTACTGATTTGTTACTCTATCATATTGCTGTCCTGTATATGTTATCCTATTATGAATATTCTCTTTTGAACTTAATATATTACCAAAGGCATCATACCAATATTCATTATTTATTTTACCATATTTATCCGTTATTAAACTAGTACTTCCTTGTTCATCTACATTATAGTAATGCTTCTTATTTTCTACATCAGCTGATACTATATCATATCCTCTTGTGAATCTTGATACTACATTGTCTTCTTTATCTGTTTCTACTAGTATATCTCCATTCTTATTGAAAATGAATCTACTCAAATTTTCATTTTCTTCTATCTCATACCTTAATCCTTCACTATCATATCTATTTACTAAAGTATTTCCTTCTTTAGTTGTAGCCTTTATTTGTTGATTTAAACAGTTATATTCAAATAGATTTCCACCATTTGAAGTTTCTTCTTTTATTGTATTACCTTGTTTATCATAAGTGAAGCTCCACATTTTACAAGGTATGTTATTAGAATTTCCTTCTTCCTTATATACTTCTTTAAGTTGATTCTTTATATTATAACAATACTTTTCTGTAACTTCATTAGTTGTCTTAGTTAACCTATTTCCTACCTTATCATAAGTATATTCTTCTTTTCTTCCATCATAGTTTCCTTCAACTACTCTATTCATACTATCATATCCATAGTATGTCTTATGTTTATTCCCTATCTTCTCTATTCTATTTCCATTTAAGTCATATGCATATTTATAATCTATAAGCACTTCTCCTGATGGTGTTACTGTTATTAAGCTTGTTACATTATCTTCTCCATCATAAGTATATTTTGTTTCTATGCCATTTCCTAATACTACTTTTTTTACTTTATCATTATTATAATATTCATATTCTGCTGATACTTTTTCTTCATTATCCTTTATACATATAACTCTATCTTCTTCATCATATTCATATATACTTCTCTTGCCACTTATATCTCTTATTGATTTTATCTTATTATTCTTATTATATCTATACTCTAATAAGGTCTTCCCACTACATGACTTACTCTCTAATAATCCTAGTTCATTATACTTATACTGATACTCCATATTATTGAAATAAGTATTTTTTAGTGTTCCATCTTTATTATATTTATACCTCTGCTCTATTAATTCTAACTTATCAGCATCACCTATTTCTTCATGCAGCTTATAGCTTCCTCTTCCTTCCATGGCTTTCTTAGCTTCTAGCTGTCTCTTTACCATCATATAATATGAGGAATGTTTCTTCTCTTCTTCTTTTGCCTTCTCTTTCTGTTTCTCTTGCTTCTTCTTATCTACCTTATATGCTTTTACACTTACTACATTCTTATCTATATTATAGCTTCTATCTACAACATTCTCATTTCTATCTATATGTTTTATTAAGTTTCCTTCTCCATCATAGTAGAAATATTCGCTGTTTCCTTCTTGATCTATTATCTCCGATACTAGATTCAAGCTATTATATATATATTGAATTCTACCACCATTCGCATCTGTTGAACTTGTTATATTTCCTGCATAGTCATATTCGTACTTCTCTACTCCACCCTCTGGGGTAATTATTTCTATTATTCTTCCCCAATCATCTAAGGTATAAGAGGTTTTATTCCCTAGTCCATCTTCTATTCCTATTATATTGCCTCTACCATCATATCTATAGCTCTGTGATACTGTTTCCTTGTTCTGTGCATTAGGAGTTTTTATTTCTTTTATTTTACCTAATAGATTATAAGTGTATTCTATTTTATTATTTTCACCATCTATTAATTCTTTTAATTGGCCTCTCTTATCATATTCTATATGTTGTATAGTTTTTCCATGAGAATTTCTTATATCTGTTACTTGACCTCGTATATTATATGAATATGTTCTTCCAAGACCATCATCTAGTTCTTCATTATATTGTTCAGGCTTTACTTCTTTGATTATTCTATTATTTTTATCATAAAACAACCTAGTTACATTGCCTAATTCATTAATATAATGAGTTAATCTATCACTTGTATCATATCTATACTTCTTTACCCTTGGAACATCTAAGGATGAATCCTCTATTGCTAGAATATTTTCATTTTTATCATAGGTATACTTAAATCGTCTCAATATTCTATTTTTCTTATCTTCTTGTACTTCCTCTATAAGCTTATCTGATTCATCATATTTTCTTCTTATTTCATATCCATTAGGTGTTATTATCTTAGTTACATTACTATTACCATCATATTCATATTCTGTAATGGACCATATAGAATTT
The DNA here is from genome assembly GCF_018918325.1 of Clostridium sp. MSJ-8. Taxonomy (GTDB): domain Bacteria; phylum Bacillota; class Clostridia; order Clostridiales; family Clostridiaceae; genus Clostridium. The sequence goes on along the minus strand of NZ_JAHLQH010000036.1, from coordinate 78,063 downwards.
ATCTTCTTATCTGGTGATATGAATTCTCCTCTTATCTCTTCCTTCTTTTCTTTTAGGTTGCCCACACTATCATAATTATATCTTATTACCTTTGTAGTTTTATCATTTATTCTATTGCTCTCATATATTTTTTGATTCAAGCAATCATACTTATACACTACCTTAGAACCATATTTATCTTCTACAGTCTCTAATCTATTTTCTTCATCATAGCTGAATCTTATCTCATTATAATGGTTACATATATCATTAGCTTCCACTAGTGATATTCCTTGGCGTTCACATATCTTATTATTATTTGTATCATACACATAAGAAGTAACACTATATCTTATTCCTTCATCACAATCTACAGGAACTCTTTTCTCTATTATATTACCAACTAGATCATAACTATATATCGTTACATTACCTGATATATCAGTTTCTTTTATTATATTTCCATGTAGATCATAAGTGAACTTACGCTCTACCTCACCTTTTTCATTAGCTATACTTATTAAGTTATTCATAGAATCATAAGTATAAGAATATCCTAAACCATCATCTGTTTCTTCATTATAATATTCAGGACTTATATGCTTAATAACATTTCCATTATTATCGTAGAAAAATCTCTCTATTCCTCCAGATGTATATATGACCTTTATTTTTCTATTATTTTTATCATATACGTAGCTTGTACCTATTCCATTATCTGTTTCATAGTCATAAAAATTAGGATTAACCTCCTTGATTATATTACCTTGACTATCTCTTATTATTCTCTTAACCTCGTTTAATGGATTCTTTATCTTTATCAATCTATCCATATAGTCATAGCTATAGCTATAACCATTATTGCCTGAGTTAGGTGGATAGAAATTAATAAGATTACCCATCTTATCATAAGTCTTTATTGTTTTATTATTCTGAGCATCCACTATAGAAGTAATATAATCTAAGTTATTATATCCAAAAGTCACCTTGCCATAATCAGTTATTATAGCTGTATTTCTTCCTACTCTATCGTATTCGTACTTATATACATTTCCTCCATTAGTTGTAACAATAGTAGGTTCTTTCATTATTATATCATTATCTGAAGTATATGAATATTTAGTTATATTATTATTCTCATTCTTCTTAACTATACGTCCATATGAATCATATTCATACCTAGTAACTCTATATTTCCCTAATGATATCTTTTCCTTTCTCTCTATTATGTTATTATTCTTATCATAACTATAATATAATTCACTTCCACCATTATCTATCTGCTTCTCAAGGTTAAGATAATCATCATAATAATATTCTTTAATTAATCCGTTTGGAAAGATCTCTTTTATAATATTTCCATAATCATCATATTCTCTTTTGGTTTCATTTCCATTTCTATCTCTAGTGTATATCTTATTTTCATGCTCATCATATCTATATTCTTCATAAGAACCATCTTCATAATAACAATGTGTAACTAGTCCTAAAGAATTATATCTATATCTCTCTTGTATATTACTCTGCTCATAATAGAATGTGGTTTCTCTATCAGCATCATTATAATTAATTATACATGCATCGCCATTAGGATAATCTTCTCTTATAACTCTTCCTCTGTTATCAAAAACATTCCTTGTATACGTATGTCCATTCTGATCTGTAATACTAGTTATATATCCTTTATCATCATAAGAGTATCTAGTAATACCTCTATCTACATGTACTACTTCTGTAAGATAACCATTATTATATATATACTGAACTACTCTACCCAAGTCATCCTTTATCTGAATTATCTTATTATCCTTATAATCAAAATATAATCTGCAATTAGAAAATGTAGTTATATAATCTATATAATTACCATTATATGATACATTCATTACGTTATTATGCTTATTAATTATTGAATGCAATCTTCCTGTTCTGTCATATATATATTTCTTTCTCTGAGCACTATCTATAAGATTATATTCATCATTGTCCTCAACTAATATATAATTTTTAGCATTAGACTTCTCATTCTTCCATTCATTATTTTCTCTTATAAAACATTCTTTATGTCCATCTTCACATAGAACCTCAGCTCTATTACCTTTTCTATATACAAAGGTTTCATAATTCATCTTCCACCCTTGTCCGAATACCCCAACTCTATTTTCTGTAGAATCATACATTCTCTTAATTATGAATTCCTCATCTATATCTGGCAAAACAACATCTGTTGAAGGTACATATAGAGAACCTGTAGCTACATCTACTGGGTCTGCACTAAATAATTTATTGGTAACATAGCTTGTAGCAATACTTTTAAGTGGATTAATATCACCAGTATAAGCAAGATCCCCTAACATATCAAAACCTGCATCTGAAATCATTCTTGCCCTATTCATATATTTACACAAATCAACATCACTAGCAATCTTTCCTGCCTTTTGAAGACCTTTTGCATATTTACCAAATTGATTCATAATTCCTGTACTAGAACTACATAATCCTCCTGACATAGACATAGATTGCATATAGCTCTTCCACCCATTATTAATGGAACCATCATCTATATAATCTGCTATCAAGTTAAATCCAAGATCCATAGCCATGTCAGAGCCTATTTTCATAAAAGTTTCTAGAGAAGCTCCTCCTGTAACTACTACTGTTGCTACTCCAGCTGCTAATACTACACCATACTTAAAGATATCATAAGCATCTTGATTTCCTTGAAATACAGTATCCCTTATGAAGTTAAATGACTGTGAATAATCTCCCTTTTGAGCCTTGCCATAATCTTGAGTTGCTTCACTCATCTCTGCAACTCCTACTGCAACTGATGCTGCTCCTATTGCTGCTACTGCTACTAATGCAGCACCCCCTGTACATACTATAGCTGCTCCTATTGCAATACCACCTATTACTGCTGCCATAGCACCAAATCCGAACTTAGACTTAGCTTCTTCTATCTTTGCTATCTGAGTTTTTTTAGCTTGCTTGTTTATATCATCTATTTCTTCCTGACAATTGCTATTATATTCTGCTATTTCTTTTGGCAATTCAACCGCATCATGTTTTGAAGCAAAGTATTTTATAACTTGAGCATTTAGATTACAGTTATTATCTATAGTAATATTCGAACTATCATCTCTAACTATTTTAACTAATTGTCCTGCAGTTATATTTATACTCTTAGGAACTATATCTCCTCCTGCCCCAATTAATATATCTTCTTTTGCAGTTATACTTATATCATTTCCAGTTACAGTTATATCTCCACCTTGATTAAGATTAAGTGCTATAGATTTAGAATCATCTGCAGCAAAATTCATATCACTTGGTGATAATTGCATCTCTGATCCTGTAGTATTCGAAAAAGACTTAATATCTGGATTCTGAGTTTTAGATGCATATTTTGAATTACTACCAGTATTTCTTATTGCATGTATGGCTATTGCATCACTTTCATAATTAGTAGGAAAATATATATGAACTTCACTACCAGCTTCAGGCATACAATACCACGCACTACTCTCTATAGAATAAGTGAAGAATTTTTCATTACTACTACTTATCGGTTCTTCTTCTATGTCAAAATCCACTGATAAATTATTACCTGAAACTTCCTTAACAACTCCCTTTAAGCTCATTCCAAATATAGCTCGGTTAGTTTCATACTTTGTTTCTATTCCTTCTTCTCTCTTAAGTACATATATTCTTCTGATTTCACTCTTATATACATCAATATGAATTTCTGAAACAATAGTATCTATATATCCATCTATTTTTACCTTTTCCCCTAATTTAAGTATAGAATCACTTTCTACTTCCCATTCAGTATAATCTCGTGAGATAATATCTTCAGACTTATATGGTGATTCCTTATCATAAGCTTCTAGATCCTTCCATACCTCATAATCACTTAACATTATCTCTTCCTTATTATCTATAGTTGGAAGTCCAAAATAAAATCTAGGATAATTACCAGTGCAATCTGGAACTAAAACTGCTCCAAAATGTGACGCCAATCTCTTCAAAAATTCAAAATCAGTTTCTTCATATTGTAGTAAAAAGTCTGGTATTACACTATCTTGTGTTACCTCATCCTTATATTGTACATTATCATATGACTTTAATACTCTATCAATAACATCTGTATACTTCATATCCAAGTCACAAAATGTTCTCTTTCTCTTCTTAATATCTAATTCCTTTGTATAGGAAACACATTCTACTTCCATCAATTGAAGGTTTCCTTCGTATATTATGTTAACTTTTGATATTTTTCCTACAAATGCATTTTTACCACTTTGTTTTAATATTATTTTTTCATTTGCTATATTTTTATTGATATTATCTATTATCTTGTCTTCTTTTATTAATAATTTAATCTTCATGTAACTATGATCATTCAATCCTATAACTATGTCTAAGTCTTCAACTTGAATTACATCATAAGGTACTGTTAGATTATATCCTTTATATGTTAACTCCATAATTCCCCCTATTTTTACTACACACTAGCTTATCATCATAAAAATATTTCTTATTAATTTCTATTCATATTGCCCACTAGTATATAATTTTATCTCTCCACCATAAACACACATTAACTTGCATCTTCCCATTAATGCAGGACTACCATCTACAAGTACCTCTTCATTTCCATCTATCCAATCTGTAAATATCATAGGAGTACATGGACCTACACATTGAGATATCAATGTTTCTTTATCTTCATCTGTAATAGCTACATTATCTGAATCCCCTGTGAATATACTCATTACCTTCTCAGAAAAAGATTTTTCCCTAGAATTAACTTCTTCTAGTATCTTATTTGCAGCTGCTTGTACTGCTGGATTACTAGAACTATTACAAACACCAAATGTTCTAATATTAATATTAGGCTTACTATCCTTTATGTTTAGTTGCGGAATTCCTTGAATAAACTCTCCATGGCTTATAGGAATTACAACAAAACTTGCATGATTAGATTTACTACAAGTTATCATTGCAGTATGTAATATATAACTTTTTTGTAGCATCTTTAATCTCTCTTTTTCTGCCTTCTCAGCTGCCTCCTTTTCTGCCTTTTCCTTCTCTTGCTTTTCTTTTTCCTCTGCTTCTCTCTTTTTTTTCTCTTCTGGTGTTTCTGTAATCTTATCATATAAGTTTCCTACATCTTCCTTGATGAAGCCACCTACTTCTTTTGTCTTTTTAGCAATTCCATTTACTGTACTACTTACACTATTAACAATATTCTCAAACAATTACTTCACACCTACCTCTATAAATTTTATACCCATATAACATCTCTTAAGCATAGCTTCTACAACTTCTAAGGAAGCCACTAAATAAACATCTAGTCCAGCCTTAACTTGAAATATGTTATAGTCTAAAACTTTATTTTTATCTAATACCATATTCTCTAACCACCCTAACTTATTATATGTAGTATCTTCACTTAATGCATCTATTATATCTGGCAGAACTAATCTATACACCTTCTGAACCTTTCTATCTATATCAGTTAAAACAGCTATCTTATATATTATAGTTGGTTCATACATCTTAAATATTTTGTGTAATTCATCACTTATTAATAAAACAGGTGCTTGAATCAAATCAGGATATACAGTATTTTCATCTGTTATTGTTTCTACATTAGATATATCATTATATATCTTTTCATCACTTTTTAGTAAAATCATTTTTTTATCATTATTAAATCCCTTAAGTCTAACTGCATTTTCTAATAAAGTATCTTGCTTTAATATAAAATATCTCACCTTGACACCTCCTTAGATTCTCTTATTCTAATTGTTTGTAACTGTGCTGCGGATAAATGAATATAAGGAATTACATCTAAATCAAATATGCAATTTTCTACATTTGCTCCTTCGAAATTTACATCTTCAAATTCTGTATCTATAAATAATGATTGCCTTAAGTCAGCATTCTTAAAGCTTACACCTTTAAATTTACATTTAGTAAAATCCATATTAGTTGCAAATGTTTCTTCAAAACTTGTCTCACTAATAACAGCATTTTCAAATACAGAAGCTACAAGATTACACTTATTAAAATTGCATTCTATTAATTCTGTATCCTTATAATTACCTCTTGCTATTGCACAATTAGTAAAATTAACATTCTGAAGCTTGCTTCCCTTAAAATTAATTAATACCATAGGATTATCACTTAAATCCATATTAGTAAATTCGCTATTCTTCCACACAGAATAAACAAGAGGTGCCTCTCCCTTAGCATATTTCATATACTCTTCAATATCCCTATTATTCTTAATTCTATTATCCATAGCAAATACTGTTTCACTCCCTGACTCATATTCACTTATCTTAATTAAATAGAACTCTGACTTAAGATTATTCATAACATAATCTTCTTCATCTACATCCCAGAACCATGTTCTAAGTGCTTCACTTAATTCTTTAAATGCCTCTATTACGCTATTAAAAATAATATTTTGAACATCATACGAATTAACTTTACCTAGATATATCTTCTTCTCTCTTAATAATTTTTCTTTTAACTCTATATATGGTTCAAATATAAACTTTAAATCTATCTCAATACATAATGGCTTATCATCTAAATACCAATTTTTATTATATCCATGTAAATATATAATATAGCTTTCATTTAATATATTGCTTCTTAGCATCTCATATTGAAATATAGTTATATCTTCTCCTCTATCACACTCATCATTACACTTCTGTATTAAATCTCTGAAGGCACCTACTAATCTATTCTCTAGCTCTACTTCATTATCATTACATAATTGTTCAAACTTATTTCTAGCTTCTTCTACCAAGCTTTTTACAATATTTTCATTGTATTCTACTAGAGCTTCCTCTCTATTCATACTCATCACATACCTTTATTAATTATTCTTAACTTCACAACCAATCTCTTTTATCTGTCCTTCTTCATCAAATTGAAGTCCTGCACCTATATCATTTCCAAAATATATACTTTCTGACGCTTTAACTTTAACCTTCTTTTCCGAAATAAGTTCAACATTATTTTGTGCCATTATAGATACATTGTTCTTACTTACTATAGATACGCTTCCATCAGTATTAAACTTCACATCTGCTTGACCACTATCACAAGATAATGAAACTCCATCTGGTGTCAACTTTACTAGCTTATCATTTGCAGTCTTTAGATATTTATTATCTGGATTACCCATCATATCTTCACTAGATGGATCTTCACATACATAGTCGCTAACTGCACTTACTGCAAAGGATTCAGATTCTAGCTTGGACGGAAAATACACTCTTACACTATCACCAACCTCTGGCATACAATACCATCCACTACCGTCATTACTTGCTGACATAGTAGAGAATTTAAACCAATATGCTTTACTTTTATCTTGAACTTTATCTATATCTAAATGAATCTGAACCTTTTCTCCTGAAACACCTATTATTTTCCCATCTATTGAACTACCACATACTTTTGAATTATATATATTCTTAACTCTAACTCCATTTTTAACACGAAGATTATAATGATTTACTAATATACCTTGACTTATCTCATATCTAGCCTTGTATACATAGAATCTGTGGTTTAAAAAATCTATATTATCACCTATACTTAATAATTCTAAAGTCTTTATATTATATGAAATATAATCAGTCTCTTTTGCATCAGCTATATAATTTTCCTTCATATATTCATATTCTTCTAAGTTCTTCTCTATCTTAAAATCACTAATTTGATTTCTTAAATTCTTCTTATTATCAGGAGTTCCTATATATATTGAACCTCTTTCTCTAAAACAATCTGTAAATATTGCTGCATTGAACTTAGATATTATTCTTCTCAAGAATTCATAATCTGTTTCTTCATATTGAATAAGTAATTCACCTATCTGAAGATCTGGAATAGAGATATTATAGCTTATATCATATTTATCTAATATCATTTTTATTATTTTGTGATATGTTAAAGATGTATCTTGAAATGATCTAGATACTTTCTCTATATCTAATGTATAAGAGAAGCTTTTTCCTCTTATATCTATTGTATATACTTCATCTCTAACATTAAGTTCTATCTCAGTTACCACTCCATTAAATATATCTTTAGGACTATCATTATCTACATATACCTTTATTCTTCTTGAAGCTCCTGTTATATCTATATATTTATCTGCATACTTTTCATCTATAATTCCTGTTATATATATTTCTGCATGATTGTTTATTTCATTTTTTATCACTAATTCCTTTATACTCTTTATATTGAAGCCCTTAACTCTTATTTTCTCATAATCAATTCCATTCATAATTACACCATCTCTAATTAAATTTCATCAAAAATATACTTGCTTTTATTATATTCTCAAACAACTTAATATCCTTATAATAACAATTATAATTTCCAATTAACATAGACTTTTCAGTAGTCTTGTAAAATATTATGTTAAACAATTCACCTTTTGAAGTAGAAGTTTTGTATATTCCATAAGGTATCTTCTCTTCACCATTATTAAGATTTCCTTCATCTAACCATGTCATATCTAACTCGTTATTCTTAAATTGCTTAATCATTGATTCTTTAAATTCATTAAATTCCTGTACTTTTGTATCAAAAACACTATAATTAGCTACAAAACTAAGTCCATAAAATTCATTAGTTAAAGTAACATTATTCTCTTCGTTTAATTTCTCTTCCATATACCCTATAGGTATATTAATTATTATTCTATTATCAAGATAAGATTTCTCTGAGAATTTTATCTTCTTATTGTCTATACATACTTCTCCTTCTTGCATTTCTTTCATCACATCTAGAATAGTTTTTTCTTCTGTTTCTTCTCTAGTATCTTCTTCAATATCTTCTATCCTCTTTTTAAGCCTTATTCTAGCAATCTTTTCATCAACACCAGCCATATTATTTATCTCCTTTTCTACTAACCATTATTAAGTATTCTCTCTCCACGTGCTACAATATTATCACTCTTATTTATAGCAAGCTTACTTCCTGATTCACAATTAATATCTATTGTATCTTTGGCCTTTATATTTACTTCTTTCTCTGCTCTAATTGCTAACGTATTAGCACAAGATATCTTAACCTCTGTCTTTCCAATTATAGTTACCGTTCCATCATTATTAAGATTCATATTCGAAGCACCATCTGTAGATGCTATAGATACTCCACTTGGAGTAAACTTAACTTCTTGCCCAGCATCTGTCTGCAAAGACTTATTCTCTGGAGTTGACATTCTGTCAGCTTGCATAGAATTACCATCTGATGCTTGATGACTATCTATTGAATTTATTACAAATGCTTTTTTCTCATCCTTAGATGGAATATTAAGTCTGACTCTCTCTCCTACTTCAGGCATACAATACCACCCACCACCATCTGGAGATGCTGCAACTGATGCATAAGGAAACCAATATAATTTACTCTTATCTTGTACTTCTTCTATTTCAAGATTAACCTTAACCCTATCTCTCTTAACCTCTGCAATAGTTCCAAATAGAGATATTCCAATTACCTTATCATTATATATTCTATTATGCCTTAAACCGTCTTTCGCCCTTATATAATACTCATTAACAATAACTCCATCTTCTAACTTATGAATAGCTTCTGCAATATAGAATCTATTCCCCTTAAAATTGAAGCTCTCCCCTAGGTCTAACCATGTTCTTAGCTTTATCTTATAAGTAATATAATCTATCATAGATACCTTACTATTATCATTTTTCACTGCATAATTATATTCATTTATCTTCTTAGTTACAGAATAATTATTAATCTCTTCTGTCATATTAACCTTACTATCTGGCACTCCAAAATATATACAATACTTATCCCCACTAGGAAGTATATACATCATCTCATTATATCTAGATAAAAATCTCTTCAAAAACTCATAATCAGTTTCTTCATATTGTAATATGAATTCACCTATAGGTTCATTAGGTATGTTAATCTTATAATTCAAGAAACTATATTTATTCATAACTTCCCTTATAAGCTCATGAGAAGTCATACCTACATCTTGAAATGTTTTCTTCACCTTATATATATCCATATAATAACTATTGCTCTTAGCTTCTAATTCTAAAGTATATATATTATCAAAGGATTTTACTTTAGCCTTTGTAATAACACCACTAAAGATAACTTCTGCATCCTTCTCTCCCTTTTCATAATATGCCATTATACTAGTTTGTTCCTGTGTAAAATGAAAATACATATCTTTTACTTTATCATCTAGTATAGCTTTTACCTTCATTATAGAATGTTTATTTACAATATTTTCAATCTGAATTTCCTCTATATGCTTAATTCCTAATACTGATAATCTTAAATTCTCATAAATAATAGTATCCTTTTTCATATATTACTTTCCCTTCTAACAATAAGTATTCTTCATTATATAATTTGCTAAAGAACAAAAAAATGCCTACTTATATTGCATTGTAGGCACCTTTATCTTTAGTAATACTATTTAATTATTTAATCTAATAATATTTTTCTATGTCTCCCTCTAGAATTTCCTCTGCTATCTCCCCCATTTTTGGCTGTGTTCAATATCTGTAACAAATAATTATATATCTCCATATTGCTAAAGTATCTATCTGCAATATCTATCTTACTTCTTATATACTTCATAATTATTTCTCTTGAAATAGGCTCTGCACTTTGCATACACATCATTGCAAAGTTTATATCTAATGGATTTTCTAAATTAGTATCAAATAATTCACGTCCAAAATATCTTGTTATCATAGGAGATAGTGTACTTTCTCCCCTTCCTGAATATATAGAATGAATTATATTAACAGTATCAAATTCTGTAGATAGATCAGTAAAATCTATATGCTCATTTCTAAGCCTTGCCCCTTCTCTTAGTTTAAACCTACATATCTCCATTTCATTTATAGCTAAATTAAGATTTTCATCTAATACTAGTTCTGATGAATATATACAAAAGCCTTCTTCTTCTATAGCCTCTTTAAATCTAACTTTCAACATAATATAGATATTGTTACTAACATATGAAAACTTCTCTATTCCTTTAAGCATATATATTCTATTATTATATTTAATTATCCCATCACTTACATAAATGTTATTATCGTCTATAGTTATAGTACAACCTTTAATTATTCCATCCGTATAATCTTTATATAATATATCTAGATAATCTCTTGTATAATCTCTCAGCTCTTCTAGCATCTCTATCTTAAGTATCTTTCCCGCTTCAAAAACTGGCTTATTATTCTTAAACATCTAATTATCTCCCTATAAACTATTTTAATCCATCGAAGAAATTTCTCTCCCATTGATCATTTTCAAAATAGAAGAATTGTTCTTTACCAATATATAATTCCTCATCTCTTCTAAGTACTGCAAGCACATAGAAGCCCCAGAATTCTTCCTTGGTCCATACAAAGAATTTTATCTCATTATTCTCTATATTATCTGTTTCATCTTGTAATATGTTAGGATATCTCTCTTCTATTGTTTCTGCATCAATTTTCTCTAATTCTTCATTGTCAAAATTATAATCATATTCATATTTCACATTATTGCTATTATCTATAAGATACAGCTTAAGTACTATCCTATCCATAAATCTAGATATTGTACCTTGAGGAATTTCTCTTCCTTGTATTAATACCTTCTGCTCTCCAGTATGAGTATATGCAGTAATCCTATATGGAAATGTTGGTTTCTCACTTACTATATTAATATCAGCATATCCAAAATTTCTGTCATATAAATATTTTAATGCTCCTTTTAAGCATGTTAATTTAAGATCATATTCATCATCACCATTTTTATTAACAGGTTTTAATTGAATAATCTTTCCTGGAATGAACTCCTTTATCGCATCCTTAAATATCTCTGCTCTACATGATTGTCCTGTTAACTTTATCAATGAATAATCATACAATTCATCATCTAAGTATAAATCATTTAAGAACTTATTAACTAAGTTATACACATCACCTTTTATTAATGTTTGAATTTCATAAATGTTAAGTGGTATATCAGGAATATAATTTACCGATTGAAGCTTACCATTTACATTTGCAGATATCTTCCACTTATCATATCTTATAACTCTATCTTCTGATACAGTATCATTTATGCTTAAAATTATTCTTAATAATTCAGGATTACTGAAAAATGTTTTCTTAACTTCTTCTGCCAAATTAAACAAGCAATAATAATTACTCTTTACTTTACAATATTCTTCCTTACTCTTAGTTTCATAATTTTTGAACTTGGTAGGAATTATCTCCTCAGCTAATTCATATTGTTCATCTATACTCTCAAATAATTCTTTTACTCCATACTTATCTACAAATCTAAATATATCCATATCAAATTCACTTAGTATGGCTTCTCTTATATTAGTGCTATCATGCCTTATACCATTTGCCATTAATATCTTAATGAATTGTAATATCCTAAAGGTTAAATTATTACCTCCAAAATCTGTATCACCATTTTCATAAGAAGTCTGAATATCTAAGGCATAAGATACTCTATTATTAGATATACTAAAACTACAGCCAGTAAGATCTGTAGTACCACCTCCACAATCTATAATAAGTGCTTTATATACCTCTCCATCTACATAACGCTTTCTTTCTATAAGATCAGATATAGTATTATATAATACTGCAGCACTCTCTTCTAATATATCATCACTATCTACAGTATATTCACTTAATATCTCTTTAAACAATGTATGGAACTTATATCTTTGTTTTGATGGACATGATATACATATCTTTTTAAATCTACATTTGAATCTTTGTGTAGCAAGTGATATTACATATTCTAAATATGCTTTTATTATATCCTTCCTCTTGATGAGCACAGTTCTCTCATGTACATCTATTGCCTTCTCTTTCTTCTCATAATCACTTATCCATCTCTTGATGTCATAGAATAATGTTAATCCATCATCTGTGTACCTTCTATCTGATTCCATAACAGCATCATATCCAAATACATATTCTATATTATGATTCTCCCCTACATTTTTTACTCCAACTATGCTAGGAATAAGAGGAGTTATCTTAGGTTCCTTCTGATTATAATCTATTATTTTGACTAATTTTATCTTATCAGTATCTTTGTTACCTATATATGTTCCATTTTCATCGAAATCATCATATAAACCATGAAAGTTTTCTTTATTTACATATATACCTGCAGTAGTATTAGATGTACCAAAATCTATAGCAAGTGGTATAGAGGTTTCTTCTAATTGTCTTACATCAAACTGAAGAACATCTAGTGAATAACATGATAGAGGAACTCCTGATAACATCTCTTCTCCATCATATACGTTATATAATAATTCCGAATACTTACCAGAGAATATAAGTAGTTTATAATGATTAGTTGCTCCTTTTTTTATTGGAACATTTTTATCCTTTATAAGATAATGATTTTCTACTCCATCTATCTTCACTCTCTTGATATTGAATATAGTACATACATTGAATTCACTATCTACTAATATAACATTACCTTCTTCTAACAAATCATTACTTCTTAACTTATAATCATCTAAAATATCTACTGATATTCCTTGGTATAATGTTATTTTTGCAGGATATTCTATATCTATTCTTTCTACAATATCCTTAGAGCTCTTCTTCAATAAATCTTCTATTCTCTCTAAACCATTTTCTCTATAACAATCTATAAGTAAAGTGTCACTCTCTCCTCTATACTTCATTATCAGTCTTATTAATTCTTCTTGATCTAAAGGGTTAACTATACTCTTTACTAACTTTTCCTTTGCACATATATCTCTAAGTTGATATGTTGTCATTAACCTTAGATCTTTTTCTTTATATCTACTGCTTTTACTTATTCTATTTTCTACTTTTCTATTATCCTTATGAAGCTTGTAAGAATACGCGCACATAAAATACCTCCTTATATAAGTGCTATACTTCCTTGTTTCATAGTTGATTCTACACCCATTATTCCAAAATGCTTATCCCAAAATATAAATGTCTTCATATTAATAGGTAAAAATGTGTTTATTATCATATATATCTTCCTCTCTTCATCTTCTGAATATGGTGTATCTAGATATATGTATATATCTTTTACTTTATGTATACTCTTATATACTATATTATTCTTATATATAGCTCTAAGCACATACTCAAAATTCTGAATAGAAGTACCACAGTTATATTGATTAATTATTCCATCTAAAAAATATTCTAATTCGTTATTATCTAACAGATCTATACTGTCTCGAATATCTATCCCTAATTCGCCATTTTTTATATCTTTATATATAAGTTCTCTACAGAAATACTTTTTATTCAAGCCTTTTTGAAGGTCTAAATCACCTAAATAATGCATCACTATATCGAAGAATACTTCTCTAAGTTCCATATTATCTATATCATCAACTGGAAACAAATCCTTAAATATATCATGAAACCTATACCAATAGTTTACCTCTATCTCTTTACCTTCTGATAATAGAGGGCTATTAAGGTTCTCTAGTGCTACTTCCATATATGGACTATATATTTGAGCAGGCTTAAAAACTATACTACTTTCATCTATCTTCTTATTATTAGCTTCTAATAGAACTCTCCACAAATAACTCATATTAGTCTTCCCTCACACTTATATTCTGGATATATATATTGTATTTCTGACATAATAAAGCTAAGTATATCTCTATTTAATATATTAGCTTCATCTACTGGACTGAAGTCAAATATCATATATCTATTTGTCACTTCTTCCCTTAATTCATCTATAATAAAGAAATTAGCATCATAAGTTTCCTTATTCTCTAAGCCTTCTTCATTTAAAGTAACATTAACTAACTTAAGTTTCTTGCTATCTACAAAGGAATTAACTATTCTATTAAGCTCTGTTCTTGTTTTGATTCTATAAGAACTCTTCCATGCGACTTTATTTACATAACTATCATCAACCGCATTACTAGCTATAGGATATTTATATTTTTTTACCTCTTCTTCGTTATATTCAATAATCTTTAAAACATTCCATCTTGTCATATCAGAATCTGAAGTTATTATACCTATCTTATTATTATAAAAAGATATAGCATTTCTAGAATTATCATTAAGTTTAATTATATAAGCGTCTCTATCAGAATCCTCTAATAATATGTTATATTCCCAGTTTACTTTATCCTTACATGGAACCGGAAAACCATTCACTTGAAGAATCTCTTCTTTAATATTCCATAGAGGTACCATATTATATCTTACATATTCATCATATTCTCCAAAATCAACATCTATCTCTTCTATTACTTCATCATGATTCACTTCATCTATGCATCTTACTAATGATACATTCATCATTTTATAAGCATATGGAATATTCTGAGTTTTCCATCTTATGTTGTTCATTATTGTATATTTATATAATTCCTCTATTTTATCCTTATACTGATTATTAATACCAAGGTTAAAATAAGCTTCATGAATTCTTTTATTAGTTCTTATTGTTCCTCTTAATAGTTCACCATTCTCTATTATTTCTTGACATTTTAGATAATCACAATCTAAAAATACTTTAAATAAAAATAACTCTTCATTGTTTTCTAATGCATTTATTATATCTTTTATCTCATATTCAGGTTTTTCTAAATCTTCAGATACCATAGGATAGAAAAAATCACTTATAGGATCTACTTCTTCTAATGGACATATACAAGAATATACATCATATTTGTCTTTTTCAATCTGAAGCTCATTGAATACTCTCTTCTCTATATTGTCATAGCTCTCCTTAGTATATTCCTCTAATGAAGCAAATACACTTGTCATTATCTTCTTTAATACAGCTCTATCCTCTAGATCACTTATTTTATTTAGTTTTTCGTATATTGAAGAATCCATCTAATCACCTATCTTGTTATATTTGTTCTATTTCCTTTTCTACTGCATTATATTCATCCATAAGTTCTAAGTTTTTGTAAATCTCCTGAGCCTTTCTATACTTTTCCTTTGCTTCATCTATTTTGTTATCATTCACTAAATTTCTAGCATCTGTAACATAACTTTCTGCTTCTCTCTTTTGAGACTCTATTAATTGATCTATATTTTTAAGCTTGTCTTCCATCTGCTTAACTAAAGTTTCATTTTCAGCTGTTTTGAATTGTTCCATTGCTAAATTATATTGTTGAGCAGCAGATATATAATTACTAGCTATATACTGTTGATCTCCATTTTGCATGTATTCTATACCTTTATCATATGAATCTTGAGCCTTCTCTGCCTTCTCTTCTTCTGCCTTCTTCTTCGCATCATCTTCTGCATCTAATAATCCTATAACTTCTTTTAGTTTATCTTGAGCCGTATTTCTCTGATCACTTAAATTGCATTTACTAGCTAAATCTTTTGCAGCATTATAATTAGCCTTAGCAGATGCATAATTTTTATTTTCAAGTTCTGTGTCTCCTAGTTCAAGTAATTCATCAACACTCTTACAATTATTAGCGAATTCACTTTGACTAACTATATAGTCCTTACACATATAATCATATTTTGCACTCTTCTTAAGTGCTATCTCATATTGATCCATAGCTTCTTGATATTTACCTTCATCTAATTTCTTATCTCCTAAGTTAATAGATTCTGTATATTTTATCTTGCCATCTAATTCTTTTTTTACATCCTTTAAATTGTACTTTTCTACAACCTTATCTGCCGCTTGATATTCCTCTAGGGCTCTTACTGGATTACTGTCTTTTAGATAATCATCTCCACTATCTATATTCTCATTCATTTCTTCTATAGCTACATTTTTTGCATGTACCTTAGCACCTATTACTGAGAAGGCTGCTATAAGCGCTACTACTATTGGTATAGCTATAGTTAATACTTTCTTTATTGTTTTTTTCTTATTTGGATTTATGAAAACTTTATCAAAAAAAGTAATTGCTAAAGTATAATTTTCTAATCTATCTGGTTGTTTTGATAATATCAATTCTTCAATATCATCTGCAACATCAGCAGGGTCTGTTGCCCCTTCTAGTGCATCTTCAATCTCTCTTTCATCACAATTTTCCCATATTCCTCTTGTTAATAAAACAAAGACATCACCATCACTTAGTTTTATCTTCTTCGAAACATAAGGTGATTCTAGTTTATTTTCTCCTAAATATGATAAAAGATTATTTCTCTCTATATGTTCTGATACCTTATCTAAAGCTACCATTCCTCTTTCAGCCATCTCTTCTGTTAATGACTCATCTTTGCTTTTTATTCTTAGATTACCATCTTTAAAATATAAAAATCTTGTATTTCCTACCATTGCATATCTTATCTTAACATAATCTGATATAACAACAGTCATAGATGCCTTCAATCTAACATTATTACTACTTCTTAGTAATTCATTATTTGCATTTTTTATATATTTTCTTATTACTGATTTTCTCATAGAAGGTTTGTCAGTAAAATCTTTTATAAAACTTGTTACTACAATTTGTGCACTTTCCAATTGCGTATCATCATCTATTCCATCAGCTATTACATAGCATGCATAATGATCCAATTCAACAAATGCAAAATAGTCTTTGTTCTGTAAATATGTTCCTTCTTCTGATATGAAGTTAGTCCTCACTTTTGAGTTTAATTTCCTCATTCAAATCCACCCTACTTATTTATTTTTAACTGTATATTTCATTAATATAATACTACCATTACTCTGAGTATCTACATTGTGTACTATCTCATCACATAATTCTTGTACTTTTTTCTTCTTTTGTCCTAATATATCTTCTAGCTTTATCCATTTTATGCCTTGATATATACCTTTACTCATAAGAACTATTATGTCTCCCTTGTAAAGTTTTATAGGTTCTGTATTAAGTTCAATATCTCCATATGATGAATGTCCTAAATAATATAATAATTTCTTATCTTGTAGCACTACCATTGCTTTATCTTTTTGAATTTTTCCTTCATGATATTGCTCTTTTGCCACAACATCTATAGAATGACCTTTACTTATTCTAAATAATTCATTATTTCTATATATGCATAACATAGCATCTCCTATTAATGCATAATGCAAATATCCATCAACAATAATTGTAGATAAAACGCTTGCCCCACCTTTATCTCTTTCAACTCGTCTTATTATCTCATGATTAGCTTTATTATATGCTTTCTTGAAGAAATAATTTTGCATTTCTCTACTTCCTTCATGAATAAACATATAACTTATCTCTTGTACTGCATATTCACTAGATATTTTTCCTGCCTCTTTCTTGCCTAGACCATCAGCTAAGACTGATAATAATCCATTATCACTATCAGTAATTCCTACTGAATCTTCTTGAACTTCCCCACTTCCTAGCATAAGTCTAGATGCTACAATTACATCTTTAAGTAATATCTTTTTTGCTAGAAAATATCTAATTAAAACCAATATACCTATAAAAGTTGCTAGAGATAACATCAATATTAGCTTAAACATAATCTCATCAGTAATCATCACAAAACTCCCTATTCATTTTCTTCCCATTCAAAATGTTCTCCACAAAATGGTACGAATAAGAATTTAGACTTACCTAAATCTATTACATCATATGGTGCTAATTCTGATGGCATGTATACAGGTTCTCCATTTAAATATGCTATTCCTTGTGAATCACCTGGTAGTAGCACATTATTTTTCTTCTTAGCATCATACACTATTATGGCATGATTTCTATTAGCTATAGAATTATCACCTATTATCTGAATATCCATATCATCTGCTCTACCTATAAAGTTTTTACCACTTTTTATCTTATAGTCTTTTCCTACTATTGTACCTTCTATGCACACTATCCATCCACATACAGGTTCTACTTCTTGATATAACAAGTCCTTCTCTACTTCTTGCTTTTCAAAAGTTTGTTGTGCTGCAGGTGAATTGTCATTAGTTGCTCTTACACCTGATGTTTCTACATGACAATAAGGACACACTGTTCCGTACCTTCTTTCACTAAACATATGTCCATTAGGGCATCTAATAAGTGCCATATTCAATCACTCCTTAATAATTATTTTATGCTAATTGTAATTTAACTTTTGATATATATATTACATCTCCCTTTTTCAATGTACACGGAGATCCTTTTACTATATTATATCTTTCATTATCTTCTGCTTTTTTTATTGCTACACCTTTATCAAGAGATATATCTTCAACATACCAATTACCACTTGCATAGTTAAGCACTGCATGATTATCATCTATAAGTGGTGAATATATTGAATCATTTAAATCTATATATACTTCTTCATCTTTGGTGCTTTTACCTATAACTACTGATACTTCGCCTAATAAATTCCACTCTTTTATAGGCTTATTATCTTCATTCATTAACATTATCTTGCTTATTCCAGCTTCTTCTATAATCTCTTTTCTTCTCTCTTCTTTTAATACATATATCAGATATCCTGTAACGCCTACTATAATAACCCACGCTATCAATCCATATCTAACATATAAATTATCTATAAATGTAAGAAGAGTGAAACATATAAGTGATATAGCAGCTCCTATAAGCATGTCTATAATTCGTACTCCAACTTTTAACTTAGTTTTATTATTATTTTTCACTAGTTAACTCACTCCACTATTTATTTTTTACCGAAGAAAC
Source organism: Clostridium sp. MSJ-8 (assembly GCF_018918325.1). Lineage (GTDB taxonomy): Bacteria > Bacillota > Clostridia > Clostridiales > Clostridiaceae > Clostridium. The sequence goes on along the minus strand of NZ_JAHLQH010000036.1, from coordinate 58,391 downwards.
TCTCAAACATAGCTGATGTATCTATAGGATTTTTGCTCTTATTACCCATCTTATTTTTATCAATTTTACTGCTATTAGGTTTAAATCCAAAGAAACCTTCAAAACAATCTTGTAGATTCTCATAAGGGCTCTTAGAACTTGAAGATTTCGCCTTTGTCTTAGTCTTCTCTTCTGTATTATTACCTCTGAATCCAGCCCCTTCTTGAGACTTTCTAGCATTAAATCCATCTAGCTTCTTATCATATTCTGCTCTAGATTCTTCATTTCCTATTACTTCATATGCTTCACTTGCATCTTGAAACTTTTTTATTGCATCATCATCATCCTTGTTTTTATCTGGATGATATTTCTTTGCCATAACTCTAAATGCTTTTTTTATTTCATCTTTTGTTGCATCTCTTGAAACACCAAGTACTTCATAATAATTTTTCATAAAAATAACCTCAAAAGTATTAATCTGTATTTTTCCTATATATTAAATTAAGAATTTAGATAAATCTAAATTCTCAATTTAATAATTATTTATATACTATGCTCCGTATCCGCCTTCTACTTCTACATCAGCAATTTTATCTTTCTTTTGTCTTACAACTAATAAGAAAGTTCCTATACCTTCAGTATCGCCATAATGTTCTGTATAATCTATTACGAAAGCTTTTGGAAAAGTAATTTTTCTTACTACTCCACCAGCTGATACTACTTCTACACTTACATTTCTATAAGCATCTGCTTGTTCTGCTGGTACTAATGACCATTTTCCCATTTTCTTTGGTCCATCTATAACAGCACCATCTAAACCTGCTAATATTTTACCTTCTATATACAATGTAGCTCCAACATCTTTAGATCTAGCATTTGTATCTTTTGGTGTATTAGTTACATACTTAACATTTGTAACATCTTCTATTCCTAATTCTATTTGTTCAGCACCTTGTATTGAAACTTTAAATCCCATATTCTTTTTTCCTCCTTATATTCTCTCTACTTATGCACCAAATCCGCCTTCGAATTTAACATCTGCTGTCTTATCTTTCTTTTGCTTAACTAATAATGAGAAAGTTCCTACTCCTTCTTCATCACCATAATCTTCTTCATAGTCTACTACAAAGGCATTAGGTAAAGTTATTTGTCTTACCATTTGGGAAGCTGCAACTACATCTACAGTTACATTTCTATAACAATCAGCTTTTTCTGCTGGTACTAATGACCATTTTAATAAGTTCATTGTTGAATCAGCATCTGCTCCTCCTATTGCTGGTATTATTTTACCTTTTATTAATAATGTAGTTCCTAAATCTGTTGATCTAGCATTTGAATCATCAGGTGTATCAGTCATAAATTCAACTGATGTTATACTTTCTAATCCTAATTCTATAGTTTCTCCACCTGTAACACTTAATCTGAATCCCATACTTTTCTTCTTCCTCTCATTTTTATTTAATTAATATATTTAAATTTTATTAATTAGCAGCATCTGTTCTTGTAATTTCAACTTCAAGATTCTTAACATTACCATTAAATGCTATGTCTATGTTACAAATTCCACTTTCATTATCTATAGTGTAGCTTATATCATCTCCATCTTGAATTATTGCATTTACAAAGTCTTTATGTGATATCCAATTACTCTTAACACTTGAAGGATTATTGCTGAAGAATTTAATAATATTATCTTCTTTAAAATCATTTGAATAGAATCTTAATAATCTTTCAACATAAGTACTTACTAAAGTCTTATAGATAGATTCAAAATCTGTTTCATTGCTTTGTAAACTTCTAGCCTTATATACTGTTATTTGTTTAATTTCTCTACCATCTACTTGTGCATTTTCTGATGAGAATACAAATCCGAAGTTTCTTCTATTTATTGCACTCTTAATTTCATTAGTAAATCCTGATATTTCTTTTGCAAGAGTTGTTGTGACTCTTAATGCGTTATCTCCAGCCTCTATATCAAATCTTACACCTGGATATTCTGAATATACCTTTTTGAAGTTTTCTCTTAAATATTCAGGACATTGATATGCTGAAACTATACCAGCAGCTATATAAGATGCACCAATATATACTCCCTCTATCCATAGTTTTAATATATCTTCTTTTTCTTTTGATAATTCAGCAACTCCATCTTCTGTCATAATCATTTTGTTATCTAATATAACTCCTGACTTTTCTCTTGGAATAACTGTGAAGTTAGGTATACAAGGAATAGCAAACTCGCTATATGATTTACGCATTAACACTTCACATTTATCCATAAATTTATCAACACCTGTTGTAGCAACAGAATTAAATGTTGTCTCTTCTCTAGGTTCAAAGCTAAAGAATACTTGAGTTCTATATCTTCTGCATACATCTAATAATAATGATAAATCTTCCATTGTATTAGAATCTGTCTTTTCCACTTTCTTATTAGATTTAAATCTTTCTCTCTTAACTGTATTCTTTGCAGATGCTTCTAGTTCTATTGATGGAACTATTGCAAACCATATTGTATTCTTGAAATCATTCTTATCATTAACTGTACTCATGAAAGTTTCTAATCTAGGGATGTTAGTTGAATTAACTAATCTACTTAGTTTAGTATTACATACTAACAATGTAGGTTTCATTCCCTTACCCTTTGTTTGATATTGATCAAAGTACATCTTAACACCTAGAATCTTTTCTATAAGTGGCTTAACAGTCTTTATAAAATCATCTTTTGCAGTTTTATAAAAATCTAGGTATGTGTTATAGTTTTGTATTTCTGTTTCTATATCTACTTCACTTTGCATTGTAGATGTTAATGGACAGAATGTTCTAACTACTAAGCTCTTAACATAATCAGATTTTGAGTTTTCATCACTTATTGCATCATAATCATCTTCAAAAGCTTCTATTAAGCCCATATTAGCATTATCATCAACAGCTACAAGTGCAGTACTTTCTTGTTTTGGAGCTTCTAAAACTTTTAATTCTCCGTTTTCTCCCATACTTAACAATCCTAATGAGAATTGTTCACCATTGCTGTTACCATCTTCTCCACCTATTAATAATCTAGTCTTAATATCTTCTATTGCTAAAGGTAACATAGCCATTATATTGTTATAGTTTTCACTAGCTTCATCAAACATATGATTTAGCTTGTCCCCTAAATCAAGCTTTGTTGGATCTTCATCATCTAATTCTTCATACTTTGAATATGTATATTGAATTTCTTTTCTTGATTGCTTAATGTCATCCATTACCTTCTTAGGTGATATCATATCTAATAAATTTTCAAATTTAAAATCTACATTTTCTATTCCTTGTGCCCTCTTAGTGTCTATAAGAGTAAACAACATTTTAAGAAAATCATTAGATTTATTTATTGGAATCTCTGTAATTAATTCTTCTGGAAAGTTTTCAGGCTTTTCTAGAGTGTACATTACTTTCTGATTGCTAGCATTGAAGAATGAATAAACTACTGGTGAGAATTTATCCAAAAATTCATCAAAGCTACTTACTAATAAATGTTCATTGATTTCCTTTATCTTATCATCATTTAAACTATTTAATCCTTTTACATCTCCTACTAATGTTAATAAATCAAGTTTCTCTGGATTTATTTCTTCAAATAAAATAGTTCTATTGGTTTGTTGTATAATATCCACTTGCCTCTCTCCTCTTCATGGTTTTTACAAATTGTTTAATTATTATTAATTTTACATTAACATGTAAAACTTTTCAACACCATTTTTTGTATTTTCTGATTTATTTTTCTCTATAATCCTCCATATATTTATTTAACCTCTTATTTCTATTTATTTTACTTTTTTACATAAACTTTTGTAGACAAATGGGGGAGGTAGCTTAAATCTTATATACTTTTTATGGGTAAAATTAAATATTATAGTTTAAAATTTATTAGGATTGGTATTTAGTCCGTAATCAACTTAAAGTATTTGCTGATATACTTGATAAAAAATGCATAATAAAAGACCTTATAGTAAGAATAAATCAAAACTATAAAGTCCATATATATTGTTTTCCTAATGAATATTATTATCACTTAATTAAAAAATTGAAATTCTTCATTTCCTAATTTTATTATATCGCTATCTTCAATCTTAATTTCTGTCTTGGCTGGGATAACCTTATTATTTATATAAGTATGATTAGTTGAATCTAAATCCATTATATAGTATTCTCCATTTTTAGTTACAATATCTGCATGTTGTCTACTTACTGCTTTATTATCAGTTACTATATAATCAGCACTTCTTTTATCTTTTCCAATTCTAAATATTCCTTTATTTATTTCTATTTTTTCATCATTATTTAATCGTATTAGATATGGATAATTAGGTACAACACTAAGTACTGTTGTACCTTCATCATCATAATCATCTTCTTCAGGTTGTAATAATGTAGTTGCACCTTCATCAAATTCTTCTTCTACAACTGGTTTTCTTATATTTATTTTATTTTCCTTCTTTACTTCTTCTGGTTCTTCATCTAAATACTTCTCTATTATTCCAGTAAATAAATTTATATCAAATGTATTATTTTCGTCAAAGAATCTAAGTAATTCTTTTACATATCTGCAGTTTTCGTTATAATCAAACTCAGTGTTTAATAATATTTCTTTTATAAGACCATCAAGACTTTTATCTTGATTTCTATTAGAAATAGGTAAACATATCATCTTCACCATCAAGTTATTTTCATCTATAAACATTTGGCTAGTTTTCAAAAATAAATTATTTAACTTAAGTCCTTTCATCTGTAAACCTAACACAGCATTTATTATATTTAATAATATTGTTAGTATCTCTTCTCTTCTTATTACCTTTCCATTAGTATATTCTTGTAAAGTTTTTAATCCATGTATGTCATATTTGAAGCATGTCTTTCCCATTACATTTCCACATGTATAGTGAACAAGTTCTCCTATTTCTTTATCAACGGTATTATTTAATAAATTTTCATCTACTTCCTCATTGTCAGAAACAACATATGCAAGTTTCTTAGTATTGCTATCATCAACCTTTTTCTCTAGTTTACATCCACACATAACGCAAAATACTGCATTATCTCTATTCTCATGATTACAATTCTGGCACTTCATCTCTGTATTCATCCTTTCTGTTTAATAACTTTGTTTTATATTTCTATATTATTTAGATAGAAAATAATAAGCAAAGCCACATATACCTACAACTATCAATATTATTAATATAACTATTGCAGCAATTAATGGAACATCTTTTTTCTTTTTTTTCTTTTCATCTACAACTACTTGTCCCATATTATTAGCATATTTTCTACTATTATCCTTATTATCAAATTCTAACTTATCATTTACTTTATTATTATGTATCTTTTCTTCATTATTTGATACTTTAGATATTTTCTCTTTTTTTACTGGTTCTTTATTCACTCTATCTTCTACTACTATATCTTGAGCCTTGTCATCTCCTGACTCACTTAATATCTCAAATCCTTCATATTTTAGATGTTCAACTGCTTCATCATATTTCTTATCATATTGTTTTTTTATGAACTTATTACCACAATATGCGCAAAAAAGAGCCCCATCTTCATTTTCTTTTCCACATGCTCCACAAAACATAAAATAATCCTCCGCCCTATACAATTTTCTTACAATAATCTTTTGTCTACACATAATTATATAGTTATAGTTTTCCCTATTCAACATTTTTTAATCAAATTGTATATTTATATCAAAAATTAATTTATATAGAAACACTGCATATAATACATATGACTAATATTTTATGGAAGTGCTGTATGAGATTTGTAGATTCATTTATAGATTATCTAGAATCTTTAGATATAGAAATAGCTAAACTCGAACAATTTGGTGCAATACTACTTATTGTTGGATATTCTCTATTTTATTCAGGCGCCCAATATGATATATATGAAGCCCTAGATATTAACGAACAAAATATATCACCTGATTATGTTACACTTATAGGAGAATATTATGTTCTTGCTGGATATATAGTATTATATGTAGTGTCACTAAAGCGAATAGAAGAAAAGTATAATAGTGATCTATATGGTGAAGATTCTTTTATAATCTCTCCTTATGTCCTTCTTTCTTATTCATATCTTCTAAGCGTTATAGCTAATAGCTTACGAGTAGAGGCTTTTAATGAAATTTTGTATAACATAAAAAACTATACTGAAATAATTAGAGATGATAAAGATGATTGATAATTAAAATAGAATAGCATTAGTTGCAGTAACCAATTAAAATAGGATGACTTTGATTTTACAAAGCGTTTGCTCAATTTTATTCATACGTTATGATGAATTTTAGTATTTCTTATTATAAAAAAATTAAGGTAGTGTTTAAAATGTTGTACTGTTTGAACTTTAGTGAGTTTACAACATTTAACTACCTTAATTTTTTATATTTAGAAATACTTAATGAAATTATGCTATTTATGAAAACATATAATATTTGATACTAATAATAAATATAATATTACTTAAGCCAAATAAGCATTAGATTTCTATTTTATGAATCTAGGCCATCTATTACTGCAGCTGATGCTTCTTCAAATTCTTTAACCTTTTCAGTTACTTTTGCTACTGCTTCTGCTCTTTCCTTAGCAGTTTCTTTTGAACTCTCAACTACCTTACCTACATCACTTATTGCTTTAACCATTTCATTTACAACATCTGTTATTTGAGTTGCTGATTCTGAACTTGCTTTAGCTAATTTACCCATTTCACCTGCAACAATAGAGAAACCTTTTCCCATATCTCCAGCTCTTGCAGCTTCTATTGATGCATTTAATGCTAACATATTTGAACGAGTAGCATTACCTTTTATAAATTCTACAACAGTATTTATCTTATCTAGGTTATCTTCTACAACCTTAACAATTTCTTGAATACTTGCTATTGAAGCTTCTAGTTCTGATGAGCTTTTAGTAATGTCATTTATTGAATCTTTTGCCTCTAATAAATTATCTTTAATTGTCTTTAATTCTTGATTTAAGCTTTCTTCTCTCATGAAAAACCCCACCTTTTTCTTAATTTTATTCTATTGCAAATACAATATATACATATTCCATCTCATAAAATATTTTCGTTATCTTTATTAATACCTTTACAGAAAAAATAATATATTATAAAATGTTAAACATTTGTACACATTTTATTTCTTAACTTCCTTTACATTTAAGAATTTTGTTTGTAATATTTTACGTAAGAGGAGGAAGAATTTATGAAAATATCTGTAATAGTACCTGTATATAATGCAGAAAAATATCTACATAGATGTATAGATTCAATTTTATCTCAAACCCTAGATGAGATAGAATTAATATTGATTAATGACTGTTCTACTGATAACAGTATTAATATAATTAATTCATATAAAAGCTATGATAATATAAAAATAATAGATTTAGAAGAAAACATTGGTCCAGGTGGAGCAAGAAATAATGGATTATCATGTGCCCAAGGAGATTTTATATGTTTTGTAGATAGTGATGATTATATAGATAAAACAATGTTAGAAACTCTATATAAAATTGCTACAAGAGGCAAACATGATATAGTTGATTGTAAATTTTATCATGAAGGTTTAGATAAAGAAATGAAAACAACTTCTAATAATGCATTAGGAAAATTAGATTTAACAAAAAAAAGAGAACTTATTCTGCATTCTGGATTTGTATGGGGAAAAATAATACGAACTTCTATTATAAAATCTAATAATATATTATTTCGTGAAAAAGTTTCATATGAGGACATAGATTTTATTCGAGAAGTCATAGTTAATTGTAAAAAAGTATATTCTACTGATAAATTATTATACTTTCATACTGCAAACCCTACTTCATTAACTAACACAGATAACATCTCTATAAAGATATATGATAAGATGGCAAGTATGGAAGCTCTGTATAATTATTTTATTATCAACAACTTATACAATGATTATAGAGAAGAATTAACATATATAATATATAAAACCTATGCTGTTATATTAGACTATGTTATGAAACTAGATACTTCTATAGTAACTGTATCTCTATTTAAAGAATTGCAAGACTTCTTCTATAAATTAGTTAAATATGATTACTCTAATAATATATATATAAATTCTCTACCAAAGGAAGATAGAATCTTTGCTGAAACTAATAATAGAGATTATACCAAACTTATTAACTACATATAATGTTTTACATAAATAGCTTATTCTATTGAAAACTTATTCTATTAAGCATATAATAAGTTAAAGCTTAGATATCTTTGTATATAAGGAGTGAATTTTATGCATAATGAATTAACTGAAGAAAATATAAAAAAATTAAGAGAAGAATTAGATTATAGATTAACTGTTAAAAGAGCTGAAATAGCTAAAGAAAAACTTATAGCTGCTGCTCATGGAGATCGTTCTGAAAATGCTGAATATAAAGAAGCTTGTGCTAACTATAGAGAAAACGACAATAGAATTCAATATCTACTATCTATGATATCCACTGCAAAAGTTATAGACGATTCTGAAATAGATAAATCTACCTTAGGTATTAATAGTAGAGCAAGAGTAAAATTCGTTGAAGATGATGATGAAGAAATAATATCACTTGTAACTACACTAGATCTAGATCCAGAGAATATGGCCATCAGCATAGAATCTGATTTGGGTAAAGCTCTAAAAGGTAAAAAAGTAGGAGATGTAGTTACAGTTAATGCACCTGGTGAAAACTATACTGTTGAAGTACTTGAAATCTTATAAAAAAAACGACGACTTTATTAAGCCGTCGTTTTTTTAGTCATTACTTTTCTATAAATCTAACAATAACTTTTTTCATTTAAGAAATACTCTAATACAGTTGTATCGTTAGTTAATTCCGGATGAAATGATGTTACTAAAATATTATTTTCTCTTGCAGCTACTATATTTCCATCTACTTCACTTAATACTTTAACATCATCACCTGCACTTACAATAAATGGTGCTCTTATAAATACCATTTCAATTTCTTTATCTGAAATATCTTCTATAACCTTCTTTGTTGTAAAGCTGTCTATCTGAGTTCCAAATGCATTTCTTCTAACTGATATATCCATAAGCTCTAAATGCTTCCTGCTATCATTCTCTATGTCTTTTGCAAGTAATATCATTCCTGCACAAGTTCCCCATGTTGGCAATCCTTCTCTTATTTTATCCTTCAATGGTTCTAATAATCCTGTTACCCTTAATAATCTTCCCATAGTTGTACTCTCGCCACCTGGTAATATTATTGCATCTATATTATTTAGATCTTCTTGTTTTTTTACCAATATAGCTTTGTGACCTAATTTCTCTATTGCATTAACATGTTCTTCAACTCCACCTTGTAATGCTAGAACTCCTACATTCATAATTACCAGCCTCTTTTTGCGTATTGTGTTTTTACTTCTGAAGCATTAATTCCAGACATAGCACCACCCAAATCCTCTGAAACTTCTGCTAATTTTGCTGGATCATTATAATATGTAGTTGCAAGAACTATAGCCTTTGCTCTCTTTTCTGGATTATCTGACTTGAATATACCAGAACCAACAAATACTCCATCACAACCTAATTGCATCATTAATGCTGCATCTGCTGGTGTTGCTATACCACCTGCTGCAAAATTAACAACTGGTAGCTTACCATTTTCCCATACATATTTAACAAGATCATATGGTGCTCCATAATTTTTCGCAATAGTCATTAATTCTTCTTTATCAGCTTTTTGAATTTCTTTTATTTGGCTAGTCATTGTTCTCATGTGTGTTACTGCATTTACAACATCTCCTGTTCCTGCTTCACCTTTTGTTCTTATCATTGATGCACCTTCACCTATTCTTCTAAGTGCTTCTCCTATATTTGTTGCACCACATACAAATGGAACTTCGAATTCTTCTTTATTTATATGATATTTATCATCTGCAGGTGTTAATACTTCACTTTCATCAATAAAGTCTATATTTAGAGCTTCTAATATTTGAGCTTCTACAAAATGTCCTATTCTTACTTTTGCCATAACAGGAATAGATACTGCTTCTTGAATCTCTTTAATCATTTTAGGATCTGACATTCTAGCAACTCCACCTTCTTTTCTTATATCTGAAGGTACTCTCTCTAAAGCCATAACTGCACATGCACCTGCTTTTTCTGCTATTATTGCCTCTTCCTTGTTAGTAACATCCATTATTACTCCGCCCTTTAACATCTGAGCTAAATTTTTATTTACTTTCTTTCTCTCTACTGTATTATTCATTTTTTTAATTTCCCCCTGTCATTCATTTGTAATAAAATACTGACAAAGTTAGCTAACTGTTATCTGATGTTTATTATAATAAATTCTAAATATGTTTTTTTCAAATGTACGGGTACATTTATTTTGTATGCATACATTTGACATTATTCATTATAGCGAACACTTGTTCTTTTTGCTATTTTATTATATACTATTATCATAAATTAACTTAAAGCAGGTGTAGTTATATGGATTTAAATAAAAAATTAGAAATATTAGCAGGTGCTGCAAAATACGATGTATCTTGTTCTTCTTCTGGTTCAACAAGAAAATCCTCCCAAAATAACTTAGGCTCTGTATCTAAAAGTGGTATATGTCATAGTTTTACTCCTGATGGAAGATGTATATCTCTTCTTAAGATACTATTAACTAATTGTTGTATATATGATTGTTCTTATTGTATAAATCGACGTTCTAATGATGTTTTAAGAGCAACTTTCACTCCTGATGAAATTATAAACCTAACAATCAATTTTTATCGCCGTAATTATATAGAAGGCTTATTCTTAAGTTCTGCTATCATTAAAGATGCTAATCATACTATGGAACTTTTATTGCAAGTAGTAAAAAAATTACGTATAGAATACAACTTTGGTGGGTATATTCATCTTAAAGCTATTCCAGGTGCTGATGAAGCCCTTATAAGAGAAGCTGGTCTATATGCTGACAGAATGAGTGTAAACATAGAATTGCCCTCATCTTCGTCACTTAAATTATTAGCCCCTGAGAAGAATAAAGATGATATTCTTAAGCCTATGGCACTTATTAGAAATAATATTATTGCTAATAAATATGAAAAATCACACTACAGACATTCTAATAATTTTGTACCTGCAGGCCAAAGTACTCAACTCATAGTTGGAGCAACTAAGGATAATGATCTAAACATACTTACATTATCTGAAAATTTATATAATAGATTTAATTTAAAGAGAGTATATTATTCAGCCTATACTCCTGTGAATACAGGTGGTAATCTTCCTAACATTAAAAATCCACCAACATTACGTGAACATAGATTATATCAAGGTGACTGGCTACTTAGAGTATATGGCTTTAAATCTTCTGAGTTATTAAATGCGGACAATCCTAACTTTGATATTAATTTTGACCCAAAGACAACTTATGCATTAAATAACTTCGATCTCTTTCCGGTTGAGATTAATAAAGCTCCCTATGATATGCTTATACGTATTCCTGGTATAGGAATAAAAGGAGCACAAAAGATAATTAGTTCTAGAAGACTATGCAACCTAAACTTCTCTGATTTAAAGAAATTAGGAATAGTTCTTAAAAGAGCTCAATATTTCATTACCTGTAATGGTAAATATCATGGTGCTGTTGAATTTGATGATTGCAAGATAAAAAGAGCTCTTACACCAAAATTTGATCTTAATCTTGTAGATGAAGATATAGAACAACTTAGTTTTTTTGATAACACCCCAATAAATCTTATGAATAATAACCTTATGAAATTCAATAAAAGGTATTTATTATCTGATAACTCATCATCAATAACTGGTGAAATATAAAAAAATATCGTCAAGACAAATATAGAATTATATATAATTTCCTATAGAGGAAGAAAGGATTATAAATTTATGAAAGATTATATATATGATGGATCATTTGAAGGATTACTTACAGCTATATTCTATGCTTATCCTGCAAAAGAACATATAAACATAGTAAAGGAAATAAATTTTATTCCTTCACTATTAAATACAACTAAAACAATAGATACCGAAATAGACAAATTCACAAGAGTATATACTAGTATTAATGAAAAACTAAACTTATCCGTTCTTGAAAATATTTATTTAGTTTATTTGAGCGACATAAAAGGTGCAGAAAATGTTATCTTAGATTATTTAAGACTGTGTTATAAATACGGAATAAAGATTAATCTCGCAAAAAATAATGATACTATAATATTAATTGATAGATATTCTAAAAAAGTTACTAATGAAGCTCATTTATTAACTGGATTTATTAGATTTAAAGAAATCAGTCCTGCAAGATATTATAGTTCTATAGAACCAGAATATAATATACTTCCTCTTATTGAAAAACATTTTACAAAAAGGTTCTCAGATCAGTACTTTATAATACATGACATAAAACGAAGTTTAGCTATTGTATATAATGGAAATTCTTCTATAATAACTCATTTCGACTATGATAATTATAAACAAATTAACAACAATTATGATATAGAATATAGTAAACTGTGGAAAACTTTCTATAATTCTGTGAATATTGAAGAACGCCGTAATATTCGTTGTATGAAACAACATATGCCCCGCAAATATTGGGGGCATATGAATTAGTATCTATTGTAAAACTTCTATCGAGTTTATTACATCTTTTGCTTCATTATAGAGTTTCATATATTCTTCAAAATCTGTTGCATTTTCATCATAACCTAATCCCGTAGGTGTTCCTACCACATATGGCTTGTCCTTTGCTATAAAATAGCTTAATGCACCATCAACTGGATTAATTAGATTTTCATCACCAGGATTTTGTTCTACTATCCTAAAGATTTGTCCATAGCCATTTACACCTTTATATAAAACTATTACTTCTCTTATTGCTTCTTCATTATTAGTTAAATAGCTCTGAATATGTTCTGTCTCCGCACGTAACTCATATTTGCCACTCCAATTATCAGGAAATATCATAGAAAAACCTAGTTCTTCATTGACATACTTATCTACAGGCTTTTCATTTATAACCAAAACTTGCTGCACACTTCTCCCATAAGCTTCAACCGTACCTTCATATGTGTAAGTTCCTAATATACTTGTATTAACATAATTATTTTGCCATTTTACTTCCTTTTCTACTGTTTCTCCATTTACATCAAAAGAAACACTAGTAGGCAATGAGAATTGATTTCCAACATATATTGAATTGTTTAATGTTATTACTGGAAACTTCGATTTTATTTCATCAAGTATTTTATTCATGTTTTCTACATCAACATTATTAGCTATAGCCATGCTTATTATATAATATGCATCATCATATCGTCCTTTATCCATATATATTTTTTCTATTTCCTTATATATCTCAGCATTAAAAATATTTTGTGCTATAATCTTTTCATATTCTTCCTTTGCTTTATCATACTTTCCCTCATTGAGATAATTAGTTGCAAGCTCTATACTTTTCTTTGTTTCTCTTTCTTGCTCTTGAGATTCAGCACTAACATCATCAGAAACAACACTTTTACTATCTTTAGGCTTACATCCTACCAATGCAATTATAAAGATTATTGCTATTCCAACTAATATTCCTTTATTTTTCACTCAAACTTCCTCCTAACCTAACCTATTTTTTATTTTCTATATTTTCATTACAATTTAATATAACAAGGAAACTTAATTACAGTTCGTACAACTTCGCCATTTATAATAAATATATCACCATCATTTTCTTTCACTATTTCACTACATATATATAGGCCAAGTCCTCTACTTGATTTTTCTTTAGATTCATCACTTTTTACAAAAGGATCAAATATTTTATCATATATATCCTGTCTTATTGGTCCTCCCCTATTAGCTACTTCAATAATATATTCATCATTATGTATATCACAATTAACTGATATATCTTCATCAGGTATAGAATATTTTATTGCATTATCAATTACATTTATTATGACTTGCTTTATTTTATTAGCTTGTCCATAAACTTCACCTTCACTTACATTGTGATTAATTGATATCGAATATTTATTAGCTTTTATACTCATATCCATGCACACACCTGTTATAAGTTCAGACATATTTATAGCCTGCTTCTCTTCTTTAACAAATGATAATCCCTTAGATACTTCTATTAAATCTAATACCATCTCATGCATTCTATTACTTTCATTATAAATGCTTTTTAATGCTCTTTTCTTAAATTCTTCATCTTCCACCATTCCTTCTATTAACATCTCAGAATATCCTGTTATAGATGTTAATGGTGTTTTTAATTCATGAGTAACTCTATTAAAAAATTCAACTCTACTATTTTCTAGTTTCTCAACTTTCTGCTTCTCAGTACTTAGTTTTTTCTCCATATTATTGAATTCTCTTGCTAGTATTCCAACCTCATCTTTTGTCTTTACATTAAGTGCTACACTATAATCTCCTTCGCCTACTTTTATTACTGCTTCTGTTAATTGCATAATTGGCTTAGTTATTTTTCTTGTAATTAAATATGATATTATAAATATAAGTACAAATATAGTCACTTCTGTTATTGTTACATTCTTCATAGTTTTCTTATAAAAGCTATAAATTTCATTATAACTTTTGCTTATATTTAATACTCCTATGTATTTACTATTTATATATATTGGATATGATAAAATACCATTTACTGTATTTTCACTATATTTTAAATTAATTATTGCTTTTCCTTTTAATGCAGATTTTGTTGACTCTTCAAAAACATCATTATATTTCTCATTACCTTTTGTAGCAATTACATTACCCTTCATATCAGTAAGTTGTACATTGCAATTATAATTAATAGCTACATAATTAACTATTTCATCTGCAGCTTTTACCCAACCTTCTTCAGAAATATTATAATTATTCATAAACAACTCATATTTAACATATTCTCTTATACTAGTAGATGTTTCTATCATATATTCTTTTACATTAGATTCCATATTAATTACTATAGATTTATTAAGAATAACACTTAATACTACTCCAGATGTTATTAATACTATTGAAAGCCATATAATAAATTTATATTTTATCTTCATTAATTCACCTCAACACATATCCTGTTCCAAAGACAGTTTCTATTATAGAATCATTTTTACCATCATCTAATTTACTTCTTAATCTTCTTACATGAACATCCACAGTTCTAAGCTCTCCATAGTAATCATATCCCCATACTTTATTTAATAATTCTTCTCTTGAATATACCTTATTCCTATTGTGTGCCAAAAATTGTAACAACTCATATTCCTTAGGTTTAAGCTTTACTTCTTCCTCTCCCTTATAAACAATTCTTCCTTCGAAATCTATTCTTATATTATTTTTTAAATTTATAGTCCTATCCTCTACAATATCCTCCTTATATTGAGATACTCTTCTCAATGCTACCTTTACCCTTGTCATAACTTCCTTTATATGAAATGGTTTAGTTATATAATCATCAGCACCTAATTCTAACCCAAGAACCTTATCTACTATATCTGTTCTAGCTGTTAACATAATTATAGGTATCTTGTATTTTGTATTAATAAATCTACATAAATCAAATCCACTTTCATCTGGTAAATTAACATCTAACAAGACTAAATCAACATCTCCCCCTTGTAAAATATTTCTAGCCTCTTCCCCTAAAAAAGCACTACATACATTATATCCTTCTGATTTTAATGCAGATGATAATATATCATTTATTGGAGCTTCATCTTCAACAACAGCAATTTTATATTTCATAATTATTAATTCCCCCTTGTATTTTTTTCTCAATATAACATTCACTTCCAAATGCACTTTTTATAATATCATATTCTTTACTCTTCATATATATATATATTAGCAAATTCTTTTTTCTAACTTTCATATTTATATTGCCAACTTGTTAACATTTATATATTGAAATTATTTACTTATTGCAAGAAAATGTCATAATAAAACTATGGAGGTAAATTCATAAAAGTAATAATTGAAATCAACGATTTATATTGGGTAAAAAAATAAATAAAGCTAATATATGAGGAGCAGATAAATGGAAGAAATAAAAAAATTAATGAAAACTAGAAAAAACATAATATATATGACTACATCTGTATTTAGCATAGCCATAATTATATTGAATTTTGTTTTTGTAATTAAAAATAATAAAGCATTATTTGGAGATACTTTAAATTTTATTATATACATATTAGTAAATGCAATAATATTAGCCATTATATGTATATACTATTTTTCTAATAGAAATGAAGACAAAGAATTTATAAATATGATTGAATCTTTAAATGAAAATGATAAAAAAATTATACAAGACTCCTATAATAATCCAATTATTAAATCAAAGACATTAAATGTGTCAAAGCTTGGATTGATTGGTATTAATAGAAATGCATGTGTATTAATCAATTATAAGGATATAAAAAAGATTGTATTAACTGGAACAAGATATTCTTATAGCATAAGAATTCATACTGAAAATGGTTGTTATTGCTATGATGTAGAATCTCTTGAGGATTTAAAGATATTAAAAAATAAAATTAAAGCCAAAAGTGGTTGTGAAATACAAAAAACTTTTAATTTAGGTATGTAATTAAAAAGGGGGATAGTATCAGTATGTTCGGTTCTTTCTGAACTTTGGGTATAAAAAGGCATCGCACTATTTTTTAGTGCGACAGCCCCTTCTTCTTTTATAACTAAAAAAATATTTTATTCTTCACTATAATTACACTCTATAGCTTCTTGCATAAAAACATCTTGACTAGAAATAAGTGGTTTATCATTCTCTATTTTCTTATAATTACAATCAGATTGTAATTCTCTTGCCTTTAAATTATCTGATAAAATAACATCTATTATGTGATTAATTCTCTTCTTTAATTCCTCATCATTTATAGGGCAAGCTATCTCAACTCTTTTTTCTGTATTTCTTGTCATAAAATCAGCTGAAGATATATATATCTTCTGGTCCTCTCCTGTACCAAAGCTATATATTCTAGAATGTTCTAAGAATCTACCAACTATACTTGTTACAGTTATATTTTCAGTATATTTCTCCACTCCTGGTATTATACAACATATACCACGTATTATAAGGTGTATCTTAACACCTGCAGCTGATGCCTTTGCAAGTTCATGTATTATATCTATATCTGTAATTGAGTTCATTTTTATAATTATTGAACCATTTTCTTTCTTTCTAGCTTCATTCTTTATAAGTGCTATAACTCTATTCTTAAGTTCATATGGAGAAACTAATAATTGTTTATATGTACCATTCAAATTAGATATAGCCATATTCTTAAAGAAGTTTACTGCATCCATACCTATTTCTCTATTAGCAGTAATAAGTGCTAAATCTGTATATAATTCAGCAGTTTTTTCGTTGAAATTTCCAGTTCCTATATATGTTATATAAGATATATCTTGTTGTTCCTTTCTAGTTATAAGACATATTTTAGAATGTACTTTGAATCCTTCGAATCCATACATTATTTTACATCCTGCTTCTTCTAACCTTTCTGACCAGTCTATATTATTTTGTTCATCAAATCTAGCTCTAAGCTCTATAAGTACTGTAACATCTTTTCCATTCTCTGCTGCCATACATAAATATTCTATAAGTCTAGAATTCTTAGATAATCTATATATACACATCTTTATTGATACAACATCTGGATCATTAGCAGCTTCTTTTAATAAATTTAAGAAAGGCTTCATGCTCTCAAATGGATATGATAATAATAAATCTTTTTTATTTATCTGCTCTACAATACTCTCATTATTATCAATTACACTAGGTAATTGAGGTTTAAACTTAGGATAAGTAAGATTCATCTTAAGTTCTAATGACAATTTATTCTTTATATCTCCTATGTAATGAATTTTCATTGGTGATTTTACATAAAATATCTGCTTTTTATTTATAGAAAATTTATCACATAAAAATTCTTCGAATTTTTTACTCATAGGATATGCTGCTTCAAGTCGTACTACTGCCATTTTCTTTCTCTTAGATAATAATCTCTGCATTAAATATCTAAAATCATTATCTATATCAAATGCTTCATCATCAGCACTTATATCTGCATTTCTAGTAACACATATATAATTTTTTTCTGTTACATTATACATATCGAATACTTCTTGAACATATTCTAATATTATTTTTTCAGTATGAATATATCTAATTCCATCTCCAGGCAAAAATACAACTTCCGGTAATGTAGTTGGAATAGGAACAATTCCCAAAACTGAATTATTTTTATTTTTTAACATTGCTACAATATGAATAAGTTTATTGTTGAAATATGGGAAAGGATGTAACTTATCAACTATTTGAGGAGATAATATAGGTAATATTTGATTGTAGAAATAATCCTTTATATACTCTTTCTCTACTAAAGTAAGTTCTTCTATTGATAAGGAACATATGCCAAAAAATCTCATTTTATTTTCTAACTGAAAATGTATGTTATCCTTTTTAGTATAAAATGGTTTTACTGCTTCATATATCTTATCTAATTGTTCCTTTGGTGTCATACCAGTTTTAGTATCTATGACATATTTTTCAGCAAGTGATAAATCGAATAAGCTTCCTACTCTTATCATAAAAAATTCATCTAAATTACTTATAAATATCGAACTAAAAGATAATCGTTCTAGAAGAGGAACTTCCTTATCATCAGCTTCTTCTAACACTCTTTCATTAAATTTAAGCCATGATAATTCCCTATTCTGTGTATATGTGCATTTCTTTTTTTCTTTAGCCATACTATTTTACTTCCTTTCTTACTCATTTATCTCTTTATCCGAATCTATTTCTTGTTGAATATTATTTTTTTCTTCTGTAATCTCCTCTAATTCTTCTAGAGCTTCTTCTCTACATTCTTCTATTACTTCTTCTAATTTGGTTTCTTTCTCTGAATCCAACCTAGAATTAATTATATTTCCTATAACAAATCCTTCTCGTATACCATAATCACTTAAAATTATCTTATCACTTTTATAATACTTCATAATAGTTTTAAGAATTATCATTCCTGGAATTAACGTATGAACTCTATCTGGTACAACGTCTATTATCTCTGATATAAATGCTTTTGAATCCTCTAAATAGCTTTTAAGCATCTTCTTAAGACTCTTAAGCATTATTTCTTTTTCTTCTCCCCTCATATTATATATATCCCTATGAAGTTTCATGGTTCCTCGTATAGTTCCACCTATTCCATATGCTACTTTATATTCTTTTTTCTCTAACTTGATCTTATCTAACTGCTTAATTATTATTTTTTTTATTTTCTTTAATTCTTCTGCAGACGGAAATATATCTGATATATACTTGGTATAAGTATTAAGTGATCCTATAGGTATTGATACTGCTTTTTCAATATCACCATCATGTACAAATATAAGTTCAGTACTTCCCCCTCCTATGTCCACTATTATTCCTTCATCAATATCTTTATTATATGTTGCTGCCACATAATCATAAAAAGCTTCCTGTTCCCCAGATAGAACTGTCACATCTATATCTGTTTCTTGTTTAATTCTTCCTAATACCTCTCTAGAATTATTGATGTTTCTAAAAGGTGCAGTTGCAAATACTGTTAATGTAGCATTATTCTTATCTGCAATCCTCTTTAATTCTATTAATGTATCTACTGCTCTATCTATCCCCTTTTCTGACATAAGTTCATTATCTATATATCTTGCAAGCCCTACAACTTTCTTTTTATTTAAAATTTCATTAATCTCACCCTGTTTACTGATATTATATATAGCAAGTCTTATAGTATTGGCTCCTATATCTATAACTCCATACATTCAATTTTTCTCCTTTATATTCAGTATATTTTTGTCCAATATTGTTTATTTATGTCTTAATTCAATGATATATGTTGCAAGTTAAAACAATATTAAGAGAGTGTTAAACAAAATTAAGTTATTGTTAAATGAGAATTTGAATATAAAACAACTTATTGTTACAATTATGCTATAAATTATATTTTTTATTCGAGGTTGCATATTATGAAAATTAAGATTCCACATTATTATAAAGATTTTAGATGTATCTCTTCTAAATGTAGTGATACTTGTTGTGCTGGTTGGCAAATAATTATAGATGATGAAACTTATAATAAATATAAGAATATATCAAGTGATTTTGGTAATAGATTAAACTCATCTATTGTTGAAAATGAAAATAACGAGCATAGTTTTGTTTTGGAAAATAATAATTGTCCATTTTTAGATAATAATCTACTATGTGATATATATACTAATATAGGAGAAGATAACTTATGCTATACTTGTAAGACATTTCCTAGAATAATAAATGAATATGCTAGCTTAAGAGAGATCTCTCTATCAATGTCATGTCCTGAAGCCTGTAGATTATTATTACTTGATAATAAATTCACTATATCAATAGAGACTACTGATGAACAAGTTACTTCTTACAATTCAATAACTCCAGACTTATATATTCAACTAGTTAAGGCACAAAAAATAGCCTTAAATATAATACAAAATTCTTCTATAACACTAAATAACAGAATATGTATACTATTAAGCTTCGCAGAGGACATACAAGAATGTATAGATAACTGTGAATTATCCATGATAACCTCTATACGTAGTAACTATTCTTCTGATGAATATCTCAAAATAAAATTATCAGAATGCAATTATAAGTTTAATTATTCTAATATAAAAGAATACTTCAACATCTTCAATAACCTAGAACAAATAAATGATGTATGGCCTAATATAATAAATAGAGCTAAATTAAATCTACTAAGCAAAAATGAAAAACAATACAGTGCTAGTGCCATAGAATTCAAATCATATTATAAAAATAGAGAATACGAATATGAAAACATATTAAGTTACTTCATATTCAGATACTTCTTACAATCATTATATGATGCAGATATACTATCTAAAATCAAACTAGCTATATTCAGCTATATAATTATTTATAACCTAGACATAGATAGTTTTCTACAAAACAATAATAAGCTGACTCTAGAGGATCAAATATATATATCACATATGTATTCTAAAGAAATAGAACACTCTGACTCAAATATAGAAAAACTTCATGATCTATTCAATAATAAAAAGTTATTCTGTTCAAATAATCTAGTAGACTCTATAATATAAAAAATTAATAGAGATAGGAAAAAAGCTTCCTATCTCTATTATTACCTCTTCTTATTATTCTATACATATTTTAATTTTTTATCTTATAAATTCAAAACATATTCTAATAATAATAGCAGTTCTCGCTACAATTGTTGTTGAAAATATTATTTTTTATAGTCTCTCTAAATTCCGTCTTATCCTGTATCCCTTTTGTAACTACTAAAGCTCTCTTAAGTACAGCTATACTACTTACCATATCTGCTATAGATGCACCTCTACCTACTACCTTCAAGTGAGTAATCCCTGCATTCTTAAGAGATATTAAAGAACATAAACCACATCCTGATATTCCAATTACATCACTTTTTTCTTTTGGTTGTATTTCCGTTTCTCTAATATCTCCACCTCCGATATAACTTAATTTATAAGGAACTTTACATAGATGCTCTAACTCATCACAATGAAGAGAATTACAAAAAGCCCCTGAATAATGACACTTCTCATTCATTATAAATGCCTCATACTCATACTTATTACCATTTTGTTCTATGCATTTACACATATCATTTATGGTATTCTTCCTATGAAATATATACCTACTTATATTAAAATTATTAAATAAACTCATAGATAAATGATTAAGCTCCGCTGTCTCTCCACTAAGATGTATAGAACAATCTAAGTTATGCTCTCTAAGATATAGAAGTAAACCTATATCTGCTATTATATAATCTCTAAATCCTAGTTGTTTAAGTTCTTCTATTATGTGTTTTATAAGTTCATATTGCTCCTCTAGATAATACAAATAATTGAAAGTTATACTAACTGGCACCTTATAGACCTTCACCATCTCTGATAATATCTTCATATCCTCTAACGAACTAATTTGAACGTTATAATATAATACCTCTCTTCTATTGAGAGGAAATAAATTACCATACTTTCTGTTCCACTCATAAGGTACATATCCACAGAAAACTTCATCTGCTCCTGCCTCTACTAATGCTATATAATCATCTATAGCTCCCATACCTGCTACAATCTTCATACTATCACTCCATTCTACAAAAAGTTAAGTACTATTCTATCTATTCCTTGATGTATATATTCTTGTATAATTTCTTTATTGCTTAGTATAGTTTCATCATAGGCAAATATAGAATTATATCTTCCTAACATCTTCAAATGTTTAGGATAAGAAAAATAAAACTTTTTGCACAACCTTCCACAGTTATCCACAGATACTTGCTGCCCCCTGTTATTATATGTTACTTTTGCATATAGTGGACATAACTGAGAAGTATTAGTCTGATAAAAAGGCATATGTAAACTATTATGACCTTCAGCAATATCCATGATATATCCACATACTTGGTATTCATGCTTATATATATTATTACGCTCTAAAAATTCTATATATATGTCATTATTTAAAGTATTCTGTGATATTAATTCAGGATTCTGAATTATATCTCTCTTATACTTATACCTAGGATCTCTCTTACGTTTATTCAACAAATTACCTAATGCTATGTTTATATAATCATTCTTATCCGATAACAGCTCAATCATTCCATAATCATTAATAACAATATCTATTCCATAATTATTACATATACACCAATTATATATTCTATCTATTACATCAATATAATAAGAAACTTGATGCTCCATCATGTAAGTAGTACATATAGTTATACCTATATTCTGTCTATAACACTTATCTAATATGTTCATAAGAAGATCTACATCAGGAAATAGATTATGACAGAATTCATTTCCAATATATATTCTAGTTAATTCCTTATGTTTCAACACCTTATTACTTATACAATTCTTACTAAAATAGTAATTCTTAAAATCTTCTATATCCATATGTAAAAAATCATAATATCTATCATAATTATCAATCTGTATTGCTAGTTCTATTCCATCTAAATCTACTCCATCCCATGCATCTTCATCTAATTCTAACATCCACTCTTCTAATTCCCTATTATAATTCTCATAATAATCATAATCTAACTCTGCAGGATATCCTACCATATCATAAGAAAACTCTCCTTCACATCCAAATACCCTCAAGTTAATGTAGTTCAAGTAATCCTTAAATATCCTCTTAACATTATCTCCATATCCTTTATTATGCACAATAAATTCATATATTATACAAAATCTTTCTCTATTTATGGATTTAACCTCATATTCTTCTAACTCTAGTTCTATATAATTATTATCTTTAAATATATAAAAAGCTACCTTAAGCTTATGAATCTCTACCTCTTTAGATATTCTAATAACTAAAGATTCTGGCGATAATTTAATTATTCTCACTTCTTGTTCATTAATAAATCCTGCAATTAATGATGATGGTATATATTCTACTTCTCCCTGCATAATATCCTCCACCTATACTATAAATTTCCCTTAATTATATATTAAAGAACCTTATACAAGCAAGGTTCCTTAATAACTTCAATGAATAAATACCGTAGTTTCATCTGGTATATTATCATATATCCATTCTGCATTATACGTTTCAAGTCTTATACAACCATGACTTAGTGCCTCCCCTAAAGTACTATTTATAACCTTAGTTCCTTCTGCATTGTACAATATCGAATGATAATAATATGGACCTCTTATTCTAGTAGCATATTTCACTCTATATTTATCTGTTCCAAAGTAAGGTTTTCTACCACTTATATAAAATATACCTTTTATAGTAGGTGTAGATGGTTTTCCTACTGTACACAACCACTTATATAACTTCACCCACTTACCTTCTTCTTTTATAAATACATAAGTTTCTCTATTCTGAATATCTGTAACTAAAAGATATTCACTAGAACTTAAAAATCCATTTTCATTAACGAATCTAACCATATTAGTATAATAGTATTCATAATCAAGGTCATCTTTATTCCCATCATCAGATAAATAGAAACTATAGATATATCCTTCTCTTCCGTTATATATTACCTTGTTCCAATTTCCAACATTCTCTACAGATTCAACTCGTGATTTCTTTGGAACAGTCAAAATCAACTTACCTGAAAAAGAAGGCTCCTCCCTTAGCTGTACATTTTTCCATGTATATAGAGTTTTAGAAATATATTTATTATATACATAACCTTCATCTTCTCCATATTTTACTTTGAGCCAATCTTCTTCTCCATCTATAAGAATCATTTTGGCCCCCTTAGGTATAACAGTAATTATACTAGAAGTATCTGACTTTTCACTTCTTAGATTTACATTTCTTAATGCATACTTATATATAACATTTCTATACATCTTCTTATCTCCTAATTATTATACTGTATATATTATGAATAAGTTTTCTAAAGAATTATTCTTGCGAATAAATTTATTGAACATTATACTATTATAAGAAACATATTTGTTAATTATCTCATGAAGTGAGGGATTTTTTTATGATTAAGAAAAAAGATATATTAGAAATAAAGAAAAGATTTAAAAAAGATGATTGTACATTCACTAAATTATGTGGTTGTTATGTTAATTCTGAGAAAAAAATAATCTTAGATATAGAAGAAACCTTCTTGAACCTAGACGAAGATGTCTTCTTTAAATACTTAGAAATAGCTAAAAAAACTCTATCTGGAACTATTGGTAATAATCTATTAGAATTAAATTTTCCTGATAATGAAGAATATATGGGAGAAAAGCAAAAATTCTTTTTAGAACTAAAAAGAAGTGGCCTTAAAAATCCCAAATTACTAAACACTCTATATCAATCAATTATAGACAACTATGAATATGAAGGAAACTTCTTGATACTTCTATTTCATGATGCTTATGATGTTATGCGAAAAACCTCAGATAATGCAAAATTAGATGAATCTGAAGAAGTATATGAATATATAATATGTGCAATATGTCCTGTATCATTGTCAAAAGCAGGTTTAGGATATCTTCAAGATGAAAATAAAATAGGTGCACGTATAAGAGATTGGGTAGTTGAAATGCCTAGCAACGGATTTGTTTATCCTGCATTTATAGATCGTAGTTCTGATATAGATTCTATTATATACTATACCAAGAATCCTAAAGATCCTCATCCTGAGCTTATGGAAGAATGCCTTGGCTGTACATCAAAGCAAACAGCTACTGAACAAAAAGAAACTTTTAATTCTATAATTCGAAGTGCAATACCTGATGAAAAAAAATCTGAAGAAGTTATTATTGAATTACAAGAAAATATAAATAGTTTAATAGAAGAACATGAAGCAATCTATGATGATAATGATGATCCTGTTGTTGTTAATGATACAATAATTCACGATATATTAAATGATAGTGGAGTTTCTGAAGAAATAAGCGAAAAAATAGGTAAATCATACATGGACAAGTTTCAAGATGCACCTCCTATAGCTGAACATCTAGTAGATTCTAAAGCTCTTGCTGCTAATGCAGAAAAGAAAAAGCAAGAAAATCTAGTTAAACAAGTAGAAGTATTAAAGCAAAAATTAGAAGAAACAAAAGAAGAATTAGAAACTGTAAAATCTGATGATATAGAAGTATCAACTGATGATACTTCAGAAGATTCAACTGAATATGATGTTGTTCTACATGTTAAACCTGAAAAAGTTTCACAAATTACTTCACAACTTATTGATGGTAAAAAGTGTATTATAATACCTATTGAAGAAAATGAACATACTAAGGTTAACGGAATTAACATAGAGTAACAAAAATACTTTATCATCAAATATATTAAGACTTCTGTATTGCTATATAAAAAAGTTAAGGTAGCGTTTAAAATGTTGTACTGTTTGAACTTTAGTGAGTTTACAACATTTAGCTACCTTAATTTTTTTATATTTAGAAATACTTAATGAAATTATGCTATTTATGAAAACATATAATATTGATACTAATTATAAACATAATATTAATTAAACCAAATAACATTGGATTTTATACATATTATATTATTTACTTAGAACATATAATTTTGATATTAATTATTGTGAAACATAAGTTATTTAACAATAATACCTTAATTTTTTTGTTAAAAAATTACAATACTTCTCCATTACTTGCAATTACTTTTTTATACCATTCAAAGCTCTTTTTCTTCTTTCTCTCTAATGTTCCCTTTCCTTCATTATCTCTGTCAACATAAATAAATCCATATCTTTTTTTCATTTCGCCAGTAGATGCTGAAACTATATCTATACAGCCCCATGGTGTATAACCTATTAATTCCACTCCATCTAATATAGCCTCCTTCATAGCAGCTATATGAGCACTTAAATAGTTTATTCTATAGTCATCATCTATACTACCATCTTCATTCACTATATCATTTGCTCCTAATCCATTTTCAACTATGAATAATGGTTTTTGATATCTATCATATAAACTATTGCAAGTTATCCTTAGTCCATCTGGATCTATCTGCCATCCCCATTCTGATACTTCTAAATATGGGTTTCTTACTGATTTAAATGCATTCCCAGATGTTTTTCCTTTTAAAACTTCCGGATCTACTGAAGCACATCTACTTGAATAATAACTAAAACCAATATAATCAACAGTATTTTCTCGTAATATTGCTTCATCTCCTTCTTTCATTTCAATTTCTATATTATTTTCCCTAAAGAATCTCTTCGCATATCCAGGATACTCACCTCTTGATTGAACATCTATAAATAAAAGATTCTCTCTATCCTTTCTCTTCGCTTCCATTACATCCTTAGGGTTACATGAATACGGATAAAATTCACCTGCTGCTAACATACAGCCAACCATGCAATTAGGCATTATTTCATGTACCATCTTGGTTGCAAGTGCACTTGCAACCAGTTCATGATGTGCAGATTGATATTTAACTTGAAGTTCATTATCACCATCTTCAAATCTAACTCCAGCTCCCATAAATGGTAAATGTAATATCATGTTTATTTCATTAAATGTCATCCAATATCTAACCTTATTTTTATATCTATTAAATATTGCTTCACAATATCTTAAATAAAAATCTATAAACTTTCTATTCTTCCATCCTCCAAACTTCTCTATTATTCCTATTGGAGTATCAAAGTGACATATAGTAACTACTGGTTCTATTCCGTATTTTTTCATTGTATCAAACATATCATCATAGAATTTTAATCCCTCTTCATTAGGAATTTCTTCATCTCCATTTGGAAATATTCTAGACCATGCTATAGATATTCTAAGGCATTTAAATCCCATTTCTGCAAATAATGCTATATCACTTTTATATCTATGATAAAAATCGATAGCCTCATGTGATGGATAAAATTCTCCTTTTTGTACCTTTAATTCTTTAATTCTTCCCTTCATTACATCTATTCGATTTTTACCTGATGGACAGAGATCAACATTTGCTAATCCTCTGCCACCTTCTCTATATGCTCCCTCACATTGATTAGCTGCTAATGCTCCTCCCCACAAAAAATTTTCTGGAAAACCTAATTTCATATTATATCCCTCCAAACAATCTCATAAATTATTTAATAAGATTTATTATGTCTTGTCCTTTACTTATATTTGATTCAGCTTGTACTGCCTTAGTAACTTGTGAATATTCTGAACTATTAGTTATTATAATAGGTGTTACAACATCATATCCTGCTTCTTTAATAGCATTTATATCAAATTCTATCAATAAATCACCTTTCTTTATTACATCTCCTTGTTTAACTTTTGCATCAAAATATTTTCCTTGTAAATTAACAGTATCTAAACCTATGTGAATTAATATTTCTGAACCATCTACTGATTTAATTCCAATAGCGTGTTTTGTATCAAATATTGCTGATACTTCTCCATCTACTGGTGCAACAACTTGTCCTTCTGACGGAATTATTGCAACTCCATCTCCCATCATTCCACTAGAGAACATTGGATCATTTACATCTTTTAGTTCAACACATTTTCCGTTCATTGGTGAACAAACTACAGTATCTTTTATATTTTCTTCATCAACTTTTGATTCTTTAACTTCTTCTTTAGCTTTTGGTGCTTCTTCTGGAATATCTTCAAATCCAACGAAATAAGTTATAACAAATGAAACTACAAATGCGATTGCTGCTCCTATACAAGCAAATATAATATTTCTAAATCCGTCAGTACCAATATAACCTGGAAGTGCTAAAAGTCCTGGAGAACCTGAAGTATATCTTCCGACTTTAAATATTCCAAGGAATAATCCTGATACTCCTCCACCTATCATAACTCCAATTAATGGTCTCTTTAATTTTAAAGTAACACCATACATTGCTGGTTCAGTAATACCACATACTCCTGTAATACCTGCTGATGTTGCTAATTGTTTTAATTGTGAATTCTTTGTTTTACATGCTACAGCAAGTGATGCAGCACCTTGTGCTATGTTAGAACCTAACATACCAGGTCCAACTACTGTGTCAAAACCTGCTGTTGCTATATTATTTATACCTATTGGAATTAATCCATAATGCATACCTGTCATTACTAATAATGGTGATAAAGTACCAACTATAAGTGGAACTAACCAACTAGCATATTCATCTAAGAATTTAATTCCTGCTGAAATTCCATTACCACAAATATTACCTAGTGGTCCTAATACAATTAAAGTTATCGCTCCTGTTACAACTAATGTAATTAATGGTTTAGTAAAAAACTTTATTGCCTTTGGTGAAACTTTATCTGCTAATGGTTCTACATACGACATCAACCATACTCCTAATATAATAGGAATAACTGATGATGAATAAGTTGCTAATGTAACTGGTAATCCAATAAATTTAATTCCTGTACCAGCTTCCTTTGCAGTATTTACCATAGTGGTAAAATTAGGGTGAAGTAAAACTGCTGCAAGTGTAAGTGCCATATATTGATTACACTTAAATTTCTTTGCTGCAGAATTTGCAATTAAAAATGGTAAGAAATAAAATGCTGCATCAGCCATAAAATTTAATATTTGATATGTTTGGCTAGCTGTATCTATAAGTTTAAATGTTACTAATAATGCCATAACAGCCTTTAACATACCAGCTCCAGTTATAGCTGGAATAATTGGTGTAAATATACCTGCAATTGTATCTAAAACCTTTACTACGGCGTTTCTATTATCTTCCTTTTCTTCATTAGACCCATCATTAAATTTTGCAATATCATTTATCTCTTTACATACGTTAGCTACATCGCTACCTATTACTATTTGGTATTGACCTCCTTTATTAACTACTCCCATAATCCCTTGTGTATTTTTCAATACTTCTGTATTAGCCTTGCTATCATCTTTAAGATTAAATCTTAATCGAGTAGCACAATTAGTTAGAGATAAAACGTTTTCTTTTCCTCCTACGTTATCTATAATTTTTAGTGCTAATTCTCTGTAACTCATGTTCCATCCCTCCGTAACCTTTATTTTTTATTAATGATATTGTTTACATTTTTATTATAGTATTATATTATATATACATCAATACTATATTAAATATGATATTCATAGTTTATATCTATGAATGATAGGAGGAATTTTTTTGTTAGAACTTAGACTATTAAATTATTTTCTTGTATTATCTGAAGAACTTCATTATACAAAAGCAGCAGAACGTCTACATATATCTCAACCAACATTGAGCAATCAAATTAAAATACTAGAAAGCATTGTAGGAGCTCCATTATTTAAATATGCTTCAAAAAAAACAACTCTTACAGAAGAAGGGAAAATACTTCAACAACATGCTTATAAGATATTTTTTGACATAGAACAAACCAAAGCAGATATAAAAAACTTTTCAGGAAAACAAAGGACTCAAATAACTATAGGAGCTTCTGGTTGTCATCTTATATTGCACCCTTGCTCTCAATTTAATAAAAGTCATCCAGATATATTACTTACAATGGAAGAACATAGCAGTAATACTATTATAAATAATGTCAAGAACGGGAAACTTGATATTGGAGTAATATATTCTTCTGTAGATTCTCCATCTATATATTCAGAAGTATTAAATTTAGACCCATATCTAGTAGTTACATCAAAGTCTTCTGAACTAGCACAATATGAGTCAATAGAATTAAAAACTCTAATAGATAAACCTATTGTTTCATTAGCACAAACTTCATCCTCAAGAAAGATTGTAAATAAATCTTTTAGTTATATAAATCATACACTTACTCCTATTATACAAGTTGCTAATTTAACTTCTTGTATTACACTTATTGAAAATACAAATAACATAAGCATACTTCCAAAATCATTCTTAAAAACATTAAATAACCCAAATATTAAATCAATACCTATTTCAGATTACCCACCAATACAAACAATTAATCTAATATATAGGAAGGATTTATTTATCGATTCAATATTAACTGATTTGTTAAACATAATTAGAACATTTCACAGTAATAAAATTACCCTATAATAATAGAAATAGAATGATTTTGATTTTGCAAAGTATTTACTCAATTTTATTCATGCTAATGTTTAATTTATAATAGCATTTTATACATTGTTAACTTTTCCCTAGTTCTAAAGCTTTGTCTTATCAAATCAGTTCTATTTTAATTACACATGCATCATGTTTATTTGTAAGTGCAGCTATTTATTATTTTTATAATTAATAGACTTCTATATTTTAATTGTTGGAAGTTACTTGTAATTTATCTATATACTCAAATCTCTTTATAGAATCTCCATCTAAATCTTCTTTATGCATATCTACAGCACATATTCCTACATTATTATATGTATTATAATAGTATATTCCTTTCTCCAAACACATACATGAAGTATATAACGTAATATCATCTAAATTATCATTAATAACTGCTCCTCTAGGCATAGCAACGTTATTTAGCATATGAAAAAACTGACTTATTCCTGTCATAAGATTATCTACTTCTGAACATCTTGACTTAAGATATGCTATTCTAACGAACCTATCTACACCTGATAATCCACCTGGAAGTCCCTTTGTTCCGAGACCTACTCCAAGAGGTTTAAGTTCCTTATCTCCCCACTTAATAGGTTCAGGTTGTAGCGGTGTTGTCTTCATATACTCATTCAAATTAGTTAAATGCCAATCAAAAGTAGGGGAATTAGTAAGTACACCTAATGGATTATCATGTACTTTAAGTGCTTCTTGAGTTTTCTCTATAACTATAGATCTACCATTCTTATCTGCTACAATCCAGTGAAGTGTTGGAAGTGGTGTTTTGTCATTAATAGGTACTGCTACTAATTCTACATTCTTAAGTTCTTCTATAACTTCATCAACAGTTTGAAAATTCGATAATATCCACATTATCAAATCATATGGTGCTAAATTATTCTTACCTTCTACTATATTCTCTTCAAAATATGCATATCCAGGAAAATTAAGTCCAGCACATCCTAATCCCTTCTCATTAAATCCATCTGCAAATGCAGGATAATCATCTATAATACTAGCCATTCCTAATACCCCATATCTAGTTCTCTTATAGTTGTTAGTAACTCTATCTCTATATTCATAGTTTCTAGGAACTAATGTTACTGCCTGATTAAAAGAATATGCAAGATCCATATTCCTACCAAATAAATTATAGCCATCTATTGTTCTTAAAGTTAATGCTGTACACATCCTGATCACGCCCTTATTAATTAATATTTTTAAATATATATTTACCCTAATTAAATAATTTTATACATAATAATATTTTCATATTTCTAAGTAATACTATTCCTATTAACGACATAAATTTTTGTAAAAACATACTGTAATAAAAAGCCTATTTTTTGTTAATTTTTTCAATTATTTATCTTATCCATCCTCATTCATTCCTAAATTATATTAAGAAAAAATTAAATAATAAAAAAATAACAAATTGAAAACGAAATCAAAGTTGACTATTAGTCAAAAAAGTATTATTCTTTTACTACGCTAAAAAATGACTTATCGTCAAAATATTGAAAGGAGGAATTTTAATGGATTTTTTCAAAGTAGTTAAAGGTGACTTAAGAGCAATGGCAAAAAGCCATTTGTTCAGAATCTCTTTAGTTGGTATCATAATTGTTCCAGTTTTGTATTCACTACTTTACTTAAAAGCCTTCTGGGACCCATATGGTAGTTTGGATAATCTTCCAATAGCAGTTGTTAATCTTGATGAAGGCTCTACTGTAGATGGTGAAAAAGTAAACTATGGTGATGATGTAATTGATTCATTAAAAGATAATGATAGCGTTAAATGGAGTTTTGTCTCAAAAGATGAAGCTTACGATGGTCTAAAAGGAGATAAGTATTATGCTATATTCCAAATAGACAAAGATTTTTCAGAGCAGATGCTTAGTGCCAAAAGTGGTACAGGTAAAAAAGCTACTATGGAGTATATCTGTAATGAAAAGAAGAATTACTTAGCAGCTCAAATAAGCTCAAAAATCGAATCTAGTTTAAAAGAACAAGTTCAAAGCTCTATTACTAAAAGTTATGTAGAAGGAGCATTTGATAATCTTTATGAAGTTAAAGATGGTATGGTCGATGCTGCTGATGGTAGTAGTCAACTTACTGATGGTTTACAAACTGTTAATGATAGTGTTCCTGAATTAGCAGATGGTGTAAATAAACTTGGAAGTGGTTCAAATGAACTTTATGCTGGACAAAATTCTTTAAATCAAGGAATTTTTGCTCTTAACTCAGGTTTAAAAGAAGCTAGTTCAAAAGCTTCAGCTTTAAGTGGAGTTTCTGAATTATCTGCTGGTGCTTCACAAATAAATAGTGGATTAAATACAGCTTATTCTTCAAGTAATGTACTTGCAAATGGAATAAACTCACTTTATTCTAACTATACTAACAAAATATATCCAGCAATTAATCAATTAGCTAGTGGAAGTTCTCAATTAGATAACGCATTAAAATCTAATGCAGCTTCTTTAACACAACTTTCTCAAGGAGCAACAGCAATAAAAAATAGTAGCCAAGCAGTTAATACTGGTGTAGATACTATATCTGCTGGTTATTCACAAGTAAAAGCAGGTACAGAAAAATTGATATCTTCTGCAGGTCAAACTTCTGATGTAATGAATAAATTAGCTGCTACTCTATCATCTAGTAATTTATCTGATTCAGATAAAATAAATAGTGCTCTTGCAATATTATCTCAATATTCGCAAGCAACTAGTGGTTCTGCAGAACAACTACAAGAATTACAACAAGGTCTTGATAGCTTAAACACTGGATTAAATACTTATTCAACTAGTGTAAAACAATACACTGCTGGTGCTAGTGCAGTAGCTGATGGAGCTAATCAATTAGTAACTAGCGTTGGTGATGCAAGTAATGCAGTAGATCAAATAAATACTGGATTAAATTCACTTAATACTGCATTAACAACTAAAGATGCTAACAATAAAAACTATGGAGATTACTTTAAAGATGTAAATAATGGACAAGGAGCTCTTACTGGTGGTTTATCTACATTGTATAATGGTTCAACAGCTCTTCAAAATGGAATAGATACAGCTAATGCAAAGATTCCAACATTATTATCTGGTTTAAACCAATTATATGATGGCTCATCTTCAGCACTAACTGGTTCTAATAAATTACTTGCAGGTCAAAAAGAATTAAATGATGGTATACAAACATTAAGTTCAAAAGTACCAACTTTAACAGATGGAGTTAAGAAACTATATGATGGTTCAACAGAATTAACTAATGCACTTACTGATGGTAGCGCAGAACTTCAAGATGGTTTAGTAAATTCATCTAAAGATATGGCTGATTTTGTATCAGATGCTGTAGATCTACAAGTTAATCCAATTAATGAAGTAGGTGGATACGGAGCAGGTTTTGCACCATATTTCATGAACTTATCATTATGGGTTGGTGCAATAATGATGTACTTTGTTATTTCTCTTGGAAATAATGATGAAGATAAGAATGTCTCTAAATTCAGCAAGGTATTTGGTAAGTTTGTTACTTCAAGTATAGTAGGAGTTGCACAAGCAATACTTGTTGGTTTAGCTATAATGGCTATAGGCTTAAGACCTCAACATTTATTAGCATATTTTGGTTCACTTATATTCTTATCATTTGTTTATATTTCAATAGTTCAATTGTGTATTACTTTATTCGGAGATGCTGGAAGATTACTTGCAATAGTATTATTAGTACTTCAATTAGCATCATGTGGTGGTACATTCCCTATAGAATTAGTACCAAAGATATTCCAAACATTAAATCCATTTATGCCATTCACTTATGGAGTCTCTATAATAAGGGAAGTTATAGCGGCAGTTAATATAAGTGGTAGCTTAATGGCAAAAGACTTTGCAATTCTAACAGCTGTATTAGTTGTAGCAATAGCAGTTACTACATTACTAAAAGGTTTCGGTGAAAGATTCAATAATGCATTTGAGTCAGGAAAAGACGATTATTTAGATATTGCAAAAACAGACAACGATGAAGTAGCATAATTTCATTAAATGTTTCTAAGATAATAAAAAAAGTAAAGATCCCTAAATGCTTATAAACTCACTAAAGTTCAGAGAATGTAGCATTTTTAACGGGATCTTTACTTTTTTATTATAACTAGAAAACATACTATTTATTCTAATAAAAAGACATTAGATTTTCATTTATTACTATTTGAACCAACTCTTCATAGTATTTAGGACCTTAACTAATTCCTCTTCTTGTATTATATATGGAACCATAGCATACATATACCTTATAAATGGTCTTGCAAATACCCCATTATTATATGCATATTCTTTAAATCCATCTAGAGATTTACTATCATATACTTCTATACATACACATCCCCCCATAATTCTTATTTCTTTTATACGTGGATCAGAAAAATTCTTCATTTCTCTTCTAGTTATTTCTTCTATTCTTTTAATCTTGTCCATATAATTTTCTTCTTCAAACAGCTCTATTGATTTTAAAGCTATACTACAAGCAAGAGCATTTCCCATAAATGTTGGTCCGTGCATAAGAGCATGAGTAGCATCATCACTATAAAAGCCTTCAAATACCCTATGATTAGCAACAGTTACTGCATGTCCTATATAACCTCCTGTAAGAGCTTTTCCCAAAACAAGTATATCTGGCAAAACTAAATCAGCAACAAATCTATTACCTGTTCTACCAAATCCTGTTGCCACCTCATCAAATATAAGTAAAACATCATATTCATCACATAGTTCTCTTGCTCGTTCTAGAAAAGATATGTCATACATTCTCATTCCACCTGCACCTTGAAGTAATGGCTCAACTATGAAGCATGTTAATTTTTCTCCATACTCTTTAAATGCTTTCTCTAAATCTGCAATTTCTGTTTTAATATGAATTACACCTTTTTTCTTCTCGTTATTATCTCCAAATGCAAAATGATAATCTTCATCATCACCTACTTCCATAGCTTTAAATGTATCACCATGATATGCATGTTCTAATGCAAGAATAATGCTTCTATCGCTTCCTCTATTAGTATTAAATTGTAACGCCATCTTAAGAGCTACTTCTACTGCAACACTTCCTGAATCAGAGAAAAAGCAATAATCTAAATCTCCTGGTAACCATTCTTCTAATTTTTTTGATAACTTCTCTACTGGCTCATGAGTTAAACCGCCTAACATAACATGAGAGAAGTGATTTAATTGATCTGTTATTGCCTTATTTAATACAGGATTACTATATCCATGTATAACGCTCCACCATGATGATACTGAATCTATTAACTTCTTATCATCTTCTGTATATAGATATACACCTTCTGCATCTTTTATCTTAATAGGTGCTTTCATTGTTTTCATCTGTTCATATGGGTACCATATCATATTTTTTCATCTCCCTATTCATATAATGACGCTAATACATCTGCATCAATATTTATATCTGTATCTGATTCTTTTACACAACCTATTACTTTTACCCCAGTCATATATTCACACATCTTAAGGTTATCTTCTTCCATAATGTTACCTTCATGATAATTATTGAATATTATTCCCTTTACAGTTATTCCTCTATTCTTCATATATTCTACTGTAAGTACAACATTGTTTATAGTTCCTAATCCTGCATCTGCAATAATAATGCATGATAAATTCAATTCTTTTATAATATCTTCTAACTGAATCTTTTCTTCATCAAAGCATATAGGACATAAAATTCCACCGCTTCCCTCCATTGTTACATAATCATGTTCTTTAGAAACCTTAATAAATCTATCTTTTACTACATCTAGCCTCACTGGATTTCCTTCTAATCTAGAAGCCAAATGTGGTGAAACTGCATTTTCATAAACATAAGGGCACATATCTTCTAATTTCTGATCTATACCAGAAACTCTCTTTACTGATAATGCATCCCCTGGTATTAATTTACCATCCTCATCTCTAATATTTCCACTCATAGCAGCTTTATAATAAGCTACATCCCTACCACTTTCATATAATTTCTTAATAATTAATCCTGTTATATAAGTTTTTCCCACATCTGTTCCTGTACCAGTTACAAATAAATTTCTACTCAATCTTATCCCCTCCTATTCATGAATCCTAGCACTTAGCTGTTATTGTATTTCTTTTAATGATAGGAACTACTCTCTTAGATAATACTGCTGCAACCACACATAACACTATATCTCCTGGTACTGCCAATATGAAGCAATACAAAAATAAAGTCCATATTCCTATTCCTGAGCCTACATAGAAAGTCATAATAATCCAATAATATATCATTCCAAATGCATATACTATCAATAATCCTACAAAATTAGCTATTAAAAGTCTCTTCATGCTTGGATTATCCGATGAATTTGCTATTGTTCCAGTAACATATGAACCTAAACAAAATCCTAACAAATATCCGAAAGTAGGTTGGAAAATATAAAATATTCCACCACCTGATGCAAATATAGGTATACCTATTAAACCTATTATTATATAGCATAAAACACTTATAGCACCTTTCTTTCCTCCTAATATTATTCCTGCTAACGTTGTAAATAATAATTGTAATGTAAAAGGACATACAGGAATAGGAACCTTTATAAATGCTCCTGCTGCAATTAATGCTGTAAATATAGCAATATATGTTATATCTCTAATCTTAGTTTTCACAATAAAAACCCCCTTCGATTTATTACATTAAGAGTTATATCATAAATCTCCTTTTATTGTCAACCTTAATCGTTATTTATGGTTGACAATAAAAATGTAATAATATTCTTTAAACGTTATAATTATTTTCAGTGTATCTATAATAGAATTAAGTACTTCTCATAATAAAAATAATAAAGATCCCGTTAAAAATGCTACACTGTCTGAACTCTAGTGAGTTTATAGCCTTTAGGGATCTTTACTTATTTTTCTTTTACTCTACAACTTCCATCCTACTGCAAGTTCTCTAGAATTTATAAATCTCTTATATATACCCTCTTCTTCAATAAGTGTCTTATGTGTTCCTTGTTGAACTATCTTACCTTGATCTATAACTATTATTTTATCTGCATTCCTTACAGTCTTTAATCTATGCGCAATCATTATTATAGTTTTATTTTTTGTTAATGATTCAATTGCTTTTTGAAGATGTTCTTCATTCTCAAGGTCAACATTAGCTGTAGCTTCATCTAGAATAATAATTGGGGAATCCTTCATTATAGCTCTTGCTATAGATATACGTTGCTTTTCACCTCCTGATAGACTTGCTCCACCTTCTCCTATAACAGTGTCATATCCATCTGGTAATTTCATTATAAAATCATGACAACAAGCTTTCTTTGCTGCATCTATTACTTGTTCCATAGAAGCATCTTCTTGCCCAAATCTTATGTTATTAGCAATAGTATCTTGGAATAAATATACGTTTTGAAATACAAAACTAAAGTTTTTCATAAGACTATCCATACTATAATCTCTTACATCATTTCCTCCTAAAAGAACTTTACCTTTGTCAACATCCCAGAACCTTGATATTAAATGACATAATGTAGTTTTTCCTCCACCACTTGGTCCAACTATTGCTGTAGTTGTTTTTTCTGGAATATGAAGAGATAAATCACTGATTATCTTTCTCTTCTCATAAGAAAAATCAATATTTTTAATATCAATATCATAATTTTCAGGAACTATATCCTTTCCTTCAATGTCCATAACATCAAGATTTAGAATTTCTTGTGCTCTATCTACACTCACATCAACTGAACGCAATAATGAAGAATAATTTCCAGCTTGTTCCAAGCTTCCATAAACCATAAATGAACATATAATCATTGTTATACATACCATAAGGTCCATACTACCTTGTATATATAGATATATAGACGCTAACGTCATTATTACTCCTATAAGCTTTATAATAGCATTTTGTAATGTCATAAATGGTATAAATGTCATTTCTAAATCTATATTACATTTTGTATTTTCATCTATTGATTTATTTAATTTTTTTGACGCACTACCTGTTAAATTATACGCTTTTACTTCTGCTATTCCTTGTACATATTCAATTACCTTCTCAACTAAATCACTATCTACCTTAGCCTTCTTAGGCGATATCTTTTGAGAACTCTTTTGCATTCCACTATTAACAATAAAGAATATTAATAATCCAATTAACACTATTATTCCAATTCTCCAATCATAAAACAATAACATTATTGCAATTATAGCTGTTGTAATAACCCCTTGAGTTGTAAGCATGACAACTCTTGTAGCTACATCTGCAAGGTTCTCCATAGTATTAGTAGTTACTGAAGTTATATATCCCAAACTATTTTTATTAAAATAACCCATTGGAAGATATCTTAGATGCTCAGCTATCTCGATTCTCTTATTAGCTACAGTTCCATATCCAGCCTCACATTGTAACATGGTTGAACGATATTTCACAACTGTTCCCCCTATTACACTAAGCACCAATATACCAAAACACTCCCATATAACTGTACTTGTAATATTTCCTTTTAATGTAGCTTCAACTATTAACATCATAGCTGGTATCTTAAGTGCTTCCATAAATGCTTGCACTACACCATATGCAATGGATTTGTGAAACTTCTTCTTATTCATTTCTCCACAGAATCCAAAAAATTTCTGAAATATCTTAAGCATTTAATTCACCATCCTTTACAGTATCTCTTGCTGAAATATGCGTTTCCCACATATCTTTATATAATCCACCCATCTCTAGTAATTCATTATGAGTTCCTTGTTCAAATACATTTCCATCTTTTATAACAAATATATTATCAGCATCGACAATTGTTGAAAGTCTATGAGCTATAACAATTAGTGTTTTTCCTTGTACTAACTTCGCAACTGATGATTGAATTACAGCTTCATTCTCAGGGTCTGTATAGGCAGTAGCTTCATCTAAAATAACTATAGGAGCATCTTTAAGCATTGCTCTTGCTATTGATATTCTCTGTCTCTCACCACCTGATAAATGTCCACCTGCGCCACCTACAACTGTATCATATCCATTTTCTAGATTTCTTATGAATTCATCACATCCACTTCTTCTAGCTACTTCTTCAACCTCTGTATCTGTAGCATCTAATCTTCCCATACGTATATTTTCACGTATAGTATCATCAAATAAATAATTATCTTGTGCTACATAAGCAATTTTACGATTATATTCTTCTAATGAAAGCTTCTTAATGTCTACTCCTCCTATTTCAATAGTACCACTATCTGCATCCCATAATGATGCTATAAGCTTTGCTATAGTAGATTTACCACTACCAGAAGGTCCTACAAATGCATTTACAGTTCCTTCTGGAATACTAAGGTTAATTCCATGTAATACCTCATCTTCTTTATAACTAAATCTAACATCTTTCATTGTAATTGAGTAATCTCTAGCCTTCTCTATATCCTTTTCAGGTCTATCTAATTCTTTTTGAACTAATACACCTGTTATTTCACCCATTATTGTCTTTAATTTAGATAAATCATCAGTATAAGACATAACTGTAATAAGTGGTGCAATAAGACCAAATGAAAGTATAACACACATAATAAATGTTGATACATCAAGTGAGCCATTCTTTACAAATATTCCTCCAATAGGAAGAACTGATATTGCTGTACATGGTGTTAATACCATTGCTAAACTAAAGAATACATTACATCTACGCATCCATTCTATATAACAATCTGCCCCTTCTCTTGCAGCCACTTTAAACTTTTCATAAGAATTACGTGCTTTTCCAAATGCCTTTATAACTTCAATTCCATTTATATACTCAACAGCTGTATCGTTTAAAGTCTTTGTCTTTACTACAGTATTCTTATAGCTATCTTCATACCCTATCATCATACCCATATAAGCTATTAAACCTAATGGTAAACTAATTAATGATACTAATGCCATTCTCCAATCAAGCACTAATAAATATATAAAAACACATATTGGAGCTAATAAATTAGAAGTAAATTCTGGTAATATATGTGCCAAAGTTGTTTCAATACTATCAATTCTCTCAACAATAATATTTTTTAATGTCCCTGAAGGTGTTTCTTTAACATAACCTAATGGTAACTTAGATAATTTATCACAAACTCTTTTTCTCATATTACCTAATACATGAAAAGTAGCCTTATGAGAACAAGTAGTAGATATTGCATGACCAATAACCCTCATTATCCAGAATATTGCCATCCATATAACTTGACTAACATAAAATGACATATTATTATTTCCTTTTATTAGTTCAGAAACTATTTTACCCATAATTACATATGGAATAATTCCACTTAATACACCAATAACTGCTGATATTACGCTAACAATGTATAAATATTTATATCTACTAGCAAATTCAGCAAGCCATTGTACAATTGACTTTTTTTCTTTCATTTTTATCCCCCTTAACATCTATTTTTAAATTCTATACCTAGAATTCTAGACCATCCTGCAGAATAGAACTCCATTAGTTGTTTTAAGTATATAATTGCCTCTTCCTTTGGCATATTATGAATAACAGTCTCAAATACACCTGTAAAAAGTCCACTAGCAATTATGTGACAAAAATCCTTACTTATGTACGGAATTTCATATTGCTCCTTTTTCAATAATTCTACATAATTAAGTGTAGAAACAACTTCTTTTTCAACTAACTTATGAACAAAGTTTGCATAACTTGTTCCTTCTGAACACTTTATAAGTAACTTAAAATTATCTAGGTTATCATATATATAATTTAATATATGTAACATACACTCTTCAGATATATCCTTCATCTGATTATTCTTTTTAAATGTTGTTAACTCCTCAAAATCACTTAAAGTATTACTAAACATGTTTAATACATATTCAGCTTGTTCACGAACTAGTTCATTAAACAATGCTTCTTTAGTAGCATAATATCTATAAAATGCTCCCGTTGTTACACCAGCTTCTTTTACAATATTTCTAAGGGATGCGTTTAAGAATCCTTTATCTAAAAATTCTCTTTTAGCAGCATTTAAGATATTTTCTTTTGTATTTCCTTCTTCACATTTCATAAATAAATTTTCCTCAGCTTTTCTACATTAATTTAATCAATACTAATAACAATCTTCATAAAACACCTATAAAAGGTATAAGATAACAGTGTTAGCTAACGCTGTTATCTTATACCTTGATGATATTTATTGTCAATTGATTTCAATAATTATTGCTTTTTTATTTTTCTCAAAAAGAAAAAGTTGAAATTAAGATATATTACAAACTTTAACTTTAGATAAACTCCGCAATAAATATCTAATTTCAACTTCTTAATTATAATTTTATTCTTATTTTAATATGCTCTTAATATCTTGAAGAATTTGTTTAGATGTAATTCCATTTGCTTCTAATACTTCATTAACATCATATCTATCTATAAATTCCTTCTTAAGTCCATAATTCTTAACCTTTATATCTGATGGTCCATAGTATCTTGTAATTTTTTCTCCAAATCCCCCATCTAGTACTCCATCTTCTAATGTTATAACTAATTGATGGTTATCCTTTAATTTCTCTAATACACAAGTATCAATACCTGTAATATATCTAGGATTTATCAATGTTGGAACAAATCCTAATTGCTCCTCTATTACATTAGATACTTCTTCACCTAACTGATAAAAATCTCCTAATGCAATTATTGCAACTTTATTTCCTTCTACTTCCACCTTGTATCTATTAAGTTCACTATAATCTATAGAAACTTCTCTATCATCTGATATAACTCCGTTACAAGGTACACGAATAGCTACTGGATGTTCATTTTGTTCTATACTCCAATCTAACATAGCAAAATATTCTGCCTTTGATGTAGGTGCTAAATATACCATATTAGGGATATTAGATATTAATGGTATATCAAATATTCCAAGATGAGTTATATCATTCATTCCATATACTGACGCAGTATTAACTATTATAGTAGCTGCATTGTTATTGATACATAAATCTTGAGATAATTGATCATAAGTCCTTTGCATAAAGCTTGAATGAGTA
The DNA here is from genome assembly GCF_018918325.1 of Clostridium sp. MSJ-8. Classification (GTDB taxonomy): domain Bacteria; phylum Bacillota; class Clostridia; order Clostridiales; family Clostridiaceae; genus Clostridium. Next base: position 15,743 of record NZ_JAHLQH010000036.1, on the reverse strand, counting down.
GCAAATATAGGCTTACCACCATTCTTTGCAATTCCTGATGCCATAGCAATTGCATGTTCTTCTGCTATTCCTACATCAATAAATTGCTTTCCTGCTTCTATACGTTTATCTTCAGTAAATCCAATGTTAGTAGGTACTGCTGCAACAATAGCAACAACCTTAGGATCTTTTTTCATTTTATTCATTAAATAATCACAAGTTAATGTTCCATAATCTTCTCCTTGTGGTACAAATAATGACTTACCAGTTTCAGCATCAAAAGGCATATTCCAATGCCATTCTTCTTTATGTTCCTCTGCTAGTTTATATCCTTTTCCTTTTAATGTATTTATGTGAACAACTATAGGATGATCTATATCTTTTACCTTTTTAAATGTTTCTATTAATTTTTCTATATCATTTCCTTCATTTAAATATATATAATCTAATCCCATTGCTTTAAATAGATTACATTCACATTGTCCATTACTTTCTCGTAATTCTCTTAAGTTCTTATATAATCCTCCATGATTTTCTGCAATAGACATGTCATTATCATTTACTAATATAATAAAGTTACTATCAAGTTCACTTGCATAATCTAGTCCTTCAAGTGCTTCTCCACCGCTTAGTGAACCATCTCCTATTATAGCTATAATATTTTCTTTATTTCCATTTAAATCTCTTCCTTTTGCTAACCCTGTTGCTAAACTTATGGATGTAGAAGTATGACCTACATTAAAGAAATCATGTTCACTCTCTTCTGGATTTGTATATCCAGAAATATCCTTAAAATGTTTATCATCTATATATGCATCTTTTCTGCCAGTTATCATCTTATGACAATAGCTCTGATGAGAAACATCAAATACAAACTTATCTTCTGGTGAATTAAATACATAATGTAAAGCTATAGTAGCTTCTACCATACCAAAATTAGGTCCAAAATGTCCACCACACTTACTTAGTCTATTCATAAGTGCACCACGCATGTCACTAGCTAATACTTTAAGTTCCTCTAGGTTCATTTTTTTTAGATCTTTTGGTGAATTAATTTTCTCTAACATTCTCTTCTTCCTTTCTTGTACATAAATAATTATAAAATCTATGAATTTTACATCATAAAATTATTTTACACCTTAGAGTTAACTCTAAGTCAACATCTTTTACATCTTTTTTCCCGAAATTCATTTATATTTCCCAGGAAATTCACCGTCATTTTTAGATAATATTTGACAAAAATATTACCTCAGCGTATAATTTCTCTTTGATAATTGAACTTTTCTATAGAGTAAAGTAATTGTTTTGAGGTGATTATTTTTATGACATTTTATAATGAATTACAATTAAATCAAGCTGGATCAAAAGACCTTATTCGCAATTCTAAATGTACTTCTGAAAAAATTCGCCACATTGCCATATATTTATTTAAAATCTTTATAACCATGGCATTTTGTGTTGCTTTTGTAATGGGGTCTGGTAAACTTCTAGGATATGATAACAGCATTGTAGGTGTTGTTGTTTTATTATTTGTACTAGTATTTCGTAATGCTGATCTTGGAATGCATACTAAGCATGCCATTCCATCTCTTATTACTATATTTCTTATATTAGCTATAGGACCTAGATTAAGTAATATGAGTAGCATACCAATTGCATTCTTAATACACACTATAAGTATATTCTTATTAATGATTTTAGGTTGTCATAATATTATGATGTTTAATCAATCTACATTAGTTCTAGGATATCTATTATTATACGGTTATGATGTATCTGGTCCTTCTTATATCAAGAGAGTATTAGGACTTCTTTTAGGTGGAATTATAACTTCTATAATATACTATCATAATCATCATAAAAAAAATTATGAAACTAAAATATCAAATGTAATCGAAGAATTTAATATTAATTCTGATAGAACTAAATGGCAACTTTCATTAACATTTGCTGTTTCTTCTATATTACTTTTAGGTAATTTATTTCATCTTCCTAGACCTATGTGGGCAGGTATTGCTGTAATGTCAATAATAGTACCATTTCCTAATGAGCAGAAAAAAAGAGCTTATTCTAGAATCTGGGGCAATATAGTAGGTGCTCTTCTAGTATTTATTATATATAATTATTGCCCAGATATTATATATAATAACATAGGTATAGTTGGTGGAATCTGTGTTGGATTATCTGCAACATATGGTTTCCAATCAGTATTTAACACCTTTGGTGCTATATCTATAGCAGCAACTATTTTAGGATTTCCTGCTGCTATCTTCTATAGAATATTTAATAATATACTTGGTGCTGTATATGGACTTGTTTTTAATAAGCTTTTTCATAAATGCATTAGAACAAATTAAATTTCAAGCAAATTATTTGTAATAGTATTTATTACAATAAAAAAATGCTCGGCTTAATCTCACATATACCGAGCATTTTATAAATCATAATATAATCATGATTATTTAAGTTTAAACATACTTACAATTCCATTTAATTCTTTAACAATTTTTTGTTCTTCATCAACTTCTCCAGATACCTTATCTACAGAATCTGATAAATTATTTACATTATCAATAATTAATTGACTATTCTTTGCAGTTGCTTGTGCTGATTCTGCAATTTCTACAATTGCATTAGATACTCCATCCATTACTTCTTTTATGTCCTTTGACATATTTGCTATATTATTGAATATCTCTTCAAACTTGATAGTATCACTTTCATATTCTTTTGCAATATTAATAAATTTGTTATAATCAGGCGTAACTGTCTCTTTTATAAAGTTTATTATATCACTTGAATCAGAAGTTAAATCTTCTATTACTCCTTGAACTTGTCCTATTGTATTTTTTATATCATTAACTGATGTTGCAGTTTCACTTGCAAGATTGCCTATTTCTTCTGCAACAACTGCAAATCCTCTTCCATTCTCACCAGCTCTTGCTGCTTCTATAGATGCATTTAATGATAATAATGATATTTGTTCAGCTATACCCGATATAGTTTCTGCCATTCCATTAATAGCACTTATTATCTTAGCATTCTCTATACTTCCAGATAAATTATCTTCATATTTCTTAGATAATTCTATTGCATTATCATATGATTCTTTGCTAGATTTTTGTATTCCATTTGCTTTTACCTTTATTTTAGATACAAGTTCTGAACTCTTATCTGTTTCTTGTGATAATAATGTTGTCGCACTATCAACCTCTTCTGCTGATGCATTAACTTCCTCTGTTGTAGCACTACTATTTATCATATCCTCATTTATATCACTAATTAATTTTTCTATAGTTTTATAATTTTCCTTTAATTCAATAGCTGCCTCTTTTAATGTATCAGTTGAACTATCTATACTACTAGAATGATCTGCTATATTTTGAATAATCTCTTTGTTATTAACTAACATATCATTTAGCGAATTACACATCTTTCCTATTTCATCATTTGTATCATTCTCCATTTTATCAATAGAAAAATCACCTTTTGATAGTTTTAATGTAAAATCTTCAATTTCTATTATTTCTTTTACTATTTTCTTAATGAAGTAAATTATAATCATTGTAAGTAAAATAATTATTGTAACTGAAAAAATTACAAAAAACCATATTAATGTATTGATATCCTTATTAATTTCAGAATTAGGCATTTTAATTATTATAGTCCAATCAATACCTTCGAATTTTTGATAATAATAAGTATATTTATCATTCTCCACATTTCCAGACTTAGTAGCAGTAATTATTTTATTTGCTATCTTTCCATACCCCTCTGACTTATCTGTTATACTTTTCTTTAACCTCTTTTCACTATCTTCATTAGTTAAATATAAGCCTTCATCACTTACCACGCATACCTTCCCAGAATTACCAACTTTTATACTGTTAGCATATTCATTTACTGCATCAAGATCAATATCTACTATTACCACACCAATTGCTTTATTATTACTATAAATAGGTACAGAACACTTTGCAGTATATGCATTAAGGTCTTCTTCATAATTTAATTTATTAAATAAATAGCTTCCTTTATTCATTGCTATCGCCTTTTTATACCAGTCATATTGGAAATAATTATATTCTTCAGTACTATATTTTTCTATAGCCTTAAATCCACTTCCATTCTTATATACATATGGTGCAAAATACTTAACTTTTGAATTATATATATTCGATTCAAAAAATACACCACCACCACGTATAAAATCACTTTGAGAAATTTCTTCAGCAAGTAATTTAGTAAATTGCTCTGCAGGTGTAACCTGATATGTTTTTGATACAAATTCTGATATTGTTTCTGCTATAACTACAATATTAGTTATATTATATTTAAGTTCTGAATTTATATTGTCCATCTTATAATCAATCTTTTGGTCTATTTCTTTATGCAATATATTACTACAGAATCGTCCACATAAAATTTCTCCAGCAGTTAAAATAATTAATAAAAACGGGATAATAAATCTCAATATTCGATTTATTAATTTTTTGTTTTTCATATATAATTACCTCCAAAAAAAAATTACGTTAATTTATCGACTATTTTCGATTTATCTTATCCCTTAATTTGTACAATTTATATTTTTTTTACGCTTTATACATAACAATCCTTTTTGCAAACGTTTATTAGTTATTATTGTACTTTTTTTATTAACATTTATTCTTCTTCTGTACATTGCTATATATAATCCAAGCGACTATTGATACTATAATTTCTGTAATCCAAAATGCATTCCACATACCTGTCGCTCCATATACTCTACTTAATATATAAGCAACTGGAATTATAATAACTACATAACGTAAAATGGATATTACAAGTGATTCTATTCCCTTTCCTAATGCTTCTAGAGCACCACATGATGTAACGGATATAGAGGATACTATAAATCCCATACATATAATCCTAAGTGCTACTTTTCCAGCCTTTAAAGTTTCCACATTATCTGTAAACATACTCACTAATACATTAGGCATTATCAAGCATAATGCCATACCTATTGTCATCATTATAGCTATTAACGTTAATGCTATTTTATATATTTTCCTTACTCTCTTATACTCTTTTGCTCCATAATTATAACTAAGAATAGGTCTCATACCTTGAACTATTCCATTTGCAGGCATATATATAAATGTCTGAAGCTTATAATATATGCCTAGCACAACTACATAGATAGGTGAAAATACAACTAATATTCCGTTAAGGGCTGATATAAGTAGTGATGGTAATGCCATATTAAGTGTTGCAGGAACTCCTATTGTATATAATTTTATACATATCTTTTCTTTTATATACTTAAAAGATATCTTAACATTTATGGAATTACGAAAATACATAACAATATAAATAAGCATTGTAACAGCTTGCCCTATACCTGTAGCATATGCTGCTCCTTCAATTCCCATGGCAGGTATTGGTCCTAATCCAAATATCATAATAGGATCTAATATAATATTTACTACACATCCAACTATCATACTAATCATTGATATTACCATCTTACCTACAGCTTGAAATATTTTTTCAAATGTTATTCCTATCATAATTATAATAGAAAAACATAAAACTATATTAGAATATTTAACTCCTAAATTAATAACAGCTTCATTCTTGGTAAATAGTTTCAAGAAATGAGGCATAATAACAATTCCACATAGGTTAATAATAATCCCATGAATTATACTAAACATCATCCCTTGACTTGCAGCAACATCTGCTTCCTTCTTTTTATTTGCTCCAAGATACATGCCTATCATTGCATTTATTCCAACTCCAAATCCTACTGCTACTGATGTTATAAAGTTCTGCATAGGATACACTAGGGATATAGCTGTCATAGCTTCTTCTCCCATCTTCGCAACAAATATGCTATCAATTATATTATATAATGAACTAACTAGCATTGATAACATCATAGGTAATGAAAATGATAATAATAAAGGTAAAACAGGTTTCTCCTTCATATAAGTTTGATTCATAATTAATTTTTCCTTTCTATACTTTTCTATTTTTTCTTTGGGTAGTATATTCTAGCATTACTTAAACAATATATCTAAGATACTTATCCACACCTAAAAACAAAATATAATTTCTTAAAGAATAAAAAAGACTATAAATCCACTGTTGTTATTCAGAAACAGTAAAATTTATAGTCTTCTTTCAGACAAACAATATTTTTATTATGTTATCATATATTATTTATTGAGTCAAATACGTTATATACTATGCTGTAATAACAGAATCATTATCAACATTACTATCATTGTTAACTATTAAATTAACAAATTTAGTTCCATATGGCAAACAGAATTGTATAAATGGTCCTGTACTTAGCATAGCTATTACAGTTCCTAAACCAACAGTTCCACCTAAAATAAAACCAAGTATAAGAAATGTTCCATCAAAAATAATTCTAACCCATCTATATTCTACATTAACCCTATCTGTAATGATAAATGGTACAATATCATTAGGTGCTACTCCAACATCACTTGCTGACATTATAGAAAACCCAATTGCAATAATAAAACAACCAAGTAAAACCAATAATGCTCTAACTACATAATTATATGATTCAACTGGAAAATAAGAAATAACCTTAACACCTAAATCTATAATAGGTCCAACACCTACAACACATATAAGTGTACCTATCTTAATTCTCTTCTTCTCTGTTAAAAGAATAATTATAAATAATACTATAAGTATAATCATGTTAGCAACCCCTTGAGTCACCTCTGCCTTACCAGCTATTAACTGTACAATAGAAAAATTCTTCAATCCTGTCTTGTTTAAAATATTAGCTAATCCTTGAGTAAAAACTGTAAAAGGATCTGAGCCAATATTAGTCTTAAGATATAATGCTACTCCAAACTGAATGATACTCATTCCCACAAAAAATAATACTAATCTCTTGGTTAAATTAATTACTTTATTCAACTTACCCACCCTTTATTTTATTATTTGTCATTTTGTATATTATTTTGTCGCTACTTTATAACGTTTTCTATTTTTATTAAATCACGCATTATATTTTAATATAATTTTTCGACTTTGTCAAAATTTTATATAACTTTATACAATTAATCTTCCTTTATGATCAGCAATACTTATTTCCACTATACTTCCAGCATTAAATTCAAGATAATCATTTTCTATTCCATCACTAAATATAACTCCATTTTCAGGCATCAGCGATTGTATGCTTAAAGTAGCATTTTTATTTACTTTTCCAAAAACCATATCTGCCTTAGTCCACTTACTAGGATATGGTTCTCGAACTGTGTAATATAAGAAATCTGAATTCCACTTAAATTCATTAATTTTATCCAATATTATATTTTTATTCTCACATTTTCCCACTATCTCTGATGCACCTTTTAATATACTCTTAAACCATCCTGTTGAACCTAATCCTGTAGATACAATTATTCCACTTGATGATTGTCTCTCCTTAGCATTATTTTGTTCTAATATATACTGAGCAGAGGTATGAGTTCTCTGTCCTATAAAAATATCATTAACCCCTAATATACTTTGACCATCATTTAATGAAGCTTTTGCTAATGTTACTTCCTTAAAATTTCTTTCATTATTAATTACATCAATAACTACTTTAGATGCATCTTTTGCATCAAACGGTAGCAGAATTCCATCATATCTAGCAGGATCAGGGTTAATACCGATAACAGGTTGATTATCTATATACTTAAGGACATTAGCTATTAATCCATCTTGTCCAACAATAACTATAATGTCCTCTTGTCCAAAAATGAAGTTAGATATATATTCTCTATCTAAAATTTGAACTATACCTATTTGTTCTAATTCTATAGTTAAGGATGAAACAACTTTCTTATATAAATTATGCTCATCTACATAATCATTAAAATCTGCTCCAGAATGCTCTATTATAAATTTGGCTTGTTCAATTGTATTATATTTACGTATTAAATTCTCTAATCTGCTTTTTCTAGTGATTAATATAATTTTTCTTTCTGTAGTTCTCATAATTACTTACTTCCTTTTGTCAAACTTTCTAAAAGATCTGGAGTTATATTAAGCTGTCCTATCTTTTCTGCCTTATTTGCAAGCTCCTTAAAGGCAGCAGCAATAACTTTGTCTGGCTTCATTTCCATATTAGCTAAAGCTTCGATAATTTCTGAATCAATTTCATTAAATACTTTCATCATTGCTGCAAAGCTATATGCTTTTGAATCAGCTTCTGCTTTTTCATTTTCAACTTGTATATTTATAAATTCTTTTTTCTTTTCTTCAAGTTTAGTTTTAAGTACAAGCTCTTCATCTTTTATGCTATTTTCCTTTATCATCTTCATTCTTTTACTTTCTAATTGAGATTCTTGAATTTGTTTCTTTTTTTCTTCAATAGCTATCTCTGTATTAAGTTCATTCTCTTTAACTATTCTCTCTTGTTCAATAGATGCATTTCTTCTTTCATATATAGCTTCATCAGCTTTTCTCAATATTTCTTCTCTTGCTTGTGCTTCTAGAGCTCTTGCTGTTTCTTTGTTTGGACTTATTTGTAGGACTTGAAATCCTATAACATCTATTCCTAGGTTGTTAATCTCTTCGCTTTCTTTTAACTCCCTATTAATAGTCTTTGCTAATGTTTCACTACATCTTATAGCTTCTTTCAATGGCATAGTGCTTATACTCTTCTTTGCCAAGACTTTAGTAATATTTATAAGTCTCTGTGGTATCTTGCGATAGTCTTCAGTTAAATAAGTCTTATTTTTCAAGTTGTAAGTATAATTAATACTTTCAGCTATCTTCTTATAATCAGTTATCTTATAAGTAATTTGTCCTTGAACACTTACAGTTTGATAATCTTCAGTTATTTCATCAAATACATATGGAACATCTGAACTAGATGTAGGAATAACAACAACTGATGTATTAGGCTCATAATATATAAATGATAACCCTGGTCCTTCTTGAACAATCTTTCCATTCTTATATCTTAATACATACTCACTTGGCATAAATTTAATAAATTTAAACATACAAACATCCCCTTTTATTCTTTTAGTTTCATTTTGTTACTAAGTAACCATGAAAAATTTTTATTTTTTTCTGATGAAGATTTCCCCATCAGCAATTATTAACTATTTCATTTAATTTATAATACCTAGAAGGTCTATGCCCCTTCTCATTACTTACCTTATCTGTTTCTACAACCATGTCTTTTATCTTTCTCCATAGCTCTACTCTAGTCATAGGTTTATCTAATAATATCTCGTAGATACTCTGAATCTCTGATCTAGTAAAATATTCCCCAATTAAATTAAAAGCAATAGGTGTATATTCAACCTTGTTCTTAAGTCTAGATATAGCATCAATTAAAATATTTTTATGATCAAATGCAAGATTATCTTGAGTTATAGCTTCATCATCAACTACTATATCAATGTCAAAAACTTTACCTCTCCTAATTTGCTTCTCTTCATAACAATAAGTTATAGTTGTTTTATTATCTTCACCTTTAAGATGAATTGCCTTCTTTTCTTCATTTATCTTTTCCTTACTTATAGAAAACCATTGTACATCAGAAACGTCTCTTCCCATCTTAGGTATTAATTTTTCAGAAGGAACAAGTGCCATATAAGCAACAGATAGTACTCTCATTCTAGGATCTCTTTTAACTTCTCCATAAGTATACAATTGTTCAAAATAAATATTATCCATATTAACTTCTTCTCTAACCATTCTATTAACAGCTTCATCTAAAGATTCATCAATATTAACAAATCCTCCTGGAAAAGCCCAACTACCTTTATAAGGATAATTCTTTCTCTTAATAAGTAAAACCTTAAGTTCCTTCTTATCTAGCTTACGAATATCTTCACTAGGTTTATCTGTCACAGTAAATATAAGTGTATCAACAGTTACTGAAGGTCTATCATAATCTTCTGGATTATATGATGCAAGAAATTCTTCTTCACTTCTTGACTTATCTTTTATTTCTTTTTGCAAATCTTCACCACCTTTTTCTTAGTTTCAATATGTTACTAAGTTTCTATATTCTTATATTATATCTATTCTCAATAAATGTCAATAGTTTTTTTATAAAATATAATGACTTTGATATGAATTTTAGTATTTCTCATAATAAAAAAAATTAAGTTAGCGTTTAAGTTGTAGTACTGCTTGAACATAAGCAATTTTACAACATTTAGCTAACTTAATTTTTTTATATTTACAAATATATAATAACTTTATCTTGATAAATATCCAGTATAATCACTTGTATGAAGAAGTTTATTTGCATTTTCTATTCTCTCTTTAGTAGGAGGATTAACATCCTTAAGAGGATAATCAATGCCTAATTCTTCCCATTTGAAAGAGCCAAGTGTATGATATGGTAACACTTCTACACGATCAACATTATTTAAAGTCTTAATAAATTTATCAAGCTTTATTAATTGCTCATCATTATCGCTACCACCTGGTACAAGTACATGACGTATCCATGTTGGTTTATTTATCTCTGATAAATATTTTGCCATATCTAGGATATTTTCATTACTCCATCCTGTTAATATCTTATGCTCTTCATCATTAATTTGCTTTATATCTAGCATTACAAGATCTGTTACTTTCATAAGTTCATTGAACTTACTGAAGAATGGTTCTTCTCTCGTAAATGGATTTCCTGAAGTGTCTAGTGTTGTATGAACACCTTCTGCTTTTGCCTTGGTAAAGAAGTCTATTAAGAAATCTAACTGAAGAAGAGGCTCACCACCGCTTACAGTGATGCCGCCTCCCTTTTTCCAGTAAGATTGATATCTTAGAGCTTGAGATAAAAGCTCATCTGCAGTTTTTATCTCAGCCCCTTCCATGCTCCAAGTATCCGGATTATGGCAGAACTGACATCTCATACGACAGCCCTTTACAAATACCACAAAACGAATTCCTGGTCCATCAACAGAGCCAAAGCTCTCTATTGAATGTATTTTACCTACGATTTTATCCTTATTACATTCTGTCATGGAATGTTCTTGAGATAACATCTAATTGTTGTTCTCTTGTTAAATCGATGAACTTAACAGCATAACCAGATACTCTGATTGTGAAGTTAGCATATTCTTCTTTTTCAGGATGTTCCATAGCATCTTTTAATTTTTCAATACCAAATACATTAACATTTAAGTGGTGTGGTCCTTGATCGAAGTAACCATCTAATACTTGTACAAGTTTATCAACTTGTTCATCTTCATTATGTCCTAATGCAGTTGGGTTAATTGTTTGAGTATTTGAAATACCATCTAGTGCCCATTCGTATGGTAACTTAGCTACTGAGTTTAATGAAGCTAATAAACCGCTCTTTTCAGCACCATATGATGGGTTAGCTCCTGGTGAAAGTGGAGTCCAAGCTTCACGTCCATCTGGCATGTTACCTGTATACTTACCATATACTACGTTTGAAGTAATAGTAAGGATTGATGTAGTTGGTTCTGAATTTCTGTATGTGTGTCTCTTCTTGATCTTGTCAAGGAATGATTGTAATACATATACAGCTATATCATCAGCTCTATCATCGTCGTTACCGTATCTTGGGAAGTCTCCTTCGATTTCGTAATCAACAACTAAGCCTTGTTCGTTACGAACTGTCTTAACTTTTGCATATTTAATTGCAGAAAGTGAGTCTACTACGTGAGAGAAACCAGCTATACCAGTTGCAAATGTACGTCTTACATCTGTATCGATAAGAGCCATTTCTGCTGCTTCATAATAGTATTTATCATGCATGTATTGGATTAAGTTTAATACATTTACGTATAAATCTGCTAACCAATCACTCATTTGTTCATATTTTTGGATTACTTCATCATAGTTTAGATATTCTGAAGTGATTCCTTTGTATTCTGGTCCTACTTGATCTCCAGATTTTTCATCTACACCACCGTTGATTGCATATAATAAACATTTAGCAAGGTTAGCTCTAGCTCCGAAGAATTGCATTTCCTTACCTGTTTGAGTTGCAGATACACAGCAGCAGATTGAGTAATCATCGCCCCATATTGGCTTCATTACATCATCATTTTCATATTGGATAGAACTTGTTTCTACTGAAATTCTAGCTGCATACTTCTTGAAGTTTTCTGGAAGTGCTGAAGAATAGAATACAGTTAAGTTTGGTTCTGGAGCAGGTCCCATGTTTTCTAGTGTGTGTAAGAAACGATAGTCGTTCTTTGTTACCATGTGACGTCCGTCAACACCAATACCACCTAATCCAATTGTTACCCATGAAGGGTCTCCTGAGAATAATTCGTTGTATGAAGTAATTCTTGCATACTTAACCATTCTACATTTCATTGTTAAATGGTCGATTAATTCTTGAGCTTCTTTTTCTGTGATAACTCCGTTATCAAGGTCTCTTTGCATATATATATCAAGGAAAGTAGATACACGTCCTATTGACATAGCTGCACCATTTTGAGTTTTGATTGCTGCAAGGTATCCAAAGTATAACCATTGAACAGCTTCTTTAGCGTTTGCTGCTGGCTTAGATATATCATATCCATAGCTTGCTGCCATTTTCTTCATATTTTCAAGTGCTCTACGTTGTTCAGTTATTTCTTCTCTTAAACGAATAACGTCATCTGTCATAGTTCCGTCACCGCAGTTGTTGAAATCTTTAGTTTTAGATTCTATTAAATAATCTATACCATAAAGAGCAACTCTTCTGTAGTCACCTACTATACGTCCACGTCCATAAGTATCAGGAAGTCCTGTTATGATATGGCTGTGACGAGCTTTCTTCATTTCTGGAGTATAAGCATCGAATACAGCTTGGTTGTGTGTCTTATGATATTCTGTGAAAATCTTGTGTAATTCTGGATTTGGTGTATATCCATAGTTTTGGCAAGATTGTTCAGCCATTTTAATACCACCGTATGGCATAAATGCTCTCTTAAGAGGCTTGTCTGTTTGTAGACCAACTATTTGTTCAAGGTCTTTTAATGATTCATCAATATATCCAGGGCCGTAAGCAGTAAGTCCAGAAACAACTTCTGTTTCCATATCTAAAACTCCACCCTTAGCTCTTTCTTCTTTTTGTAGTTCTTGTAATCTACCCCAAAGTTTGTTTGTAGCATCTGTTGGATCAGCTAGGAAACTTTCATCTCCATCATATGGCTTATAGTTGTTTTGGATGAAGTCTCTTACATTAATTTCTTCCTTCCAAAGTCTTCCTTTGAAGCCTGCCCATTGTTCGTTTTTTAACATGTTCATTCCTCCTTGTACACTATGATACATATATTTTATTATTGTATAATTAATTGTGTATCAGCTATTTAAAACATTACATAAAAAAATATAATATTAAAGAAATATTGAATTCTACCCATTCAATTGGAATTTTATATCATTCCATTATTATTGTCAATATTACATCAAAGTATATATTTTTTTATTATTTGTAATTGGTGGGATAAATTTTACATTGTTAAAATTATAACATTTTTAACTGAAAACTTTACCCTTCATAAAGAATTATAACTTATTTCTAACTTATTTTCCACTATATTTTATCATTTTATTGCGAATATTATTTATTTTTTATTATTGCAATCAAACACTAATGTAGACTTGATACTTTTATCCTAATAAAATCCCTTCAATTCATCTCTTTAACATATATTAATCCTCTGTAAAATCCTTTCTTTTTCCAGAAGCTATTTCTTCATAAATGTTGATCTTATGATCCAACCTATCAATTGTAGCTGTTATATTCTTTTGTTTCTCTATTAGCTTCTCTCTCTGTTCTTCTAATAGCTTTCTTCTAGCATCTACTGTTTCTCGTCCTCTTTCAAGTAACGTCATATATTCAATTAATATATCTATCTCTACTCCAGCACTTCTCATACATTTTACAAATTCTATTCTCTTACATGTTTCTTCATTATAATTTCTTATTCCATTTTTGGTTCTAGGTACATTAGATATAAGTCCTATTTTCTCATAATATCTAAGTGTATCTGGCGTAAGATCATATATCTCACTTACTTCTTTTATTGTCATAAGATTCACATCCTTAACTTATATTATATGCTGAATTTACATTATAATTGATATATATCTAATTCACATAGATTACTATATTCAATTGAATTATTCATATTATAAACAACATTAGTTATAACATATCTACCATTATTAACGAATATTTCTATTATTCCTTTATCCACATATATATCCAAATCATATCTTCTATCTAATTTAGGCGTACTAAAATTAATATTTTTTAAATTTCTTTCTACAAATACATTGCTTCTATCTGTAACTATTCTATCATTAGACACATATATCTTATAGCCACCAATATCTACTGTTCCACTTGCTAATAAATTAGCCTTAATTCTACAAGGCTTATCAATATCAAATTCAGAAACTTCAATATGTTTATTAAACTTTCTCTCTATATATTTAGGTACTGTAAAATAAACCGTATTATCTATAACATGTATAACCCTAGGTAAAGTCATCATGCCAATCCAATCTTCACCTTGAAATTTCTCGGGCATACGTACCCATCCAATTACAATTCTATTGCCCTCTTTATCCAAAGTAGTCTGTGGAGCATAAACATCTAAACCTTGATCTAAATAACAATATTTATTTACTATTTTCATATCACATGTTTTTTCATCATAATTAACAATAGTATAAATAGAGTTATTCTCATAATTAACTCCATCATTTGTTATATGTTCAGGAGACATTATCAATATATACTTACCATCAACCTGTAATAAATCTGGACATTCCCACATATCCCCTATTGTTTCATCATAACATCTATTCTTATACTGCCACTCTTCTCCATCCTTGCTTGTATAAAATAATGCCTCTCCTATATAACTTGATTCTCCTTCTCTCTTGAATTTACTTCCTAGAATCATAGAATACTCATCACCATGTTTCCACACCTTGGGATCTCTTGTATGTGTTTTATGTCCTAATTTATCATCTCTAATTGGTTCTATTATTATTTTTTTATCATTATAATTATCAAACTTATATCCATCTAAACTACTTATCTTAACCTGGCAAGCTTCATATGAATTATTATCATAAGGTTTATGAATATTCTCATCTTCACTTCTAAGATATTTAATTCCAGTATAATAGAAATGAAGCTTATTATCTTTTATTAAAGCTGTTCCCGAAAAACATCCATTTCTATCATATTGTTTAGTAGGATATATAGCTATAGGATGATTCTCAAAATTAATCAAATCTCTACTAGTTGCATGTCCCCAATGCATAGTTCCCCATTCAGTATCATAAGGAAAATATTGATAAAACAAATGATACTCTCCATTGTAATATACAAATCCATTAGGATCATTCATCCACCCTCTAGTTGGTGTTAAATGTATCTTAGGTCTATTCATAATCATTCCTCTCTTCTCATTTATATAATATCCAAAAGTGATTAATCCACATTACTTAATTATGTTGATACTTTTTTAAGACATAATTATGTTTATCATACTTACTTTTTTCATTCTTTTCCCCTTCTCCCATAAATATTCTACGTTCTGTTAAGTTATATGAACATTGCTCTTCTCAACACTAGGAAATATAATAGGTTTGACTAGAACTAATTATCCCCCTAGAAAAGGAGAGAAGAACAATGAACAAAACTAAAATAAAATGTCCTCGCTGTCACTCTGACCAACTATATAAGTTTGGTTTGGATAAGCAGGCTAATCAAAAATATCAATGTA
>NZ_JAHLQH010000041.1 GCF_018918325.1 Clostridium sp. MSJ-8 | reverse complement strand
ACGAAAGTCGGGCTTAGTGATCCGGTGGTACCTCGTGGGAGGGCCATCGCTCAACGGATAAAAGCTACCTCGGGGATAACAGGCTGATCTCCCCCAAGAGTCCACATCGACGGGGAGGTTTGGCACCTCGATGTCGGCTCGTCGCATCCTGGGGCTGAAGTAGGTCCCAAGGGTTGGGCTGTTCGCCCATTAAAGCGGCACGCGAGCTGGGTTCAGAACGTCGTGAGACAGTTCGGTCCCTATCCGTCGCGGGCGTAGGAAATTTGAGAGGAGCTGTCCTTAGTACGAGAGGACCGGGATGGACTGACCTCTGGTGTACCAGTTGTTCCGCCAGGAGCACAGCTGGGTAGCTAAGTCGGGACGGGATAAACGCTGAAAGCATCTAAGCGTGAAGCCCACCTCAAGATGAGATTTCCCATAGCATAAGCTAGTAAGACCCCTTGAAGAACACAAGGTTGATAGGTCAGAGGTGTAAGTGTGGTAACATATTTAGCTGACTGATACTAATAGGTCGAGGGCTTGACCAATAAAAAAGGATATTAATTATATACTATGTGCAATTTTGAAAGAACAAAATTCTTTCAAGAGAATATCTAGTGATGATGGCATAGAGGAAACACTCCTTCCCATTCCGAACAGGACAGTTAAGCTCTATAGCGCCGATGGTACTGCACGGGAGACTGTGTGGGAGAGTAGGACGTTGCTAGGTTTGATAAAAAGAGTAACTAAGGTTACTCTTTTTTTGCTCTTTAGGAAATTATATTTTGTTTATATATGTATATAAGTAGTGTTAGAACATACTACCTAAAGAGCAAAAAAGAAAAATAGTGCCATGACACAGAACTCAAAACAAGTTTTAGAACCTGTAATAATGGCTAAATAAAATCTAAGGCTCTCCATAGTCGCCTTGGAGATTTTGTTCTGTCTATTAAACATGATACTAGAGCGGAGGTGGAATATATGACACTATTAGAGAGAGATAGAGAAAAAATTAGAGAAGGAAAAATTGAAGATGCAATTAATTTTTTAAAATTAGGAGTACCTTTAGAAATAATCATAAAAGCTACTGGATTATCAGAAGAAGATATAAGAAGCAGCTTAAGGAAAGAATAAATGAAATATTAAAAATAAATTTATAGTATAGAAAAAACTCTGAATATTTTGATATACTTAAGTTAATAATAAACAAATGATAAAATTAAGATAGCGAGGATAATTAAATATGGAGAAACAATTAATGGATTTGAATTTGGCAGATGATTTTTTGTTCGCAAAGGTTATGACTGATACTAGTATATGTAAGGAGTTTTTAGAGAAACTTTTGGATATAAATATTACTAGAATAGAAATGCCAGATAATCAAAAAACTATTGATTTACTTATTAGTGCGAAGGGAATAAGACTTGATGTATATGTTAAGGATGAAGCTGGAACTGTATACAATATCGAAATGCAACGAAGTGATAATAATAGAAACTTAGCAAAAAGAATAAGATACTATCAAGGAAATATTGATTTAGATTTAATAACAAAAGGTAAAGATTATAATGAACTAGTGAAAAGCTATATAATATTTATATGTACTTTTGATATGTTTAAACAAGGTAGGTATAAATATACATTTGAAACAACTTGTATTGAAGATAGTATGATAAAATTAAAAGATGATACTAATAAAATAATACTAAATACAAAAGGTACAATAAATGATTTAAGCAATGAACTTATAGAATTTTTAAAGTATGTTGAACATTCAGATGAAGAAACTGTAGAAAAATTTCATGGAACACTTGTAAAAAATATACACAAGAAAGTGTGTAGTGTTAAACATGATGTTAGAGCGGAGGTGGAATATATGACACTATTAGAGAGAGATAGAGAGAAAATTAGAGAAGGAAAAATTGAAGATGCAATTAATTTATTTAAATTAGGAGTATCTTTAGAAATAATCATAAAAGCCACTGGATTATCAGAAGAAGAGATAAAAAAAGCAATTGAAGAAAGTAAATAAAAAACATAGGAGCCTAGTTATAGGCTCCTACATCTTTTTAGTTAAATGAATAATTAGTTCTGGTTCTAGTTGTTAGTTCTGCTGATATCTTGCTAGTATAAGAACCATATTTTTTATGCTCGAATACATTGTTTGTTACAATTGTATCCATAAGATCAGATATCTGAGTTTCAGTAATATCTTCTTTTACATTATTTATAGTTAAAGTAGCTTTCTTTTCTGTTACAGTTAAGAATGTTAATACTAAAATATATTCCATAATAAATCCCTCCTAAATAAACTATTCTGATAATTGATTAGTTTCTGAAATAGTTATAATATCAGTAGTTTTAGACAAAATGCTTGAGATGGCATTAGCTACAGCTAAAATACTATCATCAGTAGCAGTTGGTCTTATATTAGAGAAGGATTGACTAGTTGTTACTGTCTTACCTTCTGAATTAGTAGATTTATTTATTAATGAAACTTTTTTTGTATCTAAAGTTCTGTTTGCCATATTTATCAACTCCAATTTTATATTTATTTTAGAAAGGTTTACTTGTTTGCCTTTCTAATAAATATATATGAGTTAAAATAAGAAATATTATTCATAATGAATAAATTGTATCACATATAACACAATAATTTATTAAATATTATATTTCTGAATTAAATTCATAGTCTCTACCAGGCATAATTAGGTTAAGAATTATACCTACTAATGCACCTGTTGCAAGACCAGATAAGCTTATAGTTACACTTCCTATGTTAAAGTTAATAGAACCTGCACTGCTATAACTTATTCCTATAGAAAGAACTAGAATAAGTGCTGCAATTATTATATTACGACTTTTTTCAAAATCAATATTGTTTTCAACAACATTACGTATTCCTACAGCAGATATCATACCGTATAGTACTAGTGATACTCCACCACAAGTTGCAGCAGGTATTGAACTTATAACTGCTTCGACTTTAGGTGAGAAAGAGAATATTATAGCTATAAATGCTGCTATACGAATTACTCTTGGATCATATACTTTAGATAGAGATAATACTCCTGTATTTTCACCATATGTTGTGTTAGCTGGAGCTCCAAATAGAGAAGCAAGTAATGTAGCAAGACCATCGCCTAATAGTGTTCTATGTAAACCAGGATCATGTATATAATTTCTATTAGTTGTAGAAGATATTGCTGATATGTCACCTACATGTTCAACAACTGAAGCTATTGCTATAGGAACTATTGTTAATATTGAAGTGACAATAAGAGAAGTATCAGGATTTTTGAATATAGCAAATACTGTATTATCCATGGTGAAAGGTACTCCTATCCAAGCAGCTTCTCTGATTGGAGTGAAATCCACTTCTCCTAAAAATATGGCGATAACATAAGAGGCTATTATACCTAATATAATAGGTATGATCTTTATCATTCCTTTACCCCAAATGTTACATATAATAACTACTACAATAGCAACTAAGGCTATTATCCAATTAGATGAGCTATTATCTACTGCGGATTTAGATAGTGATAAACCTATTGCAATTATTATAGGACCTGTTACTATAGGAGGAAAAACTTTCATTATTTTATTGATGCCGAAGCTTTTGATAAGTGCAGATAAAATAAAATATAAGAAAGAGGCACAAGCTACTCCTAGGCATGCATATGGAAGAAGCTCAGATTCTCCATTAGGAGCAATAGCCCAATAACCTGCTAGAAATGCAAAGGATGAACCTAGAAATGCTGGAACCTTAAACTTGGTAACAACGTGAAATAATAGGGTGCCTAAACCTGCAAATAATAATGTTGCAGATACACTTAAACCTGTTAGTGCAGGAACTAATACCGTAGCACCAAACATTGCAAATAAATGTTGAAAACCTAGTAGAAGCATCTTGGGAGTTCCTAGAACTCTTGCATCATAAACAGCTACATCAGTGTTTTTTTTCTTTTGTGAATTCATAAAATAAACATCCTTTCTTTAGTTAATCATAATCTAATTTATGCTAGTATAGTTTTATTTATTTGTCAATAAAAAATTATTATACATATTATTGAGAAGTTGATATAATGTATAGTGATTAAAAACATATAGTAATTAGGATGTAAAGGAGAAATAATATGGAAAGCAATAAAGTATTAGCAATAGTTGGCGGAACAGAAATAACAGAAGTAGATTTAAAGAGAATGATAGCTAGATATCCAGAAGATAGAAGAGCTTATTTTGAGAATGAAGCAGGTAAAAAGCAATTATTAGAACAAGTTATTTCATATGAATTAATGAGCAAGTTTGGAGAAGAATTAGGTTTAGATAAAAAGCAAGATTATCAAGATACATTAAAAGCTTTAGCAAAAGAATTATTAACTCAAGTAACTATTAATAAAGTATTATCTGAAGTAACTGTAACAGATGACGAAATATCAAATTTCTACAATGAAAACAAAAACATGTTTGTAGATGATGCAACTGTAACAGCAAAACATATATTAGTTGATTCTGAAGAAAAAGCTAAAGAAATAAAAGACGAAATAGCAAATACTGAACTTTCATTTGAAGAAGCAGCAAGAAAGTATTCTACATGTCCATCTAAAGAAGAAGGTGGTAATTTAGGTGCATTTAAGAGAGGTATGATGGTTCCTGAGTTTGAAGATGCAGCATTTGCAGCAGAAATAGGAGAAGTAACAGATCCAGTTAAAACTCAATTTGGATATCACTTAATTCTTGTAGAAGATAAAGGGGAAGCTAGAGAAAAATCATTTGAAGAAGTTAAAGATACTATTAATAACCAATTACTTCAACAAGCTTCTCAAAAGAAATACATGGACTTATTATCTGAATTAGAAGGTAAGTATGGAGTAGAAAGAAAATAGAAATCATTAGAGGGAAGTAGTATGAATCAAAATATAAATTATCAAAAGGAATTAGATAAGATACTAGACGGTATACAGAAGTCAGGAGAAACAAAAACATTATTACTTCATAGTTGTTGTGCACCATGTAGTAGTTATGTTTTAGAATATTTATCAAAATATTTCAAAATAACAATATTTTATTATAATCCTAATATTTATCCACAAGAAGAGTTTTATAAACGAGTAGAGGAACAGAAGAGATTGATAGCAGAGTTACCTACAGATAATAAAATAAACTTTATTGAAGGAAAATTTGATTCAGAACGATTCTATGATATAGCTAAAGGGCTAGAGAAGGAAAAAGAAGGCGGAGAACGTTGCTTTAAGTGTTATGAATTAAGACTAAGAGAAACAGCCTTGTTAGCTAAGAAAAAAGGATTTGATTATTTTACTACTACATTATCTATAAGCCCATATAAAAATGCTAAAAAATTAAATGAGATAGGAATTAACCTATCTCAAGAATACAATATTCAATATTTATTTTCTGATTTTAAAAAGAAAAATGGATATAAGAGGTCTATAGAGTTATCTAAACAATATAATTTGTATAGACAAGATTATTGTGGGTGTGTATTCTCTAAACAAGAAAGAGAAGCTACATTAGCTCGAAATAATCCATGATATATTTATCGGCTGTCTCCTCTAGAGCTTGTCTCTGGTATGAGGCAGCTTTATCATATACTGCAACTACTTTCATATTTGCAGCTTTAGCACCTCTAACAGCTTCTAATATATCTTCAAAGACAATACAATTTTGAGGCTCAACTCCTAGTTTGTTAGCTGCAAGTAAGTAAACATCAGGTTTATTTTTCCCATTAGATACTTCGCCAGTTGTTGTTATTGTTTCAAAATAATCTTTTATTTTGTTGTGTTCAAGTGTGGCATTTATAAGGGAATAGTTGTTACTAGTTGCTAAACCTATTTTTATTCCTTTGCCTTTTAAATAGTTCAGTATTTCACGGGCACCTTTTTTTAAAGGGATTATATTAGCATAATAGTTGTATGCTGAATTATTCCATTCTTTTAACATGTCTTCTTCTGAACTATTTATATTAAATCTTTTTTTGAAATATGTAGCACACTGTTCAAAACTTAAATGGTTAATTTCATCTTTTAGATTATTAGGGACTTGGAACCCCCTTGATGTGAGATAATCTATGTCTATTTGATCCCAAACCCACATAGAATCGATAAGTGTACCATCTAAATCAAATATTGCAGCTTTTATATCTGTAAACATAATCAGTTTCCTCCTAATACATGATAATATATAATGAACAATTTGAATAAATAATTAGTATAATGTTAATAATAATGAATAAACCAAGTAATATGAAAAAAATGTAGTATAATGAAGCCATAAAAGATGAAAAATAATTTTTTACATATTATTTTAGATTATAAAAAGGAGCGAGCAGTTATGGTAGTAGGATTTTTAATTGGATATTGTGTAGTTGTGGTTATTACTTTAGCTTTATGTAAAGCTTCTGGTAAAGAGAGAAAATATATTGAGAAAAATAAAAGTAATATATAATTATATAAATATTAAAAAAGGTAGACTATATAGTCTACCTTTTATTATGGTCGGGGTGACAGGGATCGAACCTGCGACCTCATGGTCCCAAACCACGCGCGCTCCCATCTGCGCCACACCCCGTAGCACACAAGCTGAATTATATCATAGGGAGAGCCATATGTCAAATTAAATAATATACAAGAAAAATTAATTTTGTCTTAAGAAATAGATGAAAAAGTTAAGATAATGTGGTATAATGTTTTTTGTAATGATAAATTAAGTTTTATTATACATGCAAATAAAAAGTCAAGAAAGAAAAGGTTAACATTCAATTAACATTTCTTTCCATTGAACAAAATTATTTATAATGCTATAATTTATTATGTAAATTTATAAAATATCACAAAAAATATTATGGAATTTGAAAGGAGGAATGGTCGGAGGGGACCAGATGTAATGAAAAAAAGATTATTAACTGCATTAGTAGCAGGAGTAGTACTAGTATCATTAACATTTCCAGGAACAGTAGTAAAGGCAGATCCAACTAATGTTGATGAAGCAAGAAGCGAATATGAAACGTTAAACAATAAGATAGAGGAATTAAATACTAAAATAGAACAATTAGATAATGAGATAAGTCCAATAGTTTCAAAAATGAATGAAAATGAGGATAAAATTAATACTCTTAATGAAGAAATAGATGAAACTAACGTACAAGTGGACAAGGCTAAGGAAGATATTTCTGAACAAGAAGAAGTATTAGGTAACAGACTTAGAGAAGTTTACAAATCAGGTGGAGAAGTAAATTATTTATCTATAATTTTTTCATCAAGTAGTTTAAGTGACTTGATATCAAAAGTTAGTTCGGCTAAAAAAGTTATTGAATTAGATAACGAAATGGTTGATGAATTAAATGATAAAAAAGCAGAACTTGATTCAAAGGTTGAATCACTTCAAACTAAAGCAGATGAGATTAAAGATATTAATAAAGAATTAAAGAAACAACAAGACGAAATTCAAGGAAAAATTGACGAACAACAAACAATTAAAGATCAAGCAGAAGCTGACCAAAAAGAATTACAAGAAAAATATCTTGATAAGTTTGAAAGAGAATTAGTTAATGACGCTGTAAATACAGCTAAAAATTCATCAAATTCATCAGATACTATAAATAGTGCAGTACAATTATTAAAGACTTATTTAGCACAATTAAAGAGTCCAACAGTAATAGATGAAGTTAATTCAGCTATATCAGCTGGTAAAACTAACTATAATACTGCTAAAAACAGAGAACAATCTGCAGCAGCAGCTACTGCAGCAGCATCAAGCAATAATACAGATAGAGGTTCTAGCGTAACTGGAATAACAGCAACAGGTACTGCTTCAGCCGTATTACAAGTAGCTTATAGTTTAGCAGGATTACCATATCAATGGGGTGCAACTGGTCCAAGCAGTTATGATTGTTCAGGATTTACACAATATGTGTACAAAAAGGCTACAGGAATAGACATAGGAAGAACAACTTATGTTCAAATAAATGCAGGAAAAGCAGTTTCTTATGATGAATTACAACCGGGAGACTTAGTATTCCCTCATGAGGGTCATGTTGGAATATACATAGGAAATGGACAAATGATTCATGCACCAAGAACTGGTGATGTAATTAAAGTTTCTTCTGTATACAAGTTTATGACAGGAAGAAGAATATTAAACTAAGATATTAGAATTTTAAGATGATTTCAGAGATGGAATCATCTTTTTTTACTCTTAAGGAAATTACATCTTTTTATATAATAAATAACTAACCTTTGATATAATAGAGATGCTACATTATTAATAATTAGGATGGTAACGATGGAAAAAGATTTTCAAAATATAAAGATATATGAAGATGAAACAATAGATGATTTACAATTAAAAGGATTAAATATTATTCAGAAAAATAAAAATTTTAGATTTGGAATAGATGCGGTGCTTTTATCACATTTTGCTAATGTGAAGAATGGAAGTAGGGTTATAGATTTATGCACTGGAACAGGAATAGTTCCATTATTATTGCTTGGGAAATATAATGCAAAAGAAATTGTAGGGATAGAAATTCAAGAACATATGGCAGAGATGGCAAGTAGAAGCATGCAATTAAATAATTGCAATGATACTATAAAAATATATAACAAAGATTTAAGAAATATTGAATTTTTAAAAAGTATAGGAAAATTTGATGTATTAACTGTTAATCCACCATATAAGTTAGCTCAATCAGGAATTGTTAATGAAATAGATGAATTAGCTATAGCTAGGCATGAAATAAAGTGTAATATAGAAGATGTAATATCTGCAGCAAAAGTTCTTCTTAAGGATAATGGAAGAATGTTTATGGTTCATAGACCAGAGAGGCTAATAGATATAATTGAAGCGATGAGAAAATACAGAATAGAGCCTAAGAGAATACAAATGGTTCATCCTAACGTAAAGAAGGCACCCAATATTATGCTTATAGAAGGTCAAAACTACGGTGGAAAATTTCTGAAATGGGATAATCCTTTATATGTGTATAATGAAGATGGAACATACACAAAAGAAATTGATGATATATATGGAAGAGGAATGGAATAATTATGGAAAATGGTAAATTGTATTTAGTTCCTACACCAATAGGGAACTTAAAGGATATAACTCTAAGAGCATTGGAAGTTTTAAAGAATGTAGATGTAATTGCAGCAGAAGATACTAGACAAACATTAAAATTACTTAATCATTTTGAAATAAAGAAAAGTTTGATGAGTTATCATAAACATAATGAAATGAGTAAAGGTGAAGATATAATATCTAAGCTAAAATCTGGGTTTAATGTTGCAATTGTAACGGATGCAGGTACACCAGGAATATCAGATCCAGGAGCTGTTATTGTTGAAAAATGTATTGCAGAAAATCTTGAATTCGAAGTATTACCTGGTGCTACTGCTTTTACAACAGCATTAGTTTATTCAGGATTAGATACTACTAAATTTGAATTTAGAGGATTTATATCAAGAGATACGAAGGAACGTAGAGAAACAATAGAAGAAATAAAAAATAGCAGAAATACAATAATAATATATGAATCACCATATAGGATTAAAAGTACTTTAGAATTGCTATTAAAAGAGTTGGGTGATAGAAAAATAGCACTTTGTAGAGAACTTACTAAGCTTCATGAAGAAATAATAAGAGGAAGCATAAAAGAAGTTATAGATGCAGTAGAAGATAGAAATATAAAAGGTGAGTTTGTTATTGTTATTTCTGGAAAAACTCAAGAACAAGTAGATGAAGAAAATAAAGAAAAGTGGGCAGATATAGATGTGAAACAACATCTTATAAACTTAATAGACGAAGGAATGACTAAAAAAGAAGCTATAAAGGTTGTTAGTAAAGAGAGAGGATTAAGTAAAAACGAAGTATATAAAATAGCTATAGATATTTAATTATACAGAAAAAAATGTAGAAAAAAAGTTGTTATAAAAAAATTACAGTGATTACTAATTTGAGACATGGTGACTTGAAATGTTAATTGTTTTGTCGATTTTTTTGCTATTATGATAGTTTTCAAAACTTGTTATAGCATTTTAAAATTTTATTTCTATAGGTATTATACTTTCGTATTGCATAAATATTATTTATGATTGCTATACTTTTATATAGGATTGAAGGTTATATAAAAGTATAGAAAAAAAGAAAGAGCATAAGGGGAATGCTCTTTCTTTTTTATAGATAAGAATTAAAGATTTGCGTTCTTCATTTCTTCAAGACAGTTCTTACAGATATTCTTACCTTTGTAGTTTATAACGTCTCTAGCATCTCCACAGAAGATACATGCTGGTTCATATTTCTTTAAGATGATTTGTTCACCATCTACATATATTTCTAATGCATCTTTTTCTGCGATATCTAAAGTTCTTCTTAATTCTATTGGGATTACAATTCTTCCTAGTTCATCTACTCTTCTTACTACACCTGTTGATTTCATATAAGTTTCCTCCTTGTTCTTTCATCTTTCGACATTTACCATACTATATTACCAAATCTGTAATTTACAGTCAACCTTAAAACGAAAAATATTTAAATAAACTCATCTTTTTTGTATAGAAATATGGTATAAGTAAAATATACTACCATATATTTCTAATGTCAATACTTTACAACAAAAAAGTATTACTGTTTTTTACAAATAAATAATGCTTTTTATATGTTTATTTTTGTAAAAAGTGACTTAAAGCTAGTAAATATCACATTTTCGCAAAATGAATTGCAAAAAATAAAATAACGAGTTTTAATATTATCTGTCGAAAACAAACAATAACACAAAAATGTTAAATATTCAAGAACAAAATGTAAAAAAGTATTATATTGATGAAAATAACTTGTAACAAGTTTTTTTATACTATATAATATACACATAATATCATGTGATGAGGTGAGGAAATATGGAAGGAAAAAAGGTTGATTCAAGCTATGTAAAAAAATTAGTTGAAGAAATGTCTAAGAGTAGTATGGTTTCGTACGACGAATTACCACAATATGATTTGTTTCTTTCACAGGTTATTGATTTTTTAAATGATAAGTTCGAAGAGGATAAATACACCAATAATATTGTTCAAAATTATATAAAAAGTGAAGTTATTTCAAAACCAGAAGACGGAAAGAAAAGAGGGTATACTAAGGTACATTTAGCACAACTAGTGTTATTAAGTTATATGAGACCTATTCTTACAACAGAAGAGATAAAAAAAGTATTTAGATTAGCATTTAATGAAATTAATGATAGAAGTGATGATATAATTTCATGGCAAGATGCTTATAAAATATTTAATGAAGTTCAAAAACAGAGCTATGATAGTTTCTTTCATTCGTCAGTTGCAAGTGAAGAAAAATTAGATGAGATAATGAAGAGCTTAGATTTAGATACTAAAGATGAAGAAAGAATAAGAGTGTTTATATTGGTTATTTCATTAGTGGCTCAAGCAAGTGTTATTAAGAAGTTAGTACAAAGATTAGCAAGAGAATATGAGACTGAATAATAATTTTGAGGCAATATGCATATAATAATACTATTGTGTTAGTATATATTATATATTGAAAAGAAAGGAGTTATAATGGGTAAAGGACATGATAAAGGCACTAATTTGAGATTGATAATTAAGCTAATTGTAAAAGTAAGAAAAGATGATATATTTGCATTAGCTTCACAATTAGCATATTATATGATTTTATCATTTATTCCATTAATAATTTTCCTTATTTCATTAATTGCATGGATTAATGTAGAATCGATTAATTTTTTATCTATTTTACAGGGTTTCTTACCTTCAGGAATATATAGTGTGGCAGAAACCATTATGAAGGAAATTATAAATGCTAGAAGTATGAGTTTAGTTGGAGGTTCAATTTTTGTTGCTATATGGATGGCATCATCAGGATTTAGAGCACTTATAAAAGGTATTAATAAGGCCTACAATTTAAAAGATACTAGATCTTATATAAGAAGAACTATTATTGCTTATATTGGTACAATAATATTTGCATTATCAATTATAGCTGCGTTAGCTGTTATAGTATTCGGAAGAGTAATAGGTGAACATTTACTTGCATTGTTGCCTAATGCTGAAATATTTCAATATATTTGGATTATGTTTAGATATGTAATAATGCTAGTGTTTTTAGTTATTATTTTTACAGCATTATATAAGTTTACACCTTGTAAGAGATTTAAGTTAAAAGAAGTACTTCCGGGAGCAATTGTTAGTGCGTTAGGATGGTTGATTTCTTCTTTTGGATTTTCTTACTATGTTAATAATTTTAATAACTATACCAAATTTTACGGAAGTTTGGCTGCTATATTTATAATGATGTTGTGGATGTTTATAACTTCTATGGTTATAATTTTTGGAGTAGAAGTTAATTCAGTGTTAGTTAACCACAAGGAAGAAAATAATATTTAAAACAAGTATAAAAAAAATAATATTGTCAATAATACTGTAATGTGAGAAATGTTTATTAAGTAATTATAGAAAGGAGTTCCTGTATTATCAGGAATTGAGTGTATGAATAAGATAGTATTAGTTGGCAGACTTGTGAGAGATCCAGAACTTAAGTTTATAGAAGATATTGATAGATATTGTGCACATATTACATTAGCAGTTGATAGAAACTTTAAAGATGTAGATGGTAATGTCAAGGCAGATTTTATACCGGTTACTATATGGGGAAAGAAAGCTGAGAATTTGTGCAAGTATACTAAAAAGGGTAGTTGTATAAGTGTTAGTGGAAGAATAAGAACAGGAAGCTATAAAGATAAAGAAGGTAACATGAAGTATATAGTAGAAGTAATCGGTGATGAATTTAAATTTATTAATACTGGAATAAAAGAAGAAAAAATAAATTAAATATAGAATTAGATTATAAAGTGGAGCTTTAACTTAAGGGGTTTTTATAATATCTTAGGTTAAAGCTTTAATTTTTACTCTTTAGGGAATTATATTTTGTTTGTAGTTGAGGATAAGTATTTTAGATGTAGTACTTGCTACTACCTAAAGAGTAAAAAAATAGTTCCATGATAGAACAGAACACAAAAAAACAAGTTTAGTAACCTGTCGTAAGGTTCTAACAAAATCGACAGCTCCATAAAGTCGCCTTGACGATTTTTTATATACCAAAAAAGAACAAGATGTAACAGAAAATTAACAAAAAATCAATAATTATAAGGCGAATGTTCACAAAATATGCATAAAAAATAAGGATAAAGAAAGAAAAATATAAGTTGATGTCAGTATTTTAAGAAATATTTTTCTAAACAGAGTATAAAATATGACAAAAAAGTATTAATGATTATGTTAATATTTGACTTGTGCAAAGGTTAAGGGATTTGCACATGAAGGGGGAAGAAAATTGAGAATAGTAGAGACAAAGGATATAAGTGTGAAGATTAATGGGAGAGAAATGCAATATGTATACAGATTATTAGTAAAGGATTATAATAATAAAAAGGTATATGGATTGGAAGTAGAGAGAAGGGATATAAATAATAATCAAATTGTTAATATTGAGAGAGAAAACATAGAAAAAATATCAAGTGTAAAGAGCAAAGTAAAAGAAATGTTAGATATATTATATAAGGGGATTGTTTCACCTATACATGTTGTCGATATATTAGGGGAAGAGATTGATAAATGTATAGCTGAAATCTAAAAACAAAAGAGGTGCTAAAAACATGATTTCTGGAATTGGCGTAGATATAGTGAAGGTAAATAGATTTGATAAGATAGTTAATAGAACTCCGAGTTTTGTAAAAGGGGTATTTACAGAAAGAGAGATAGAATATATTTATAGTAAAACTAATAAGTTTGAAACTATGGCTGGTATATTCGCAGCAAAAGAAGCATTTTCAAAAGCAATAGGTACAGGAATAAGGGGATTTAAACTTACTGATATTGAAATAGTACAGGATGAATTAGGAAAGCCGAATATTATATTAAATGATAATGTAATTAGTAAGTTTAACTTATTAGAAAGTAATATAAAAGTTTCTATATCACATAGTGATGAAAATGCAATTGCGTTTGTTGTTATTGAGGAGGAGTAATTAATGAAGGTATTATCAGCTATTAACACTAAAAAGGTAGATAGTTATTGTATAAATAATATCGGTATACCAAGTATAGTTCTTATGGAAAATGCGGCAGAACAAGTAAAAAAAATCATATCTAATAAAGGAAATCATTTTTTGGTATTATGTGGGGAAGGAAATAATGGTGGCGATGGACTTGCTATTGCAAGAAAGTTGTTTATGGAAGGTAAAGAGGTATGTGTGGTCATATGTAATGGTACGGGCAAGAGAACAGAAGATTTTTTGATTAATTATAATATCTTAAATAATATAGGGGTAGAGATATTACAATTAGAAGATATAATCGAGAGAGAGAGTTTTGAAAAGAAGATTTGTTATTATGATGTAATTATAGATTGTATATTTGGTATAGGGTTAAATAGAGATATAAAAGGAAATACTTACAAATTAATTGATATGATTAATAAGAAAGCTAAATATAAGGTATCTGTGGATATTCCATCTGGAATAGATGGAAATACAGGTATGATAAAAGGAATATGTGTAGAAGCAGATAAGACTGTAACTATAGAGACATATAAACAAGGTTTTTTCTTAGGGGAGGCATGCAACTATTTAGGGGAAATAGATGTAGTTAAAATAGGTTTTTTACAAAGTGTGATTGATAAGTTTTCAGAGGGAATAGATATATTGGATAAAGCGGAATATGAGAATATGATAGTTTGTAGGAAAAAGAACGGGCATAAAGGGGATTATGGAAAGATACTTATACTTGCTGGATCTAAAAGATATACTGGAGCTGCATATATAGCGTCAGAAAGTGCAGTTAGATCTGGTGGAGGACTTATAACACTTATTGCAGATAATGATATAAAAGAAATAATGCAGACAAGACTTACAGAGGCTATGGTTATAGATTATGAAGATAAAGATTTAGAAAAATTAATTAAGACAGCTGACATTATAGCCTGTGGTCCAGGTCTTGGACAAACAGAAAAAAGTAAAGGTATACTAAAGAAGGTTATAGATGAGAGTGAATGTAATTTGGTAATAGATGCAGATGCAATAAATATAATAAGCAAAGATTCCGAACTTTTAAAACAGGTAAGAGGAAGAGCTGTATTTACTCCACATTCAGGTGAGATGGCTAGACTTACAGGCAAGAGTATAAAGGAAGTAAATGACAATAGAATAAATATATGTAGAGAATTTGCAAAGATAAATGATGTTGTTGTTCTATTGAAGGGGTATAAAACAATAATTGCGAGTGAGAGTAGATGTATAGTTAATCCTACAGGAAATAGCAAGATGGCTACAGGGGGGATGGGTGATTGTCTTACTGGAATGATTGCCGCACTTATAGGACAAGAAAAAGATATATTTATTGGAACCATATTAGCTGCATACGTTCATGGATTAATAGGAGATGAATTAGCTAAAGAGAGATATTCGATAAATGCTAGAGATATAATAAAATTAATACCAGAAACACTTAATAAATTACAAAGATAAAAGAATATTTTTTCTGCTCAAATAATAATAGTTAATATTAAGGATATTTGGGGAGGAAATTATGAATAAGATTAAATGTATAAAGGTAGCATTAATATTACTTATTCCTTTTATTTCTATAATAGCAATAATAGAATTTAGACATATGATTATTCCAACAAATAAAGAAATAATTAAAAATATTATTCTCAATAAGGGATATAAAACATTAGCCGAAGTTAGTGTATGTAATGAATTACAAAACCAGAATGAAGATGTAAAGTTATATTATAAGAGGAATGTTGGGCATAGAATAGATTTTATTAACTTAAATATATCTAAGATATATTCAGAAAATAATATAGAAGTAAAAGAAAACGAATATGTATATAGTATTGATAGAGAAAAAAATGATATATATGCTTTTTTGTTTGTAGAGAAATTGCTACAAAAAGATGTTGAATATATTAAGGAAAAAAGTGAGGAATGGGGAGATATAAAATATATAGAAATAATGGTTAATATAGATAGTGATAATAGTAATTTTAGTAAAGCAAAGGTGTATATAAACAAAAAAGAAAGAAAACCTATTGTTACTAAAATATATGATAAAGAGGGAAAAGAGAGAATTATTATAGTTTACAAAAAGTTTAGTTATTCCAAAAAGATAAATAGCAAACAATTCAAATATGACAAAGATGGTGCTAGTAATATGGCACCAGTCTAAATTAATAAAATAGCCATAAATCATATAATTAGTAGACTTTTTCAGCATATAATATGAGAAATATATGTACATAGATTATAAGGGCAAGTGTATATAACAAAATGTAAAATAACTATTAATTCGTCAAAAATCTTTGACATGTTGACATAATTTGTAATATAATCTACTTAAATCAACTCTTTGATTTTAGGAGGGACTAAAAATGTCAACTTACAGAGAAAGCAAGGATGCTTATAAAAAAAATCTGAAAACAGAAAAAAAATGTAAAGATTGTGACGAAGAAATAATAGAATGTAATATAGACAATAATTTTATAGAAATAATGAAAAAGGGTTATTTAGAAATGGCAAACTTGAATTTACAGCTTGCAATTGATGATGAAAGTGAATTAGTTGATGCTAAATATTACGAAACATGGCTTAGTGGAGAGTGATTTTTAAATGACTACTATGGTTGTAAAAAGAGGGGATATATTTTATGCAGATTTAAGTCCAGTAATAGGTTCTGAACAAGGCGGAATTAGACCTGTAATAATTATTCAGAATGATATAGGAAACAGATATAGTCCAACAGTAATAGTTGCTGCTATTACTTCTCAAATAAATAAGGCAAAGTTACCAACACATGTTGAGATATCATCAGAAGAGTACGGCTTAAATAGAGATTCAGTAGTACTATTAGAGCAAATAAGAACATTAGATAAGAGAAGGTTGAAGGAAAAAATAGGTCATATGACTGATAAAGATATGAATAAAGTAAATAAAGCATTATTAATAAGTCTTAATTTAGATAAATATTGATTTAAATAGACTCCTGTATATTTATGAAAAAGTACAGGAGTCTATTTCTTTGTAAAATTATGCACTAATTAGTATAGCACATATAATGAATTAAAGTATACTAAATAGATAATAATATAAAAAAGTACTATATTTTATAGCTGATAATGTGTACAAAGAGATAATAGTGTGCTACAATAAATTAGGAAATCACATTAGAATCAAAACATTTTAGAAGTCTAGGAGGAATACTATGAAAAAGAATAAAGAGGAACTAATAGAAATTTCTAAAGTAATTAGAAAAGATATAGTTAAAATGTTAACAGAATCAGGATCAGGTCATCCAGGTGGTTCACTATCAGCAGCAGATATTGTAACTACACTTTTTTTTAATGAATTAAATATCGATCCAAAAAATCCTAGGTGGGAGGATAGAGATAGATTTGTTTTATCTAAGGGTCATGCAGCACCAGTTTTATATAGTGCTTTAGCAAGAAGAGGATATTTTGATCCAGCAAAACTATTAACACTTAGAAAGATAGGTTCTGATTTACAAGGACATCCTAATATGAATGATATTCCAGGAATAGATATGTCGACTGGATCATTAGGACAAGGAATATCAGCAGCAGTAGGAATGGCACTTGCAGGAAAAACTGATAATAAATCATATAGAGTATATGCACTTCTAGGCGATGGTGAGCTAGAAGAAGGTCAAGTATGGGAAGCAGCAATGTCAGCAGCTCATTATAAGTTAGATAATATGATGATTTTTGTTGATTTTAATGGATTACAGATAGATGGAGAGGTTACAAAAGTAATGAATCCATCACCTATAGATAAGAAATTTGAAGCATTTGGATGGAATGTTTTAGTTATAGATGGACATAATTATGATGAAATATTAGATGCTATAGAAAAAGCAAAACAACATAAAGGACAACCTACAGCTGTTATTTGTAAAACAGTAAAAGGTAAAGGCGTGTCATTTATGGAAAATGAAGCTTCATGGCATGGAACTGCACCAAGTAAGGAACAATGTGCACAAGCAATAAGTGAATTAGGAGGAGAACAATAATGGGAAATAAAATAGCTACTAGAGAATCTTATGGAAAAGCATTAAAATCACTAGCTGAAACTAATAAGAATGTTGTAGTTTTAGATGCTGACCTTTCAAAATCAACAAAAACTGCAGAATTCAAATCAGTAGCAGCTGATAGATTTTTCAATATGGGAATAGCTGAAGCTAATATGATGGGAGTAGCAGCTGGTATGTCTACTTGTGGAAAAATACCATATGTAAGTACATTTGCAATGTTTGCAGCAGGTAGAGCTTTTGAACAAATTAGAAATTCAATATGTTACCCTAATTTAAATGTTAAGATATGTGCAACTCATGCTGGTTTAACAGTAGGAGAAGATGGTGCAACTCACCAAGCAATAGAAGATCTTTCATTAATGAGAAGTATTCCTAACATGACAGTAATTAATCCAGCAGATGATATAGAAACTCAAGCTGCAATAAAAGCTATAGCAGATTATCAAGGACCTTGTTATGTAAGATTAGGTAGAATGGCTGTAGCAAATGTAAATGATGAGAACAATTATAAATTTGAAATAGGAAAAGGTGTTAAGCTAGCTGATGGAAAAGATATAACTATAATTGCTACAGGAATTATGGTTGAAGCTGCATTAGAAGCTAAGAAGATATTAGCTGAAGATGGAATTGAAGCAGGAGTAATTAATATTCACACTTTAAAACCTATAGATAAAGATATAATTATAAATGCTGCAAAAGAAACAGGAGCTATTGTAACCGCAGAAGAACATAGCATAATTGGTGGATTAGGTTCAGCTGTAATGGAAGTAGTAAGTGAAAACTATCCAGTTCCAGTATTAAGAGTTGGAGTTAAAGACGTATTTGGTGAAAGTGGTAAGCCACAAGAGTTGTTAGAAAAATACGGCTTAACAGCAAAAGATATAGCTAATAAAGTTAAAGAAGCAATAAAGTTAAAATAACACACTCAATATATATTAAAAAGGTTGCTATTAGTAGTTTTTAACTTCTAATAGCAATCTTTTTTTACTCTTCATTGAATATTTTTAGGGAATATAGGCATTCTATAAATGTAAATAATTTTAAGAAAGTGTGTGTATTAGAAATATGAAGATATTTAGAGAATGGGTTAATATAATTATCGGAGTGATTTTAATAGCTATATCTATTGAATTGTTTTTTGTGCCTAATAATTTAGCTGGGGGTGGAGTTACAGGGCTAGCAATAGTTTTAAATAAATTATTTCCTTTTATGAGTGTGAGTATTATAACGCTTATATTTAATGTTTTTTTGTTTTTTATAGCATTTAAATTATTAGGAGGAGAATTTGGGAAGAAAAGTGTTATTACTACTATATTATTATCAATTTTTATGTATATAATAGAGAAGGTTATGGGAGATTATGTTATTACCAAGGATATCCTTATAGCTACTATATTTGGAACTATAATATCAGCCCTTGGAACTGCAATTGTATTTAATAATAATTCATCTACAGGTGGAACTGATATTTTAGCGAAGATATTACAGAGATTTTTTCATGTTAATATAGGAATGGGATTGCTTGTAATTGATTTTTTGATTACAATAATAGCTATGATTGTATTTGGAATAGATAGTGGGTTGTATTCAGTTCTTAGTGTGCTTATTTTGGGTATGACTGTTGATCGTTTTATAGATGGATTTAATTCAGTAAAAGAAGTATTTATCGTAAGCTCTGAATACAAAGATATTTCAGTGTATATAATGAATGAGTTAGATAGAGGTTGTACATATTTAAATGGAGAGGGAGCATTTACAGGCAAAAGTATTAAAATAATATATACTCTATTAGGAAGAAATGAATTTATTAAACTAAAAAAATACCTACAAGATAATAATTCTGATGCAATAATAAGTGTATGGGAATCTTGTGAAGTTATGGGAAATGGATTTCGTAACATTTCTGAAATGTGACTAATTTATTAATAAATTAAAATAATTTCGTGAATTGATGTGCTTATGTTATAATAATAAATAGAGTTAAAACTTATGAATTTAATAAGGAGATTTTGAAATGATAAAATTTAGCAAAGTATCAAAGATGTATGATAATAATGTAAAAGCATTATCAGATATAAATATAGAGATAGAAAAAGGAGAGTTTGTTTTCTTGGTTGGACCATCAGGAGCTGGTAAGTCTACTTTTATTAAAATGCTACTAAAAGAAGTAGAGCCAACAACAGGGCAGATAGTTGTTGGAAAAGTTGATTTAAGTAAGTTGACTAGAAAGAAAATACCATATTATAGAAGAAAAATAGGTATGGTGTTCCAAGATTTCAGGTTGATACCGACTTTGAATGTATATGAAAATGTTGCTTTTGCTATGAAGGTTGTAGAGGCTTCTCCAAAAGAGATAAGAAGAAGAGTACCTATGGTATTGTCATTAGTTGGATTGTCACATAAATATAAAATGTTCCCTAGTGAACTATCAGGTGGAGAGCAGCAAAGAGTTTCACTTGCTAGAGCGATAGTTAATAATCCTTCTGTACTTATAGCTGATGAACCTACAGGAAATTTAGATCCAGATACAGCAAAAGAAATAATGGAATTATTAAATGATATAAACAAAGCAGGAACTACAATACTTATGGCAACACACGCAAAAGATATTGTTGATAGCATGAAGAAAAGAGTTATTGCTATTGAAGGTGGAGAAATAGCTAGAGACGAAAAGAGAGGTATGTACGAAGATGAAAATTAATACAATAAATTATTTAGTAGGAGATGCTTTTAAGAGTTTAAAGAGAAACAAAACTATAAGTATAGCATCAGTATTAACTGTTTTAATTACATTTTTAGTTTTAGGAATATTTTTATTAATTGCACAAAATGCTAATTTGATGATTGATGGACTTCAAGATAAGATTGAAATTCAAGTTTATTTAACTAAAGATATTAAGCTTGTAGAAGAGAGAGAAATTCAAGTTAAAATAAAAGAACAAGCTGGTGTAGAAAAGGTTACATATGAATCAGCAGAAGATGCTTATAATAAAGTTTTAGAAAGCAATCCAAATTTTTTAAGTGGATATACATTAGAAAAAAATCCATTTCCAGCATCTTATATAGTTAAGATAAGTGATGCAGATAAGATTGATGATATTATAAAGGCTATAAAAGATTTGCCAGGAGTAGAGTCTATAGAAAATCAACAAGATATAGTAGGAACTATTCAGAGTATTGTAAAAGGAACTAGAATAGTAGGTATAGTATTATTTATTGTTTTAATTGCTGTTTCTGTATTCTTAATAATGAATACAACTAAACTTACTGTTTATTCAAGAAGAAAAGAAGTAGGAATTATGAAGTTTGTAGGAGCAACAGATTGGTTTATTAGATGGCCATTCATAATAGAAGGAATGGTAATTGGATTAACTGGTGCCTTATTATCTTCTTTTGTATTATTTGGTTTATACAAGGTAGCATTAAATAAACTTTTATCAGCATTAGTTGTAACATCAATTACAGTTATTGCACCAAGTGCTGTGCTTACAGTAATGCTATTTGAATTTGCATTAGGTGGTATTATTATTGGAGGAATAGCTAGTTTCTTAGCTCTTAGAAAATTCTTAAAGGTATAAAATTGTAAAGTTTTAAAGGGGTTTAGAATAATATGGAAGATGAAAAAAAAGGACAATGTAAGAAAAAAGTTATAAAAACTGTTTCTTTACTTCTTATAGTTGGAGCAAGTTTCTCTGTAGGAAATCTTGCGTTTAAACATGGAATAATTATAGGAAAGAATCGTGGCGATTATAAGTATGCATTAAGCATTGCTGAAAAATATCCTGAGTTTACTACTTTATTTGAAGTAAGAGATGATATAGAGAAGTTGTATGATGGCGAAATAAATTCAGATTTACTAGCAGAAAATGCAACTAAAGCTATGACAGAATCTCTTGGCGATAAATACACAGTATATATGAACAAAGATGAGTATAATGATTATCTTTATTCAGGATCTGGATATCATTCTGGAATAGGTGTATATGTTAGGGTAAATAATGAAAATAAAGTCGTGGTTATTGGATTTGTTGATGGCGGAACAGCAAAAGATGCTGATATACAAGTAGGCGATGTTGTGAAAACTGTTGATGGTGTGGAAGTTGGCAGTGATTTAGATAAAGCTGTTTCACTTATATCAGGTAAAGAAGGCACATCGGTAAAATTAGGACTAGATCGTGAAGGTGTAGGAACTGTAACTACAGAAGTTAAACGTACAAAATTAGAAACTACTTCAGCAACAGGAAAAATGATAGCAGATAATATAGGATATATAAGCTTACAGAACTTTAATAAGAATTCTTCAAAACAGTTCTCTGAGGAGTTAGATAAATTGTCCCAGTCAGGAATGAAAGGGCTTGTATTAGATTTGAGAAATAATGGTGGAGGATATCTTGATGAAGCTATAAATATAGCATCTGAGTTTATACCAAAAGGAAAAATAGTGACATATACAATTGACAAGAATAAGAAGAAAATATTCTATAAGTCAACAGGTGAAGATGTGTTAGATATACCTGTTACAATATTGGTTAATGAATATAGTGCAAGTGCATCAGAAGTTTTAACTGGAGCATTAAGAGATTATGACATTGCTGAAACTGTTGGAGTTACTACTTTTGGTAAAGGTATAGTACAAGAAATGTTCCCTTTATCACAAGGTGCTGGTGGTCTGAAGGTTACTGTTTCAAAATATTATTCTCCTAAAGGGAAGAATATAAATAAGGTTGGTATTAAGCCAACATATGAGGTTAAATTAGCTGATGGTGTGACAAGTAAGGATTATTTAACTGAATCAGATAATCAGCTTGAAGAAGCTTTAAAGGTAACACAAGAAAAAATAAAGTAGGGGATGTATATATATGGATTTAGCAATATATACACTAAAATCATTAGCATATATAGTAGTTCAACCATCTTTAATATTGATGCTAGTAATAGTATCAATATTATTCTATTATAAGAATAAAAAGTTAGTTGGAATTCAGAAGCTAGTAATTGGCTGCGAATCAAGATCAGCATTAGAAATTACATTAGCACAAATTGCTTTTGGTATGTTGTTTGGAATACTAGTAAGTTTAGTTTTAATGATGTTAGGTATAACGTTTAATGAGAATTCAGGGATAGAATATCTATTTCTTTTGTCGATATTGATGACATTTATAAGACCTAGGTTTGTATGTTTCTCATATTCAGGTGCGGTACTTGGACTTATAGGTCTTAT
Source organism: Clostridium sp. MSJ-8 (assembly GCF_018918325.1). Lineage (GTDB taxonomy): Bacteria > Bacillota > Clostridia > Clostridiales > Clostridiaceae > Clostridium. Next base: position 157,374 of record NZ_JAHLQH010000041.1, on the reverse strand, counting down.
TGTTAAACTTTTAAATGGCCAATTTGGGTTTAATATAAAATTCTTTGATATTGATATATTATGTTTAATGACCTTTGTAGGTGTAATGCATATATTAGAAGGTTTTTTAGTTATTATAGATGGAGAAAAAGGCTCTATACCTGTGTTTTCTAATAAAGATAATAAAATAGTAGGTGGATACGCCTTTAGCAGATATTGGCTAGTGCCTATTGCTATATTTATTGCTGTAAGTAGTATGCAGAATCAAGGCGCAACAGTTGATTTAAATACTCCAGCATTTTGGCCAATATTAAAGACTAAATATATATTAAACATAATTGCAACTTGTATGTTGTCGGTTTTACCGTTTTTTGGTGTGATAGGATTTTCAACTGTTACATTTACGAAGACAAAACAGAAAAAAATTAAGTCTACTGGTGCATATATTATTGGATTTGGTATAATACTATCATTGATAGCTCAAATATGTAGAATAGGTGTGGTAGGAGAAGTTATTACTGTTATTCTTGCCCCTTTATTACATGAATTTATGCTTAGAATTCAGAATGTAAAAGAAGACAAGAATAAACCATTGTTTTATAGTGAAGAACATTCCATATGTGTATTGGAAGTTATTCCGTACTCAGAGTTTTATGCTAAAGGAATTGTTCCAGGAGATAGAATTATAAAGCTTAATGGTGAATATGTTCAATCTGAAAAAGAATTATATAATTCTTTTAGAAGTGGATTATCAGTGATTGAATTAGAAGTACTGAAGATAGATGGAGAACATAAGATAATATCTATAGACTTAAGTAATAAAGACAGAGTTAAGATATTATTTGTTCCTATAGCAGTAAAAAAAGAAGAAGTAGTTTCAGTTGGAGGAACAAAATTTTCAGATGTTTTGGATGAAGCTAAACAAGACAATCAGATAAATGATTAGGGGGACTTGAATAAGTCCTCTTTTTTTACTCTTTAGGAAATTATATTTTGTTTGTAATTGTGGAGAAGTATTTTAGATATAGAGTTTAAGTAATGCTAGAGTTATATTCCTAAAGAGTAAAAAAGAAAAATAGTGCCATGACAGAACCCAAAAACAAGTTTTTGAACCTGTCATAATGGCTAAAAAATCGATGGCTCCATAAAGTCGCCTTGGCGATTTTTTTAACTCTTTATGAAATCATATTTTGTTTATTCTCTGTAGGAAATTACTTGAAAGATTTTGGATTATGAAATATAATGAAATACGAACATAAGTTTGATTACAAGGGGTGATAAGTTTGGATAAATTTAAAATTCAATCAAAATATAAACCGATGGGAGATCAGCCTCAAGCTATTAGAGATATAGTAAATTCAATAGAGGCGGGAAACAAATGCCAAACATTATTAGGTGTTACAGGTTCAGGAAAGACCTTTACTATGGCTAATATAATTCAAGAAATACAGAAGCCAACTATAGTTTTAGCACATAATAAAACACTAGCAGCACAACTTTGTTCAGAATTTAAAGAATTTTTTCCAGACAGTATAGTAGAATATTTTGTTTCGTATTATGATTATTATCAACCAGAAGCATATGTTCCACAGACAGATACATTTATAGAGAAAGATGCATCTATAAATGATGAAATAGATAAATTTAGACATTTAGCTACTTCAGCATTATTTGAACGAAAAGATGTAATAATTGTAGCTTCAGTTTCATGTATATATGGTTTGGGTAATCCAGAGGAATACAAGAAATTATGTATAAGTTTAAGAACTGGTATGGAGAAAGATAGAAATGAATTAATAAGACAATTAACTGATATTCAGTTCGAGAGAAATGATATAGATTTTCAGAGAGGAACATTTCGAGTTAGAGGAGACTCTATAGATATTATATTAGCTTCGTCATCTAATATAGGAATAAGAGTAGAATTCTTTGGAGATGAGATTGATAGAATAAGAGAATTTGATGTATTAACAGGTAATATAATTGCAGATAGAACTCATGTAGCTATATTCCCCACTTCACACTTTGCAGCTTCTAGAGAAGCTATAGAAGTTGCTATAGGTAGGATAGAAGAAGAACTTGAAGATAGATTACAAGAGCTTAATGCACAAGATAAACTATTAGAAGCCCAAAGATTAAGACAGAGGACTAATTTTGATATAGAGATGATAAGAGAAATGGGGTATTGTAGCGGAGTGGAAAACTATTCAAGGATATTTGATGGAAGGGATCCTGGAAGTCCACCTCAGACACTACTAGATTATTTCCCAGATGATTATCTTATGTTTATAGATGAAAGTCATGTTACACTACCTCAAGTAAGAGCAATGTATGCAGGTGATAGATCTAGAAAACAATCATTGGTGGATTATGGATTTAGGTTACCTTGCGCATTTGATAATAGACCACTTAAGTTTGGAGAATTTGAAGATAAGATTAACCAAGTTGTATTTGTTAGTGCAACTCCTGGTGAATATGAGTTAGATCATTCTAAGGTAGTGGCAGAACAGATAATAAGACCAACAGGACTATTAGATCCAATTATAGAGATTAGACCTGTAGATGGGCAAATTGATGATTTGTATAAAGAAATATTAGAAACTAAAGAACGAGGATTTAGATCTCTAGTAACAACATTAACCAAAAAGATGGCAGAGGATCTTACAAAGTATTTATCAGAGTTAGGTGTTAAGGTAACTTATATGCATTCAGACATTGATACTATAGAACGAATGAAGATAATCAAAGATCTTCGATTAGGTGAATATGATGTTTTAGTAGGAATAAATCTATTAAGAGAAGGGTTAGATATTCCGGAAGTTGCTTTAGTTGCAATTCTAGATGCTGACAAAGAAGGTTTCCTTAGATCTGAAACATCATTGGTTCAGACTATAGGAAGAGCAGCTAGAAATTCAGAAAGCAAGGTTATAATGTATGCTGATACTATTACAAAGTCTATGGATAGAGCAATAAAAGAAACAAATAGAAGAAGGGGCATACAAGAAGAATATAATAGAGAACATAACATAATACCAAAGACAATAATAAAAGAAGTAAGAGATGTATTAGAGATAAGTAAAACAGTTGAAGATGATTCACCAAAAGAACTAGATAATAAGAAATTAACTAAGAAGGAAAAGGACAAAATTATTAAACAATATACTCAAGAAATGCTTGAAGCAGCAAAAAATCTTCAATTTGAAAGAGCTGCAGAGCTTAGAGATATAATAGAAGATTTGAAATCTAATAAAAAAACGAAAGGAAATAGATAGATGATTGAGAATATTAAAATAAAAGGTGCAAAAGTTCATAATCTTAAAAATATTGATTTAGAAATACCTAGAGATAAGCTTATAGTATTTACCGGTTTATCTGGTTCAGGTAAGTCTTCTCTTGCATTTGACACTATATATGCAGAGGGGCAGAGAAGATATGTAGAATCTTTATCTGCATATGCTAGATTATTTTTAGGACAAATGAACAAACCAGATGTTGAAAGTATAGAAGGATTATCACCAGCTATAGCTATAGATCAGAAGACAACAAGTAAGAATCCTCGTTCAACTGTAGGAACTATAACAGAGATATACGATTATTTAAGATTGTTATATTCTAAAGTAGGAACACCTTATTGTCCTAATTGTGGAAAAGAAATAAAGCAACAATCTGTTGATCAAATAGTTGATAAAGTTATGGAATTAGGAGAAAGAACTAAGATAATGGTTTTGGCACCTTTAATAAGAGGAAAAAAAGGTCAGCATGAGAAGGTGTTACAAAACATAAAGAAGAATGGTTTTGTTAGAGCTAGAATAGATGGAGAAATGTATGAGCTAGCAGAAGAGGAAATAAAATTAGAAAAAACTCGTAAGCATAATATTGAAGCAGTAGTAGATAGGTTGATAATAAAAGAAGGAATAGAAGGTAGATTATCTGATTCGTTAGAAACTGCATTAAAAATAGCAGAAGGATTAGTTATAATCAATATAGTAGGAGGAGAAGACATACTATTTAGTGAAAAATTTGCTTGCCCTGATTGTGGCATAAGCATAGATGATATTGCACCTAGATTATTTTCATTTAATTCACCATTTGGAAAATGTGATTGTTGTGATGGGCTAGGAACATTGTATGAAATAGATCCTAAACTTGTTATTCCTAATAAGGATTTAAGTATTAGAGAGGGAGCAATAGCTACTTGGGGTGATGGTAGAATGAAACCAGAGTCATGGACTTATGCTATATATACTGCTCTTACAGAGAAATATAATTTCTCTTTAGATACTCCAGTTAAGGAATTACCAAAGGAAGTTATAGATGTAATATTATATGGAACTAATGGCGAAAAGCTTAAGATACCTTATACTAAGGATGGAGTAAGGTCTATTTATTCTTATGCATATGATGGGGAGATAAATTCTTTACAGAGAAGATATCAAGAAACTAATTCAGATATGATAAAAGGTGAAATAGAACAATATATGAGTAATAACCATTGTCCTAAATGTAAAGGTGCTAGATTAAAGAAGGAAGCTTTATCTGTAAAGGTTGGAGATAAGAACATATATGAATTTACTACAATGCCTATAAGAGATGAGTTAGAATTTATGAAGCATCTCCAGTTATCTGATAAAAATAAAATTATAAGTGAACAAATAGTTAAAGAAATAGAGAATAGACTTCAATTCTTAATAGATGTAGGGCTTGATTATTTATCATTAGCTAGAAGTTCAGGTACTCTATCAGGTGGAGAATCTCAGAGAATAAGACTAGCAACTCAAATAGGCTCTGCACTTATGGGAGTATTGTATGTATTAGATGAACCTAGTATAGGTCTTCATCAGAGAGATAATGATAGGCTTATAGGAACTCTTAAGAAGTTAAGAGATGTTGGAAATACTGTCATTGTAGTTGAGCATGATGAAGATACCATGAGAGAAGCTGATTATATAGTTGATATAGGACCAGGAGCAGGGGAACACGGTGGAGAAATTATTGCAGCAGGTCCATTAGAAGATATAATGCAATGCAATAATTCTATAACAGGACAATACTTGAGTGGTAAGAAAAAGATAGATGTGCCTATTAATAGAAGAAAAGGTAATGGAAAATTCATCAATATAAAAGGTGCAAAAGAAAATAATCTTAAAAATCTTAATGTATCAATACCTCTAGGAACATTAACAATTGTTACAGGAGTATCTGGTTCTGGTAAAAGTACTTTGGTTAATGAAATATTATATAAAGGATTAAACAAAATAGTAAATAAGAGTAAAAATCCTGTTGGCAAGCATAGAGAGATTACTGGTTATGAAAATATAGATAAGATAATAGATATAGATCAAAGTCCAATAGGAAGAACTCCACGTTCAAATCCAGCAACTTATACAGGAACTTTTGATATTATACGAGAATTATTTGCATCAACTCCAGAAGCGAAAATGAGAGGATATAAGCAAGGAAGATTCTCTTTCAATGTAAAAGGTGGAAGATGTGAAGCGTGTTCTGGTGACGGAATAATTAAGATAGAGATGCAATTCTTATCAGATGTATATGTGCCATGTGAAGTATGTAAAGGTAAGAGATATAATAGAGAAACTCTTGAGGTAAAATATAAAGGAAAAAATATAGCAGATGTATTGGAGATGACAGTTACAGAAGCTCTAGAATATTTCGAGAATCACCCTAGAATTAAGAATAAACTACAAACCTTATATGATGTTGGATTAGGCTATGTAAGATTAGGTCAGCCATCTACACAATTATCAGGTGGAGAAGCTCAGAGAATTAAGCTTGCTTATGAATTATCTAAGAGAAGTACAGGAAAAACATTATATATTTTAGATGAACCAACAACAGGACTTCATATAGAAGATGTTAAGAGATTAATAGAAATACTTCAGAGACTGGTAGATGCAGGAAATACTGTAGTTGTAATTGAACATAATCTTGATATGATAAAATGTGCTGATTATATAATTGATCTTGGACCAGAGGGTGGAGAAAATGGAGGAACATTAGTAGCGAAAGGAACTCCAGAAGATATAATTCGCAACGAAAAATCTTACACTGGTAAATATTTAAGAAAGCTATTATAAAATAGTAAGAGAAAATTTATATACAATGTATAATTTTATTGTATAATCATAGGTGGGTAGGATTAATTGTTCGAGGTGAAGATATGGATTTTTCAAGTTTAACGAAAATAGTATTTGGTATAATATTTATAATAATACTATATGTAATAATATATTATGCACTAAAAATAATGTACAAAGACGTAAAAGGTGGCGGTAGAAGAAGGGCACCTATGAAGAGGAAAAGTTACGGAATAGAAGTATTAAAGGTAGAGCAACATAACGATTTAAAGGTAGGCTCTGTGATTCCTGTTAGGAATGAAGTAACTATAGGAAGAAAAGAAGATAATGCAATTACATTATCAGATCCGCATGTATCGGGGCATCATGCAAGATTACTTATTAAAAATGAGATATTATATGTTGAAGATCTTAATAGTACTAATGGAACATTGGTAAATGGTAGGAAAATTAATGGGAGAGTTAAATTATTTGCTAAAGATGAGATAGAAATAGGTACTACAGTACTTAGAGTATTAGGATAGAATGCTGGGGTGATAGAGTGAAGACTAAGAAGGATGAGAGAAAGTTATTAATAATAACTTATATATTGTGTATATTTCTCTTTGGTAAGTTAGCAATATTGGAAACACCGATAGATAAACAAGCGCTTATAATAGGAGGTATTCTATGTCTAGTAATAGGATATTCTCATTTTGTAATAAGAAAGTTTTATCCAGATGGTGATAAATTCTTGCTAATATTTGCATGTATATTATCAGCTATAGGAATAGCAGTAATATATAGAATAGATCATTCAGATGCTATTAAACAAATAATATTATTTATAATTGGTATTATTATCTATATACTTGTAGTTGTATTGTTGCCAGACATGAAGAAGTTGTCTAAGTATAAATATGTGTACTTGGCATGTACTGCAGTGCTTATGCCTATGGCGAGTATTTTAGGAAAAGAAGTATATGGTGCAAAGAACTGGGTATTTATAGGCCCTATAGGATTTCAACCATCGGAATTTGGTAAGATAACATTGATATTATATTTAGGATCAGTACTTATGAGTTATGATAGGACTAAAAAAGGACTAGAACATATAAAAGTACTAATAGAACCAGCTATAGTAGTTATGGTATCACTAATATGTTTGGTTATTCAAAGAGACTTAGGATCTGCACTTATTTTCTTTGGAGTTGCTGTGGCTATATTATATGTTGCAACATCTAAGAAAAAATATGTTTTTACATGTTTGGCGTTATTTGGAGCGGGATCAGCTATGGCATATAAACTTTTTTACCATGTTCGTAAAAGAGTTAGAATATGGTTAGATCCTTGGAAGGATCCAAATGATGAAGGTTATCAGATAGTTCAAGGATTATATTCAATATCATCAGGAGGAATGTTAGGATCAGGCTTAGGTCAAGGATATCCTGGATTTCTTTCAGTTCCATCTTCAGATTATATCTTTGCAGTTATATGTGAAGAATTTGGAATGGTATTTGGAATAGGTATAATGTTCTTATATTTCTTATTTTTCTATAGAAGCATAAGAGTAGCATTTATAACAGAAAATAGTTTTTCACAATTAGTTGCTGTAGGACTTAGTTGTATGATAGCATTACAGGTTCTAGTTATAATTGGTGGAATATTTGCCATTATTCCATTAACAGGTATAACATTACCATTTGTAAGTATGGGTGGTAGTTCTATTATATCTACCTTCTTTGCATTAGGATTATTACAGAAAATATCTGAGGAGGGTTAAGATATATGGGAGATTTCAGAAATAGTGTAAAAAAAGTAATGATAGTTTTTTTAGTGCTTTTTGTTGCATTGATAACATATATTGCATATTTCCAAGCATTTAAAGCCCCAAGTATAGCAGCTGATGAAGGCAATAAGAGAATATGGGCCAAGAGAAATGAGATATTAAGAGGAACTATATATGATAGGGATGGAAGAGCCCTTACTACGAGTGAGAAGAGCGGAGTGCTTACACAGAAAAGAACTTATGTATATGGGGACTTATATTCAACAACACTAGGATATATCAATGAAACTTATGGACTATCAGGTATGGAGAAGACATTTGATAATCAACTTACACAATATAGTAGTGTTAAAGCTGGAGTTAAAGAATTCTTTAGCAATTTTAGTGTAGATAAATTAAAAGAAGATTTTAAAAATAGAAATAATGAAGAAGAAAAAATAGGTAATAGTGTTGTATCAACATTAGATACCGATATTCAACAAGTTGCATATAATGCATTAGGTAATCAGCAAGGTGCAGTAGTTGCCCTTAATCCTAAAACGGGAGAGGTTTTATGTATGGTATCTAAGCCAGGATTTGATCCTAATAATCTTGCAGAATCAATGCAAGCAGCAAATGCAGGAGATACAAGTGTATCATTTATAAATAGAGCAACATATGGTGTTTATCCTCCAGGATCAACATTTAAAACAATAACTACAGCTAGTTCATTAGAGAATATAAGTGGAGTTGAAAGTAGAATATTCCAAGATAATGGTGTATTATCATTTAATAGCGACTATTCATTATCCAATGCTGGTGGAGCTGCTCATGGAAGTATTAATCTAAAACAAGCTTTTGCTTATTCTAGTAATGTTGTATATGGAACATTAGCTTTAGAGCTAGGCAATGAAAAGTTAAAGAGTACAGCTGAAGATTTTGGATTTAATAGTAGTATAGATGCGATAGGTTTTTCTATACAGAAGAGCACATTCCCAACACTAGAAGACTATGAAGAAGGTATGATTGCACAAAGTGGTATAGGACAGAGTTCTATAGTTGCTACACCGATGCAAATGGCATTAGTTGCAAGCACAATAGCTAATGATGGTGTGATGATGAAACCAAGAATAGTGAGCCAGATTAAGGATATGCATGATAATGTAGTGAAGACTTATGATTCAGAAGAATATAAAAAAGTATTAGATTCAGATATAGCAGCTACTATAAAGGATTATATGATTAATCTAGTTAGTAGTAATGGTAGTATGTATTATTTTAATGGTTATAATGTAGCTGGTAAAACAGGAACAGCTGATCATAATAATGATGATGGTAGTGCTGCTACACCACATTCATGGTTTATAGGTTTTGCACCTGCTGATGATCCTAAGGTTGCAGTGGCAGTAATTGTTGAAAACGGAGGATATGGAGCACAAGTTGCAGCACCTATAGCAGGTCAAGTTATTGCATCAGCACTAAATCAATAGTAGAAGAATTAAAAGCAAATTTATTTGTGGTAAAAGTGACTTAATTAGCTATTAAGTCAATACACAGGTAATTTTGCTTTTGTTACTCTTTTAGAAAATTATATTTTGTTTGTAGTTGTGAATAAGTATCTTAGATATAGTATTTGAGTAATCTTAGAGCATACTACCTAAATATTTTTGGGGATGGAAGAAAAATATCAAAAGAAGAGGTGATAATTATTTTTGATTTTGAATATCAGTTAAAAATATTGCCAGATAATCCAGGAGTATATTTGATGAAAAATTCTCTTGGAGAAGTAATATATGTAGGAAAAGCAAAAATATTAAAAAATAGAGTTAGACAATATTTTCAGAATTCAAAAAACCATTCTGAAAAAGTAAAAGCTATGGTTAAGAATATAGCGGAATTTGAGTATATAGTAACAGATACAGAAATGGAAGCACTTATTTTAGAATGTAATTTGATAAAAAAATATAGTCCTAGATATAACATTCTTCTAAAAGATGATAAATTTTATCCTTTTATTAAAATTACTGTTAAGGAAGATTATCCAAGAGTTTTCATAACTAGAAATTATGCTAGAGACGGTGCAAAATATTTTGGACCATATACTAATTCAACAGCAGTTCATGAAGTTATGAACCTTATTCAAAAGATATTTCAAGTGAGAACATGTAAGAGAAGCATAAAAGAAGATGGAGAAAAAACTAGACCTTGTTTAAATTATCATATAAAAAAATGCAAAGCACCTTGTAATGGCGGAATATCTAAAGAAGAATATGGCAAAATGATAAAAGAAATAATGGATATATTAAATGGTACTAATAAAACTATAATATCTGAACTTAAAAAGGAGATGCTAGAGTATTCAGAAAAACTTGAATTTGAAAAAGCAGCATTAGTTAGAGATAGAATAAATGCAATTGAAGCATTAGTTGAGAAACAAAAAATATTCAATAAAAGTGATAGTGATGAAGATTTTATAAATATATTCAGAGATGAGGAATGTGCATGTATTCAAGTATTTTTCTTTAGAGAAGGGAAAATTAATGGCAGAGAGCATTTTATTATACAGGATACAAAAGATGAAACAGATGAAGATATATTAGAACAGTTTATAGTTAACTTTTATAGTGGAACAGCAATAATTCCTAAAAATATATATGTTCCGGGAATATCAGACATAGAAGTTGTAGAAGAATTACTTTCTGTAAAGAGAGGATCTAAGGTATCTATAAAGATACCTCAAATAGGCGAAAAGCTTAAGATGATTAATTTGGTTAAAGAAAATGCTACATTGATGTTACAGCAGTTTAAATCTAAGATATTAAAGGAAAGAGAAAAACAGCAAGAAGCACTTGAAGAATTAACAGAAAGATTGAATCTTGAAGAAATACCATATAGAATAGAATCTTATGATATATCGAATATTCAAGGAGTAGATTCTGTTGGTACAATGATTGTATTTGAGGATGGTAAACCTAAAAATAGTGATTATAGAAGATTTAAAATAAAAACAGTAAAGGGTGCTGATGATTATAGTAGTATGAGAGAAATATTAACTAGGCGTTTTGAGAGAGGATTAAATGAAATAAAAGAGATACAAGATAAGAAGCTTATGTTATCTAAGGGTAAGTTTCATAGTTTTCCTGATCTTATAATGATGGATGGTGGTAAAGGTCAAGTTAATATAGCATTAGAAGTCCTAAATAAACTAGGAATAAATATTGAAGTTTGTGGTCTAGTGAAAGACGATAAGCACAGAACAAGAGCAATTATATATAATAATAAGGAAATTATAATAAGAAAAGATTCAGAGTTAATGTATATGATAACAAGAATTCAAGATGAAGTTCATAGGTTTGCGATAACATATCATAGGACACTTAGAGATAAGAGAACTTTACATTCTATATTAGATGATATTCCTAATATAGGTGAGAGGAGAAGAAAAGATTTACTTATGCATTTTGGTAGTGTTGATAATATAAAGAAGGCAACTAGAGAAGAGCTTCAAGATGTAAAATCACTTAATAAGAAAAGTATAGATAGTATTATTGAATATTTTAGAAACAATAACAAAAAATAAGCTTGAGTAGATAATAATATCTTGTTTATATTGCAAATATAAATTATACTAATAGGTAGGCATAAAGAGAAGTTTTGACTTCAAATGTAACGTTGGTGCAATACGTTTAGTTAATAAATAAATAGATCGAGGAGTTTGTCATGAATCAATATTGTAGTTATAAGGATTTATTTAAAGATATATATTCAGAGGATAGTATTAAGGTTAATGAACCTATGAAAAATCACATTTCATTTAAGGTAGGAGGACCTGCAGACATATTATTAGAACCTTCAAATGACATGCAAGTTATAAAGACTATTAAAATATGTAGAGATAACAATGTACCATATATGATTATAGGTAATGGTTCTAATCTACTAGTTAAAGATGGTGGAATAAGAGGCGTTGTAATTAAATTATCTGGTTTAAATAGTGTTAATGTTGATAAGAACTATATAACAGCGGGAGCAGGAGTAGTGCTTAAAGAGGTATCAGATGTAGCGTTAGATAATTCACTAACAGGATTTGAATTTGCATCTGGAATACCAGGCTCTGTAGGTGGTGCTGTATTTATGAATGCAGGGGCATATGATGGTGAAATGAAGAATATTATTAATTCAGTTACTGCGTTAGATAAGAATGATAATATAATTACTTTGCCTAAAGAGAAATTAGAATTTGGATATAGAACTTCTAATATTAAGACAGAAGGTTATATAGTTTTAAGTGCACAATTTGAATTGCAATTAGGAGATAAGGATAAAATAAATAATAGAATAGAAGAGTTAACTCAGAAGAGAGTAGAGAAACAACCACTTGAATATGCTTCAGCAGGAAGTACTTTTAAGAGACCAGAAGGATATTTTGCAGGAAAACTTATTCAAGATGCAGGACTTAAAGGTTTTTCTGTAGGGGATGCAGAAGTGTCGCAGAAACATTCTGGATTTGTAATTAATACTGGAAATGCTACTGCACAAGATGTTTTAGATGTAATAAAGCATGTTCAAGATGAGGTTAAGAATCAGTTTGGTGTAGAGTTAAAGACAGAAGTAAGGATAATTGGTGAAGATTTACAAAAATAATGATAGGGTGGATTCTTGGAGGGTCCACCTTTGTTAAGTTAAAGGTTTGAATTGTATAAGGTTAGAGGAAGTAACATTTTGGAGGCGATTGCTATGAGATTTATTATTGTAACAGGTTTGTCAGGAGCAGGAAAGACGGAAGCTACAAGAACATTAGAAGATATGGGGTATTTTTGTGTAGATAATCTACCACCTAAGTTAATACCTAAATTTGCAGAAGCATGTAGTACAGGAAATATAGAAAAGGTGGCTTTGGTTATAGATATAAGAGGTGGAATATTCTTTGATGATTTATTTGAATCGTTGACATATTTGGATAAAAATGAATATAAACATGAAATAATATTCCTTGAATGTAGTGATGAAGTGTTAGTTAAGAGATTTAAAGAATCTAGAAGAAGTCATCCGTTAGCACCTACTGGAAGAGTTATAACAGGTATTAATGAAGAAAGAAACAGACTTAGCAAAATAAAAGATAAAGCTGATTTAATTATAGATACTTCAAAATATAAAATAAGAGATTTAAGAGAAAAATTAAATGAATATTTTGGAGATGCAACAAGACCTGAGAGACAACTTACAATAACAGTATTGAGTTTTGGATTTAAATATGGAATACCTGTTGATTCAGATTTAGTATTTGATGTTAGATTTATTCCTAATCCTTTCTACATTCCAGAGTTAAAGGCATATTCTGGAGAGGATGAACCTGTAAAAAAATTTGTGCTAGAACAAAGTGAAACTGAAACCTTTATAAACAAATTAATGGATATGTTACAATTCTTAATACCAAATTATCAAAAAGAGGGAAAACGACAATTAATAATTGCGATAGGTTGTACTGGTGGTAGACATAGATCTGTGGCTATTACTAATGAAGTTAATAGAAGATTATCAGAAGCTTATTATATTTCTAAGGCAGAACATAGAGATATATTAGAAGATGTTAATAAAGGAGCAAAAAAACTATGAGAATAACTGACTGGCTTAAGCCAGGAATAAAAGTAAAGAGATGGTTATCATTTGGTTTGCTAGGAGTACTACTTATAGTATTTGGTAGTACTGAATTGGTTAACAAAAGAGTATATGACATATATTATAAGGCATTCTATATACTTATAAATATAATTGGACTATTCATAATATATATTGCGGTAACAGAAGTTATAAAGTCATTTATTGTATTGGCGAATTCCGGATATGTAAAGGTGACTTTAGATAATAAAAATATAGAAAGTCTAATATATGAAAAAAGATTGTTAGTAAAAGGAGCTAAGATTGTAGTAATAGGTGGAGGAACAGGACTATCTACAATGTTAAGAGGACTTAAGTATTATACTTCTAACATAACTGCTGTAGTTACAGTAGGCGATAATGGAGGAGGATCAGGTGTGCTTCGAGAAGATCTTGGAATGTTACCACCTGGAGATATACGTAACTGTATATTAGCATTAGCGGATACTGAGCCTATAATGGAAGAATTGCTACAATATAGATTTAAAGATGGAATTTTAAAGAACCAAAGTTTTGGTAATTTGTTTTTAGCAGCTATGGATGGAATATCAGAAAACTTTGAAGAAGCTGTCCAGAAGATGAGCTCAGTTCTAGCAGTTACAGGAAAGGTTCTTCCGGTAACTCTTGATGATATGCAATTAGTTGCAGAATTGGAAAATGGAAATAGAGTATATGGAGAATCAGAAATTCCAGAAGAAGCAATAAAACAAAAAACAAAAATAGCCAAATTAATGATAGAACCTGAAGGTGCCAAACCATTACAAGAAGCATTAGATGCCATAAAGGAAGCTGATGCAATAATATTAGGACCTGGTAGTTTATACACAAGTGTTATATCTAATTTATTAGTAGACCAGATTAGTTCAGCAGTAGGAAAGAGTAATGCAATAAAGTTATATGTATCTAATATTATGACTCAACCTGGCGAAACAGATGACTTTAAAGTGTCAGATCATATAAAAGCAATGAGAAAGTACGGTGGAAAAGAAATTATAGATTATGTTATAGCTAATAATGGAAATGTACCACAAGAATTACAACAAAAATATAATGCTGAAGGTTCTGTAGTAGTTCAAAATGATAAAGAAGAAGTTAAAAAATTAGGAGTAAAAGAGATAGAAGCTGATTTAGTTAAGATAGAAGATGGTTATGTTAAGCATAATACAGATAAGTTAGCAGAAGTACTTATAGATACAATAATGGAAAATAGATTATTTTATGATAAAAAGAAAATAATAGAGTATATGTATTTATCTCAAAAAATAAAACAAAGAGAGAAAGAAGAGAAAAAGATAAAGGAGTAGTAGTTGCATGTCATTTTCATCAAAAGTAAAAGGAGAAATTGGTAGATACACAGATTTAACAAAGACTGAAGCACTTGCTGAAATATCAGCTATTATGAAAGTTGGTGGAACTTTAGGCTTTAGTGGAAAAGGATTATCTTTTAAGATAACCACTGAAAATCCTGCAAGTGCTAGGGTTATATTTACAATTTTAAAAGAATATTTTGATATACACTCAAAGCTTATGGTTAAAAAAAGCACTTCTCTTAAAAAAAATAATATATATATGGTAGTTATAACAGAAGAAATGGGAGTAAGAGAATTATTAAGAAAAACTGGCATATTAAAAGAAATAGATGGAGCAATGAATCTAGATTATGGGATAGATAGAGAAATGGTAAAGGGAGAAGCTGAGAAAAAAGCTTATATAAGAGGAGCTTTTTTAGGTGGTGGAAGTGTAAGTAATCCAGAGAAAACTTACCATTTAGAATTTGTTACACATAGTGAAGAATATGCTATTAGTTTAAGCAAGTTAATAAATGAATTTGGATTAAAATCAAAGGTTATACAAAGAAAAAATGCATTTATAGTATATATAAAAGAAGGCGAGCAGATAGTAGATGTGTTAAATATAATTGGAGCTCATTCTTCTTTACTTGAATTAGAAAATATTAGAATAATGAAGGAAATGCGTAATAATGTAAATAGATTGGTTAATTGTGAAACTGCCAATTTATCCAAAACTGTAAATGCTGCAGTAAGACAGGTGGAAAGTATTAAGCTAATACAATCTCAAATTGGACTTCAGAGATTACCTCAGAACTTAAGAGAGATAGCAGAGCTTAGGCTTAATTATCCTGATGAATCCCTAAAGGAACTAGGGGAGATGTTAGATCCTCCAGTTGGAAAATCTGGTGTTAATCATAGGTTAAGGAAGATAGAGAAGATAGCATCTGAATTGAAAAATGAAGAATAAAGGAGGAAAGGAGTATGTCTGACAAGAAGTTCTGTCACTTACATCTTCATACAGAGTATAGTCTGTTAGATGGTTCTGGAAAAGTTGATAAACTTATAAAGAGAGCCAAAGAGTTAGGAATGGATAGCATAGCAATAACAGATCATGGTGTAATGTATGGTTGTGTTGAATTTTATAAGCAAGCTATTGCAAATGGAATAAAACCTATATTAGGATGTGAAGTATATGTTGCAGGAAGAAATATGCATGAAAAGAACTTTGAATATGGTAATTCTACTTATCATTTAGTATTACTAGTTAAAAATGAAATAGGTTATAATAACTTGATGAAAATTGTATCAGCAGCATCAATAGATGGATTTTATTATAAACCTAGAGTAGATCATGATTTTTTACAAAAGCATAGTGAAGGATTAATTGCACTTAGCGCATGTTTAGCTGGTGAAGTACAGAGAAATATAGTTAATGATGATTATGATAAAGCTAAAGAAATAGCTCTATTATATAAAAAGATATTCAAAGATGGTTTCTATTTAGAAATACAAAATCATGGCATACCAGAGCAGAGAAAAGTAAATGAATGGAACATAAAATTATCAAGAGAATTAGACATACCATTAGTTGCAACAAATGATGTACATTATATAAAGCAAGAAGATAGTAAAGCACATGATATATTAATGTGTATTCAAACAGGTAAAACAATAGAAGATGAGAATAGAAGAAGATATCCATCAGATCAATTCTATTTAAAATCAGCAGAAGAAATGTGGGATATGTTTTCATATATTCCAGAAGCTTTAGAGAATACATTAAAGATTGCTGAAGAATGTAACTATGATTATAAATTTCATGAATCAAAGCTACCTAAGTTCCCTTTACCTGAAGGAGAAGAACCTTATAGTTACCTTAGAAATCTTTGCTATAAAGGATTGATAGACCGATATAGTGTGTTTACTAATATTCGTAATAAAGAATTAAATTATGATGAAATAGACAAAATAAAAAATGAATCAGAGGAAGCAAAAGAATATATAGATAGATTAGAGTATGAATTAGGCGTAATTAAACAAATGGGATATGTTGATTATTTCCTTATTGTATGGGATTTTATAAGATTTTCTAATGAGAAAAAGATACCTACAGGACCAGGAAGAGGTAGTGCAGCAGGTTCTATAGTTGCATATACTCTTGGTATAACCAAGATAGATCCAATTAAATATACGCTTATTTTTGAACGTTTCTTAAATCCTGAGAGAGTAAGTATGCCAGATATAGATTCTGACTTCTGTTATGAAAGAAGACAAGAAGTAATAGATTATGTTGTTGAAAAATATGGAGAAAACAATGTATCACAAATAATAACATTTGGTACAATGGCACCAAGGATATGTATAAGAGATGTAGGAAGAGCTATGAATTATTCATATGCTGAAGTAGATAAGATAGCTAAGATGATACCTAATGAACTTGGAATAACTATAGATAAAGCTATAGAAAAGAATCCTGAATTGCATCAGATATATGAATCTGATCAGAGGATAAAGACTCTTATAGATATAAGTAGAAGTCTAGAAGGTATACCTAGACATTCTTCAACCCATGCAGCTGGAGTGGTAATTGCATCTAAGGCACTAGTTGAATATGTACCACTTCAGAAGAATGAAGAAATGATAGTAACACAATTTGGAATGACAACTCTAGAAGAACTAGGACTGCTAAAGATGGATTTCCTTGGATTAAGAACTCTTACAGTAATGAGTGATGCTGTAAAGATGGTGAAGGCAAACAGAGGTATAGATATAGATTTAGATAAAATAGATATGGACGATGAAAATGTCTATAAAATGATAGGTGACGGACATACTTCAGGAGTCTTTCAATTAGAGTCACCTCGTATGACTGCATTTATGAAGGAATTAAAGCCAGATAGATTAGAAGATATCATAGCGGGAATAGCATTATATAGACCAGGACCAATGGCAGAAATACCTAGATATATAAAGGGAAAAAATAATCCAAAAGATGTTGAATATATTGTTCCAGAATTGGAGAGTATATTAGATGTAACCTATGGTGTTATTGTATATCAGGAACAAGTTATGGAGATAGTAAGGAAGCTTGCTGGTTATTCTATGGGTAGAAGTGATATGGTTAGAAGAGCTATGTCCAAGAAAAAGCATAAGGTTATGGAACAAGAACGAGAGAATTTCATTAATGGTATAGTAGATAAGGATGGTAACGTAGAAGTACCTGGTTGTATTAGGAATGGAATTAAAGAAGAAGATGCTAACAAGATATTTGATATTATGATGGATTTTGCATCGTATGCATTCAATAAGAGTCATGCAGCAGCTTATGCAGTAGTTGGATATCAGACAGCATTTCTTATGCGATATTATCCTGTTGAGATGATAGCAGCTATGCTTAACTCAGTTATGGGCTCTAGTGATAAGGTAGCTTATTACATTAAATTTGCAGAAACTCAAGGCATACAAGTGTTACCACCAGATATTAATCATAGTTATTCTAAGTTCACAGTTAGTGGCAATACAATTAGATTTGGATTGGCTGCTATCAAGAATGTAGGTTATAACGTTGTAGAGAGCATAGTTCATTCGAGAGATTTAAAGGGAACATTTGGATCATTAGACGAATTTATAGATAAGATAGATTTATCATCTGTTAATAAGAGAGCTATAGAGAGTCTTATTAAGGCTGGAGCATTAGATTGTTTCAATGTATACAGATCTCAAATGTTAGCAGTATATGAGAAGGTAGTAGAAGGAGCAGTTAATCAGAAGAAGAGGAATATAGATGGACAGCTGAACTTATTTGATTTAACTGAAGATATAAGTACAGAGATACCTAAGATTGTTTATCCAAGGATAAAAGAATTTAATAAAAAAACTATATTATCTATGGAGAAAGAAATGACTGGGTTATATATATCGGGACATCCTTTAGATGAATATAGACAGAGCTTGAAATATCAAACATCCATAGAAATTGAAACTATTAACAAGTCATATGAGATGATAGAAGATAGTGTAGCAGATGAATTATCTGCATCTATAATTGCAGATAACTACGTCAATGATAACGACACTGTTATAATAGGTGGGATAATAACATCTATGAATCAAAAAGTAACTAGGAATAATCAATTAATGGCCTTTTTACAATTAGAAGACCTTACTGGGACTATAGAAGTAATAGTATTTCCTAAGACCTTAGATAAGGTTAGAGATCTCATTTCTGAAGATTCGTTAGTTAGAATTAAAGGTAGAGTAAGTATAAAAGAAGATGAACCACCAAAACTAATTTGTGAGAGTATAGATGGGCTAGAGAAGATAAATGATGATAAACTATATATACTAGTTAAAGATAGAGAAGAACTTAATATATTAAACAGAGAAATAGTTAAATATATAGGTGATTGCACAGGAGACACACCAGTATATGTATGTGTAGCTTCAGAAAATAAGAAATCCTATAGATTATCTCATGATAAGTGGGTTGAATTAGATGACAATATAGTTTTGGAAAGATTAAGAGATAGGTATGGTGTAGACAATGTTAAGGTGGTAAATAGATAATTATTGAAGTTAGTAATTGGATATTATTGATTATTTAAGAATCACTAGTTAATTCAATAAAAAACTCTAGTTAAGTTTGTTGATTTAGGATATAATATATCATAGGGTATGATAAAAAAATAAAATAAATAAGCTATTTCCATTGAAAAATTATCGATTTTTTTGTACAATTATTTTGGTTATTGTATAAGTGGACGATTTTGGTATTAGTGGGACTTATTAAGCCCCAACGGTGTGTAAGGAGGAGTTTTAATGAAGAAAATTGCTATTTTAACAAGCGGTGGCGATGCTCCAGGAATGAATGCAGCGATCAGAGCGGTTACAAGAGCAGCCTTAGACAAAGGATTAGAAGTTGTAGGAATCGAAAGAGGATATGCAGGATTATTAGGTGGGGAGTTTGTCCCTATGAATAGAACTTCCGTTTCAGATATAATTCAAAGAGGTGGAACTATTCTAAGAACTGCAAGATGTTTAGAATTTAAACAAGAAGAAGTTAGAAAAAGAGCTGTGAAGATTCTTAAGGCTTATGGAATTGACGCGTTAGTAGTTATAGGTGGCGATGGTTCATTTACAGGCGCAAAACTTCTATCTAAGCTTGGAGTTAAAACTGTAGGATTACCAGGTACAATAGATAATGATTTAGCTTATACAGACTATACAATAGGATTTGATACTACACTAAATACAGTATTAGATGCTGTAAACAAGATAAGAGATACATCTAACTCTCATGAAAGAGTTTCTATAATAGAAGTTATGGGAAGACATTGTGGAGATATAGCACTATATTCAGGACTTGCAGGTGGTGCAGAAGCTATATTAGTACCAGAAAAGGGATTCGATAAGGATGAATTGTGTAGAACAATTATGGAAGGTAAGAGAAATGGTAAAACTCATAATTTAATATTATTAGCAGAAGGCATTGGAGGCGCTTTTGAATTAGCAAAAGAAGTACAGGAAGTTACAGGAATAGAAACTAGAGCTACAGTATTAGGCCATATTCAAAGAGGTGGAAGTCCAAGTGCATTTGATAGAATATTAGCTTCTAGAATGGGAGCGAGGGCTGTAGATGTATTATTAGAAGGAAAGACATCAAGAGTAATAGGAATAAGAGACAACAAGATAATAGATGATGATATAGATGAAGCTTTAGCAATGGAGAGAAAATTTGACGAAGAATTATATGAAGTTGCACAAGTATTATCAAAATAATTAACGATTAATAAATTTTTATTTATTATAGATATATTTGAGATAAAAATATTTAAATCAAGAGGAGTGTTATTTTAATGAGAAAAACTAAGATGATTTGTACAGTTGGACCAGCTAGTGAAAGTGAAGAAATATTAGAGCAAATTATAAAAGCAGGTATGAATGCTTCTAGACATAACTTTTCACATGGTGACCATGAAGAACATCGTGGAAGAATTGAAAAGGTAAGAGCAATTGCTAAGAAGTTAAACAAACAAATAGCTATCGTTCTTGACACTAAGGGACCTGAAATAAGAACTGGTAAATTCGAACCAAACAAAGTAGAATTACAAATGGGAACTGAATTCACTATATATGCAGGTGGAGATGTTGTAGGAGATACTACTAAATGTTCTGTTACTTATGAAGGATTAGCTAAAGATGTTAAACCAGGAAACACTATCTTAATAGATGACGGTTTAGTAGGATTAACTGTAAAAGAAATCGAAGGAAATGCAATTAAGTGTGTTGTTAACAACACTGGATTAGTTGGAACTCATAAAGGAGTTAATGTTCCTGGAGTATCAATAAAATTACCAGCTTTAACTGCTAAAGACGAAGCTGACTTAAAGTTCGGTTGTGAAATGGGTGTTTCAGCAGTAGCTGCTTCATTCATAAGAAAAGCTGATGACGTATTAGCAATAAGAAAGTTATTAAATGAAAATGGTGGAGAAAACATTTTAATCATATCTAAGATAGAAAATCAAGAAGGTGTTGATAATATAGATGCTATATTAGAAGCTTCTGATGGAATCATGGTAGCTAGAGGAGACCTTGGTGTTGAAATCCCAATAGAAAACGTACCAGGAGTTCAAAAGATGATCATCCAAAAATGTAACGCTGCAGGTAAGCCAGTTGTAACTGCTACTCAAATGTTAGATTCTATGATGAGAAATCCAAGACCAACAAGAGCAGAAGTATCAGACGTAGCTAATGCTATCTATGATGGAACAGATGCTATCATGTTATCAGGAGAAAGTGCTAACGGTACTTATCCAGTAGAAGCTGTTCAAACAATGGCTAGAATAGCAGAAACTACAGAAGCTCAATTACAATACAAAGTTGCAGTTTCAAATGCTAAACATCACATTCCAGCTATAGCAGGAGTTATTTCAAGAGCTACTTGTAATGCAGCAGCTGAATTAGAAGCAGCAGCAATATTAACTTCAACTCAAAGTGGTGCTACAGCTAAGAGAATATCTCAATGTAGACCAGAATGTCCAATCGTTGCTGTTACACCATGTGACAAAGTTGCTAAACAATTAGTATTCTCATGGGGTGTATTCCCAATCTTAGCTGATAAGATGGAATCAACAGATGAAATGATGGAAAAATCAGTTGAAATAGCTGAAGCTAACGGATTTGTTAAGAAGGGTGATACAGTTGTTATCGCTGCAGGAGTACCAGTAGATAAGATAGGTGCTACTAACTTAATGAAAGTAAGCGTTGTTGAATAATTAATAACAACTTATAATAGAAAGTCTCAAGATGAAGATTCATCTTGAGATTTTTTTTTGCATAAAATTATCAATAATAGATAACAATATTAATGTAGAAGAACTTTAGTGAATAATAGAAGAAGTTTCAATATATAATTATTAGTCTATTAGAGAGGATGATATGCTGATGCCTAGGTTAAATTGCAGTGCTATGAATTGTGATTATAACGATAATGGATTTTGTACAACTGCTAATATAACAATAGAAGGAATGGAAGCTAATAATAAGTCCGACACTTATTGTAGTACATATATAGATACAGATGGAGTGATTGGATTAAGGAATGAGTATAGCAATTATATGATGGGAATGGTTCAAGGATTTTCATCATCTGCATTTGAGGGTAATATTATGAGCCCATATATACAATGTAATGTACATACATGTCACTATAATTTAGATGGAGTATGTATGGCTAGAGATGTGAATATATATGGAGAATCACAAGGACAATTGGGTACAGAATGCAATACCTTTATTAGAAGATAATATATCTTTTGATGTAAGATAAAATAATCTGCCTTTATATGAAAAAGTATAGTATAATTGTTCAGAAGGAAAATAATAAATTTAATCTATTTAAAGGGTGATATATTTGGTTGAAAAGAACAAAGAATACATTTTAGATATAGTTGCAGAAGGATATCAAGGAGAAGGTATAGCGAAAATTGAAGGTTATCCTATATTTATAAAAGGTGCAATAAAAGGTGAAAAAGCAAAGATAAAAATCATAAAAGTTAATAAAAACTATGCTTATGGAAGGCTTCAAGAGATAATAGAAACTAGTGAAGATAGAGTTAAACCTACTTGTAGTTATTATAAGAGATGTGGTGGGTGTTCTCTTCAACATATGAATTATAAGAAGCAATTAGAGTTTAAGTGGAATAGAGTTAAAGATTGTATAGGAAGAATAGCAGGTTTAGATGAAGAATTAGTTAAATATCCTTTAGGGATGGATAGTAATGCATATAGATATAGAAATAAAGTACAATTACCAATAGGAAAAGTAAATGGAGAGATAGTTATAGGTTTCTTTGCTGAAAGAAGTCATGACATAATAGATATAGATGAATGTTTAATACAATTTGAAGAAGCTGATTTAATAAGAAAGATAACAAAAGAATGGATAATAGATAATGATATTGAACCAGCAACAGTTGATGGGAAGTATAATGCTAATGGATTAGTAAGGCATATAGTTATAAGAAAAGGCTTTACTACAAATGAGATAATGGTAGTATTAGTTGCTACAACAGATAATGTACCACATATAGATGAATATATAGATAGACTTAAAAGTAATATTCATGGCCTTAAGAGTGTAGTTTTAAATATAAACAATAAAAACACTAATGTAATATTAGGAACTAAGTGTATAACAATATATGGTTCAGATACGATACAAGATTATATAGATAAGTTTAAGTTTAATATATCGCCATTATCGTTCTTTCAAGTTAATCCTAAACAGACAGAGGTGTTATATAATAAAGCTCTAGAATATGCAGGATTAACAGGAAATGAAGTGGTTTTTGATGCTTATTGTGGAACAGGAACAATAACTTTATTCTTGTCTCAAAAGGCTAAAAAGGTATATGGAGTAGAGATAATAGATGCAGCTATAGTTAATGCAAGAGAGAATGCAAGAATAAATGATATAGATAATTGTGAATTTTTTGTGGGTAAATCAGAAGAGGTAATACCACAGTTATTGAACCAAGGAATTAATCCAGATGTTATAATGTTAGATCCACCTAGAAAAGGTTGTGATATAAGTTTATTACAGTCTATTATAGATTGTAATATACCTAAAATAGTGTATGTGTCTTGTGATCCTAGCACTTTAGGTAGAGATTTAAAGATTTTAAGTGAGAATGGCTACAAAGTTAAGATGGTACAACCTGTAGATATGTTTGGCGGAAGCTTTCATATTGAGTCAGTAGCTTTGCTTGTCAAGGAGTGTTAACGACGTAGAGAAGCAACTAGTACTGACCATGCAATAGCTGTCCAAGAATACGAACCGAAGGTGAGGTATGATTGGAGACAGCAAACTGCTGAGGCAAGTAGCTTTGCTTGTCAAGGAGTGTTAACGACGTAGAGAAGCAACTAGTACTGACCATGCAATAGCTGTCCAAGAATACGAACCGAAGGTGAGGTATGATTGGAGACAGCAAACTGCTGAGGCAAGTAGCTTTGCTTGTCAAGGAGTGTTAACGACGAAGAGAAGCAACTAGTACTGACCATGCAATAGCTGTCCAAGAATACGAACCGAAGGTGAGGTATGATTGGAGACAGCGAACTGCTGAGGCAAGTAGCTTTGCTTGTCAAGGAGTGTTGAAGGCGGAGAGAAGTAGAGCTAGTACTGACCATGCAATAGCTGTCCAAGAATACGAACCGAAGGTGAGGTATGATTGGAGACAGCGAACTGCTGAGGCAAGTAGCTTTGCTTGTCAAGGACTGAAGGGACGACGAGAGGAAGATAAGCAATTTAAATTATAAAAAAATACATTAAGATAAATGAAAAGAGGGATATTTATGGCGGATTTATTTGATATTATTGGCCCTGTTATGGTAGGACCGTCTAGTTCACATACAGCAGGTGCAGTGCGTATAGGACTTGTTACAAGAAAATTATTAGGAGAGAAGCCTATAAGAGCTATCATTTCATTGCATGGATCATTTAAAGCAACTGGTGTAGGGCATGGAACACATCAAGCAATTATTGCTGGACTTTTGGAAATGAAACCAGATGATGTTCGTATTCCTCAAAGTTTTCAATATGCTGAAGAAGAAAATCTTTCGTTTAGATTTGAACAAGTTAACCTTAGAAATGCTCATTCGAATACTGCACTTATAGAAGTGGAAGGTATAAATGGAAGTAAAATAAAGGTACAAGCATCTTCTGTTGGAGGTGGAAGGATTGTAGTAAATAAAATTGATGGTATAGAAGTTAATTTTACTGGTGAAAATCATACTCTTGTTGTACATAATATGGATCAAGTAGGACATGTGTCTCAAGTTACTACAATGCTTGCAGAACAAGGTGTAAATATTGCTACTATGCAATTGTTCCGTAATAAACGAGGTGGACAGTCTGTTATGGTTTTGGAATTGGATCAGACAGCATCTAAGGAAAAATTAAAAGAATTAGAAATGCTACCAGGAATAGAAAAAGTAACATATATTGAAGCTGTGAGATAGAAAGGTATGGTGTAGAAAAATGGCATTTAGAAGTATGAAAGAGATTATGGATAGAGCAGAAAAGTTAAATGGAGATATTGTAAGTGCTATTGTAGAATCAGAGTGTAAAGATTATGGAATGGATAAAGAGGACGTATATTTGCGAATGGAAGAAATGTGGAGCAGCATGTATCAAGCTGGAATTGAATATGATGAGACATTACATTCAAAAAGTGGACTTGTAGGTACAGATGGACAAAAAATGATTAATTATATACAGAAGGAAGAATCTTATAGTGGCGATTTTATGGGAAATGTTATTGCAGAAGCTATTAAAATGGGAGAATCTAATGCTTGTATGAAACGTATTGTCGCAGCGCCAACTGCAGGATCTTGTGGAGTACTTCCAGCTGTATTAATTACATCATTTAAAAAGTTTTCTTTATCTACACAAGAAATATTAGATAGTTTATTTGTTGCAGCAGGTATTGGCCAAGTAATTAGTGAGAGAGCATCATTAGCTGGTGCCACAGGAGGATGTCAAGCTGAAATTGGTTCAGCAGCAGCTATGGCAGCAGGTGCATTAGTTCATTTAAAAGGTGGATCGCTTAGTCAAATATCAAATGCAGTAGCAATTGCATTAAAAAATATGTTAGGATTAGTGTGTGATCCAGTAGCAGGATTAGTAGAAGTGCCATGTGTAAAAAGAAACGTAGCAGGGGCTGTAAATGCAATTGCAGCAGCTGATATGGCTCTTGCTGGAATAAGTAGTAATATTCCGGCAGATGAAGTTATAGATGCTATGAGAGAAATTGGCGATGATATGCCTACAAAATATAAGGAAACTGCATGTGGTGGGTGTGCAGTTACAGAAACAGGAAAGAGAATTGCCAAAAAGATGAAAGATATGCAAAAATCAATGATTTAGTAGGTATATTAAAGTTATCGAAAGGATTATAAACTAATGAAAAATATAAAGGTTTTCTTTAAATATGTTATACCATCAGTACTTGCACTTGCATTATCTGGAGTTTACGCAATTGTAGATGGATTTTTTCTTGGAAATAGTGTTGGAGATATCGGACTTTCAGCAATTAATGTAGCTTATCCTATTACAGCATTAATTCAGGCTATAGGGACTGGAATAGGAATAGGTGGGGCTGTTTATTATTCCATAAAAAAAGCAGAGAATAATATTGAAGAGGCTAAAGAATATGTAGCAGGGTCGATATGGATGCTTATTATATCTAGTGTTTTTCTTACAGCTCTCTTTTTTACATTTGCTAATCCATTTATAAAATTATTAGGCGGTAGTGGACAACTTTTATTGCTGGCAGAGAAATATGTTAAAGTTATTTCTATTGGAGCAACATTACAGATTATTGCAACAGGATTAGTTCCTTTTATAAGGAATAATGGAAGTTCATTTTATGCAATGATGGCAATGGTGTGTGGATTTTTATCTAACATTATACTTGATTATCTATTGGTATGGGTAAGAAAAGGCGGAATTGAAGGTGCAGCATATGCTACTATTATAGGCCAGGGAATTACTATGATAATTGCTATTGTCTATTTATTGAAAAATAAATTGTTATCGTTAAAGGTTGATCTTTCTAAAGCTAAAAATATATTTAAATCTATTATAAAAGTGGGATTGGCACCTTTTGGATTGACTATGACGCCTAATATATCATTGATTATAGTAAATAGATTTACTGTTTATTATGGAGGCGAACAATCAATTGCTACATATGCATGTATAGAGTATGTTATATGGATAATATATCTTATTCTTCAAGGTGTAGGTGATGGTAGTCAACCTCTTATGAGCCAATATTATGGAGAAAAGAGTTATAAGAAACTACGTGATGTATGTAAATTAGCTTATGGTTTTGGAATATTTTTAGCAATAACTAGTTTTATTATTATGTACATATTAAGAGGTGATATAGGTACATTATTTGGTGCATCCAATGTAGTTAATGATGAGATAAGTAAGGTTATGCCTATATTTCTAGTGTCATTTCCTTTTGTAGCTGTAAATCGTATAACTACAGCTAGTTTTTATGCAACTGAAAAAAGTTCATTTGCATATATATCAACTTTTATAGAACCTGTGCTTATGTTAATATTTATTCTTATATTACCACCTTTATTTGGAGGGCAGATAATGATATGGTGGAGTACAGTCTTTGCTAGGATAATATCAGCTATAGTTGCAGTAACGTTAAATAGAGTAATAAAAGAAAAATAGTGTTATTTGCAGGTTCCAAAAACAAGTTTTGGAACCTAGCATAATGACTAACAAAATTTAAGGTTGAATAGTCGCTGATGAGTATGTTGTTTTATTAGAATTGATATGGTGGATTGCCAGTTATACGTGATTTGCTATCTGGAACAAAACGTTTTGGTGAATTAAAAAAATCAATAGGAAGTGTAACTCAAAAGGTACTTACAACACAATTACGTCAAATGGAAGAGAGTGGTCTTTTAGTTCGTAAGGTATATGCGGAAGTTCCACCGCGTGTAGAATATACACTAACAGAAGTAGGATATAGTTTGAAACCGATATTAGATGCAATGTGGGAGTGGGGAGAAAATTATAAGGCACAAAATCTACCTATAGATTAATATAAATTATTGGAGGCGTAAGTGATGAAAGGGAATAATAATAAAAGTATTGATTTTGGTGGAGATAAGATATTATCAATAATACTAAGGCTAGCACCGCCAGTTATGATAGCTCAATTGATACAAGCTTTATATAATATTATAGATAGTTATTTTATAGGTAGGTATTCAGAAGATGGCTTAACAGCATTGTCAATAGTATATCCTATACAATTATTGATGATAGCCCTTGCAGTAGGTACTGGAGTGGGTATTAATACAGTAATGGCTCATTATCGAGGAATTCATAAGGATAATAAGAGTGATGAAGCAGCTGGAGTTGGACCATTATTAGCATTTGTTATGTGGATTATATTTGCACTTGTTACATATCTGATTATGCCTTATTATGCAAGGATTTCATCTAATTCAGAACAAGTAGTTCAAGAAGTAATTACATATGGAAGAATAGTAAGTGTATTTAGTATAGGTGTTTTTTTTGAAAGTATATGGACAAAAGTATTACAAGCTGTTGGAAATATGAAGATTCCAATGATAGCTCAAGTTGTTGGAGCAATTGTTAATATTATTCTTGATCCAATATTGATATTTGGCATTGGAATAATACCAAGGTTAGGTATAGCAGGTGCTGCTATAGCTACTGTATTAGGACAAATAGTAGCAGCATTTATAGTGATGAGAAAGGGATATAGAAAGTCTCCAGCTATTTCAAAATATATGGGATATATAAAAAGAATTTATTATTTAGGATTTCCTAATATGTTAATGCAATCAGCTTATACTTTTTATATATTGGGTTTAAATTTGATATTAAAAGGTTTTTCAGATCAAGCAGTAACAGCTCTTGGATTATATTATAAGTGGCAGACGTTTTTCTTTATACCATTAGGAGCTATGCAGACCTGTATTGTTCCTATACTTAGTTATAATTATAGTGCTGGAAATAATGAAAGATGTAAAAGCACATTAAAGGATTCTGTATTATTAGGGTTTGCATTGATGTTTATAGGTGTTTTATGCTTTGAACTTATTCCTTCTAAGTTATTAGGAGTTTTTTCGCAAGACACAAGTGTTATTAGTATAGGAATTACTGCTTTTAGAATTATTGGAATTTCATTTATTCCAATGGTTACATCGTTGATATTTCCTGTGTTTTTTCAAGCTATAGGTTATTCTATAAAAAGTTCCATTTTAACTATACTTAGAACTGTAGTTTTATTTGTGCCATTAGGTTGGTTATTTTCAAGAGTTGGATTACAATATTTCTGGATCACATTTCCGCTTACAGAAACTATAACTACTATAGTAGGGTTTGCTCTATATAGAAAATTCAACTCTATAGAAGAAGAAATAATAAGTACTTAAGAAGTAAATAAGTTCAATAATTTTTTAACTAGAAATATAGAAGCCTTTAAGATAATTGTTGACAATATAGATACACTAAAAATCGTAATAGTTCTTGAATAATTAAAATATACTAATGCTAGTATATTTTAATTATAGAAGTTCAATATATCATTCCAGATTATTTCACAATCAATTTCATTAATAAGTTCATGTCTTTTATCTTTATATAGCTTTGTACTTATATCTGTGTAACCTACATTGCTTAGAAATTTTTTTAAGTGGTTAAATTTGTTTTTGCTTCGAATAACAGGATCTTTTTCGCCTGCTATTAATAATATAGGTAGATTAGGATTGTTGCATGAATAATTTTTATCAATAAAAGATAGCTTGACCAAATTAAATAAGTTCAAGAAACCATTAGCAGTAAAACGATAATGACATAAAGGATCATTATTATATGCACTAACTATTTCTTTATTAGAGCATATCCATGAATTTTCTTCTCCCTCAAAAGAATCATATAAACCAAAAGCTAGAAAGTTTAGAAAATTACTTCTATTATGATCACCATAGATACGACTATTCAATTTTGCAGCAGCAATACCTATTCCAACTAATGAATTTTCAGTTGGTGGACCACAAAGAATTAGCTTGTCTATATTAATATCATGATTTTGCATAAATACACGTGCTACGAGAGTTCCCATACTATGAGAAAACATGTATACAGGAATATCTGGATATTCATCATGAATCCATTTATTAATTTGAGCAATGTCATTAGCAATTATATTTGAATTTTCTGTATAGAAAAAACCTAAATCTTTTTCATCTTTGATACTATTTCCATGACCTCTATGATCATTTATAATGCATGTATATCCATTTTGTGATAGGTATTCCATGAAAGGATAATATCTTTCTTTATGTTCAGCCATTCCATGTGAAAATTGTATTATACCTTTTGGATTTTCAGCAGGACAAATGGCAATATCTAAATTTAAGTTATCGTAATTAGACGCAATTATATGTTTTTTTATCATTCACAATTACTCCTTATATTTTTGTATATATTTATATTAAGAACTTAAAATTATTATGTTATTTACCATAACAAAAACTATAACTTTTTGCAAATGAAATAAATACCTAATAATAAAAATTATAATAATTATACTATATAAGTAAGATTGGTAGGGGAACATTTTAATTTTTTTTGATGTTATGGTAAAATTAGGCGTATATGTAATAAGGGGTAAAAAAAGATGATACGTTTTTCACAAGAAAGTGATTTAAAAAGAGTAAATGAAGTCTTAGATAAGTAAATAATGTTCATATAAATGGAAGAGAAGGTGTTGTATGTGGATTCTCTTGTGTACAGTATGTTTATAAACCAGAATCACCATACAGTAATGCGAGAAAGTATTATAATATTGTTGAGTTTGGTGTTGATGGATCATATAGAAGATATATGGAATATAAAAATGAATAGATAATATGGAGGGCAATTAAGTTAAATATGTATTTAGAGCAAGACGTGGTTAGAATAGCCAAGAGGGAAAACAATACAAAGAGGAATTACTTGGTGATAAATAAGCTTCAAGGAAAGCATATACCTGTGCAGCCATCTGAAGCATTTAAAATGTTTAGAGAACTAGCAGTACAATTAAAAGATGAATATGCGAATGAGAGGTTGTTATTAGTTGGGTTTGCAGAAACAGCTACAGCAATTGGAGCAGCTATAGCAGGGGAGTTAGGATGTTTATATATGCAAACTACAAGAGAGGTTATTCCTAATGTTGAATATTTATTCTTTTCAGAAGAACATAGTCATGCAACTGAGCAAAAATTAGTTAAGAATGATATAGATAGGGTATGTGATACTATTGATAGGATTATATTTATTGAAGATGAAGTTACAACTGGTAAGACAATATTGAACATTATTAACATATTGGAGAAAAAATATCCACAGATCAAGAATTATTCTGTAGCTTCATTGTTAAATGGTATGAATGAAGAATGTTTGAAGAAGTATAGTGATAGAGGGATTAAACTTCATTATCTAGTAAAGACTAATCATGATAGATATGTTGAGATAGCAGATGGATATATGTGTGATGGAGAATATATATGTTCAACTAATACAGATGATATGACAATAGAAGGTGTCGATATTATAGAGTCTAGCTATTACCTGAATTCAAGAAGAATTGTAGATATGCATGAATATATAGACTGTAATCTAGAATTATGGAAACAGATACAGGATAATATAGATATTAAAGACTATAAGAATATTTTAGTTATTGGAACAGAAGAATTCATGTACCCTGCTCTGTATGTTGCTAATAAGATAGAAGAGATGGGCTATGATGTAAGGTGCCATTCAACAACACGAAGTCCTATTTCTGTAAGCAAGGATGAAGCATATCCACTTCATAAAAGATATGAATTAAGAAGTTTTTATGATAGTAATAGAACTACGTATATATATGATATTAATAGATATGATTATGTAATTATAATTACTGATGCTAATGAAGGATATGAAGAGGGATTATATTCATTAGTAAATGTATTGCGAGAAAATGGAAATGATAATATAGCTATGATTAGGTGGTGTAAGGAATGAGAAGTTCATATAATGAAGCTGATGTAAAGTTACTGCTAAAAGATATTACTGGTTTAGTAGAACCAAAGTCAACAGAAGAGCGTGAGAAGCTTATACAATCAGGAAGGCATTATAGTGAGATGTTACCTATTGAATATGTACCTACAGAAAAATACATGCAAGTATATAGAGAAGCATTGGAAAAATATTCAAAGGCAACTGCTCAGGCAGTAGGAAGTTTAAGCGATAAGATAATAGACATCAAGGGAAAAGATGTTGTATTAGTTTCTCTTGCTAGAGCAGGAATGCCTATAGGTATACTTGTTAAGAGATATATCAAGATGAAGTATAAAATAGATATACCTCATTATTCTATTTCTATTATAAGAGGAAGAGGTATAGATGATAATGCTATGAAATACTTACTAGATAGATATTTGTCTAGTCAGATATTATTTGTAGATGGTTGGATAGGCAAAGGAGCTATTTTAAATGAATTAAAGAAAGATATAGCTGTCTATGATGGAGTATCAGCAGATATAGCTGTAATTGCTGATCCTGCAAATGTTACAGAGCTATGCGGAACACATGAAGATATATTGATTCCTAGCTCTTGTTTGAATTCTACAGTGTCTGGATTAGTTAGTAGAACATTTCTTAGAGATGATATAATTGGACCTGATGATTTTCATGGAGCAGTATATTATGGAGAGTTAAAAAATTCAGATTTATCCTATGAATTTATTCATGCAATTGAAGAAAAATTTTCTGTGAATAATACATCTTCATTATATCAAGTGCAGGGGTTAGGTATTGATGAAGTGAGAAGTATAGCAGATAAATTTAATGTTAATGATATTAATTTAATTAAACCTGGTATAGGAGAAACAACACGAGTTTTATTAAGAAGAGTTCCTTGGAAGGTTTTAATTGATTATAAGTATAAAGATAATCAAGAATTAAGTCATATTGTTAGACTAGCAGAAGAAAAGAAGGTTCCTATAGAATATTATTCTCTTAAACATTATAAATGCTGTGGGATTATTAAAAAATTAGCAGATGCATAATTAAGCATTTCTAAATATAAAAAAATTAAGGTAGCTAAATGTTGTAAACTCACTAAAGTTCAAACAGTACAACATTTTAAACGCTACCTTAATTTTTTTATAGAAATACTGAAGGGTTTAAGTTTATTTAATTCCGAAAGATTCAGCCATTAAGACTGTTTGAAGAGCCCAATTATAATGGGTTTTATATTCGTTCATTCTTTCCTCAACAATATTTCCACTTACTAGTGAGTGTAGAGAATCGTCCCAATTTAATATGGATTTTGCATCTTCTAGATCTTTTGAACAAACTTTGTATGAATCATTTACAACAGATATTTGTTTAGGATGAATTACAGTTTTGCCTATAAAACCACATATCTTATCATCCTTAATTTCTGAAATTAATCCATTTTTCCAATTAGAACTATTATAATATTCCCATACAGGACCAGATATTACGTAATCTGAACCATATACAGTTATTATATCTGCAAATATATTAGCTATAGGTTTTATTTGATGGATAGATTCGTTATCTTGGCGTCTGAATCCAAATACATGGCATAAGTCATTACCACCAACTCTAATATTTAATATTAATTTTTCTACAGCAGCTAATTTATCTTTTAGTGCATATAAGATGTTATAACGATGTCTTAAATCTATTATAGAAGAATTTTCATATATAGGCATTGCATATATTGGAGTGCTACTTTCCTTATTAATTTTAATTAAGGTATCTATATAATTGTCAGCATTATCAAGAGAGAACTTAGGTAAAATAAAACCACATAAGATATTAGAAACTTCGCCTAATGAATAAAATATACGTTGCATCTGATCAGAATTACGGACTCTAATAAATATCTTAGGTATATAAAACAGCTTTTCTTTAGTGGCTGTATATATTTCTTTTAATGAGTTTATCATTATAGCTTCTGCCTCTAGAACATGATTGTCGTGAATAGTATCTTCTAAACATAAAGCAAGTGAATATTTTTTACCAAACTTTTCTGAAATTATAGAATTAGAAATTGATTTGTTATTTGCAGGACAATATAATAATGCCCCAACGCTATAATATATTAATGAATTTTTCATGATTTTATCCCTAAACCCCTTTTATAACAATAATTGTAATATTAATATACAAGTTTGATTTTACCATATATTGTTTTAATGTTGTAGAAAAAATAGAACAAATATGGTAAAATTTATATATTTAAATGTGGAGATGTGATGTCAGGGTGAAAGATAAGATTTTATATAGGCATAATGTACATAAGATAGATTCTATTGAAGAATTTTACAATAAAGATGCTGAAGTTAAGTCTGGCTATAAAGATGTATATTTTGTTAGGCTATTGGGTGTAAATCAAGGATATACAGAAAAAATAAAAACTATGGATGAAAAAGTATCATCTAGAGAAATATATATAAGGGTCGATAAACTTATACCTTCTTTTGATTTAGATATAATTAATTTATATGAGGAATATTATAATAAATGGATAACAAGTAATAAGGAGAGACTTATTATAAAGTCATCTGAATCTAATTGTGAGTTACAAGAATATTTAAGTAGAGCTTGTAGAGAAGTTATTAATTTATATACAACATATAAACGCAATATTTCTGAGTCTATGATTAAGAATTTTATGATAAAACTTATGTATTGGTTTGATTATTTATTTGGAGATAAACTAACAGATTGGAATAACAGTACTAATGTTAAGGTAGTAATTAGTAATATATTTAAGGAACAAGAATATTTGTTTTGTTATATGATGACACTTAGTGGAATTGATGTTCTACTTCTACAGTGTGAAAAAGATATTCAACTAAATAAGGAATTAGCTCAATTATCTACAATATGTGTTATTGGAGAATTTAAAACAATTGATATTCCCCAATATACAAGAAGCAATTCTACAGACAGAATACGAGTAGTTATACCATCTAGACCACCTAGAAGGTCTAGTACTCAAAAGAAAGTCAAAGATCAAATAAGCTATAATGATAATCAAGCTACTATGAGAGTTGATGCAATGAAAAGTGATACACGAAGAGAAAAGAATTTTGAAGAATTAGCATTATTAGCAGCTTCTATAGTAATGATAGCAGTACATAATGATCAAGGGGAGATTATAGGAACAGGTTCTGGGATTATGATAGGACGTGAAGGCTATATATTAACTAATTATCATGTAGCAAATAAAGGTGCCTTCTATTCTGTTAGAATAGAGAATGATGAAGTGGTATATAATACAGATGAACTTATTAAGTATAATTCTATTCTAGATTTGGCTATTATAAGAATAGATAGAATATTGACTCCTATTCCTATATACACAAGTAAAAAGAAATTAGTAAGAGGACAGAAGGTAGTTGCCATAGGAAGTCCTTTAGGATTATTTAATTCAGTTTCTGATGGAATTATATCAGGCTTTAGAGTAATTAAGGATGTAGATATGATTCAATTTACAGCTCCAATATCGCAAGGAAGTTCGGGAGGAGCGGTACTTAATATGTATGGAGAAGTAATAGGGATAAGTACTGCTGGTTTTGATGATGGACAAAATATAAATCTTGCTGTAGGATATGAAAGTATAAATATGTTTATAAAAGGCTTTGTAAATTAAATTAATTATTATGTTTGATAAATAAATATTTACATAATATAATTAGAATAACATTATATAGATA
Organism: Clostridium sp. MSJ-8; assembly: GCF_018918325.1. Taxonomy (GTDB): domain Bacteria; phylum Bacillota; class Clostridia; order Clostridiales; family Clostridiaceae; genus Clostridium. Next base: position 121,756 of record NZ_JAHLQH010000041.1, on the reverse strand, counting down.
ATCGACTTCTGTAATAGCTTTCTTGTAAAAGCAAATACGATGTGATATAATTTCCATACGAACTATTAAATGGGGGATAAGTAATGAATTGTGATAAAAGAAAACTAAAAATATCATTTAATTCACCAGCAATTCTAGGTTTTACTATAATTTGTTTTGTAGCATTAATCTTAGGATACATAACAAGAGATGCTTCTACTAATGCAATATTTAGTGTTTATAGATCATCTTTATTGAATCCTCTTACATATGTTAGACTTGTAGGGCATGTATTTGGACATGCAGGTTGGGATCACTTTATAGGCAATATTATGTTAATTTTAATAGTTGGACCATTACTTGAAGAAAAGTATGGTACTTCTAATATTATATTTGTGATTCTAACAACAGCAGTTGTGACTGGAATAGTCAATTGTATATTATTTCCACATACAAGACTTTTAGGAGCTAGTGGAGTTGTATTTGCATTTGTATTATTATCGTCATTTACAAGTATAAAAGAAGGAACTATTCCTCTTACCTTTATTTTAGTAGCGGTTATATATCTTGGTCAACAAGTATATGACGGCATTTTTATTAAAGATAATGTTTCTAATCTTACTCATATTATAGGAGGAATTATAGGGGCAAGTCTTGGTTATATTATGAATAAAGGAAAGATGAGTAAATATTGAGGGTGAAAATTATATGTTTGAGCATGGGAAAATAAGTGGTCTGGATGATTTTTTCCTTGAACTTGATAAGAGAAAAGAGAAAAAAATATATTTTTATAGAATAAATGGATATACTCAAGAAGTTGCAGACTTCATTAAGAAATATTATGAAGCAGCTAGAAAATCAGGAGTAATTATCGAAGGTAAGATACCTAATCCTGATGAGAAGAATTTGGCATATTATAATGAGATAATGGGAATGGATTTTCAGATGAGCAATGAATTCATTCTAACAAGTCTTAAGAAATGGTTACCTAGAATGAACGATTATCAAAGGGAAAATGTAGCCATTTCTATATATGATACACTTGATTCTCTAAGAAAATCTGGAAAGAACGAAAATATGCTTAAAAATGCATATATAAAATTTATGTGTTGGTTATATTATAAGTTTGAGCGAATTGTAAATATTCTTGGAGAAAACAATATCCCTAAGATATTATATGAAGGAGAAATAAGCAATTATGAATTGCTACTTATAACAGTTCTAGCGAAGGCTGGGTGTGATGTTGTACTATTGCAATATCATGGAGACCAGAAGTATTTACAGTTAGATTCTACTTCTATAATGTCTGATAATTTAATTATACAAGGTATGGAGGCATTTCCAGAACAATTTAATTTAAAGTGGATTATGAAGAAGATTCAGGAAGAATTCAATAATCAGAGATTATATGGAGATAAGCCTAATTTAATTAATTGTACTAATGCATGGATAGAAGGAAAGGCGTTAGTAGACATTCAAAAGAGTATAATGGCAAGGGGAGACGATCCTAAATTATTTTATAATTGCTATTGTAGAATAAATGGCGTAGAAGATAAACTTACGTACATGAATGATTTGTTTAAGTTCTATGAGAACATAATAAATAGTAAGAGAAAGGTTCTTGTTATAGATGGAAGCATTACTCCACCTACTAATGACGAGATAGCCTTAATTAATAGAAGAAATTATAACAAGCAAGATCAAATGTTATTAGATCTTGGAAATAATATAAAATATACTCCAAATAACGAATTACAAAAGCTTATGAAGAAAGCTTTTATTGATATAATGTTAGAAGAAGCTGAAAAGCCAGAAATGAATTTAAATAAATTAACCAATAAGGCAGTATATATATTATGTTGGTTAAGAAGATATCAGGGAGATTTGTTTTCTAATTGGAAAGCACCAGATATTTCATGTTTTATTCATATGGGACCATGTACGAATGAAAATGAAACTTTGTTTGTAAAATTTCTAGCTAGACTTCCTATAGATGTTCTGATATTAAATCCAAATCTTAATCAAAAGTGTGAGTTGATTGATTCATTATTGTATGAAGAAAATTATTCAGAATCATTGAATATATCTGCATTTCCTAGAGAAAATGCAGACATACATATAGGAACAGCAGCATATCATGCTGAAAGAGAACTAGATACGCTTATGTATCAGGATACAGGAATATATAGAGAAAAGCAATATAATAAGGCAAATACTATTAATTTGCAAACTATGTATGAAGAGATAAAGATATTATGGGATGAAGAATTAAAATATCGTCCAAGTTTCAGTACAGTAGATGATGTGGTTAATATTCCTGTAATATATTCAAAAATATCAGGAATAAAGGATGAAGATGTTGCGGCATATTGGAGTTCCATAAAGGAATTAATAACAGAAGATACGTTTGTTATTGATAAAGTTCCGTTTATAGAACCAGGGACACCTAATCCAGCTAAAGCTCATGTGGCTAGTTTCTGGAAGAATGGAAAACTACAGAGAAAAACTATTAAAGAAGATGAATATTATCAATATGGAGTACTTAGAGATGAGGTTCAAGAACATATATTAGATAAGATACAGCTTCTTGTAGAAAGTAAACTAATTAGTGGAACTTTTGAAAATGGGACTGAATATACAATTATAGCAACAATATTAAATCTTCCAAAGGATATAGTGAGATTAATACAAAAATTTGATTTCACAAAGAAAAATCCAAAAATAATTATGATTAATACTGGAGAAAAAGTTATTTCTTTAGAAGATACTATAATAACTGCGTTTTTAAATCTAATTGGATTTGATGTAATATATTTTGTACCAACTGGATATCAAAGTGTAGAAAAATATTTTAATAAGAAGGTATTTGAAGAACATCAAATAGGTCAATATGTATATGATTTACATGTGCCTAATTTTAATAATATAAAAAGCAATGCACGTTCAAAAAGATGGCGTGACAAACTATTTAAGAGAGGTAAATGAATATGGGACTTGATTTTAGTAAAAAAACAACAACTACTACACAAGATGCACAACAAGTAACAGTAGTAGAACCACAACAAAATGAGATTCAAGAGGTTCAGCAATATGACATAGTAGCTGATCGTCAACAAATGAATGCAGTGTTAGTAAATTCACCTGAAGTAGATGCACTTGTAAGCACTATAGAAGTAGATAATTTAGAAACTATTGTATCATTTGGTGCAGAAGTTGCAGAAGAAATATCTAAAGCTTCTGATATAGTACTTAATAGCATGAATATGTCGCAGATTGATGACTCAAGTGAGATGTTAAATACACTTGCAAAGATCATGGATAAATTTGATATAAAAGAAATTCAAGAGAATCCAGGATTATTCTCGAAATTATTTGGTAACTTGAAAAAGCAATTAGAAAAGATATTAAATAAGTATCACACAATGGGTGATGAAGTTGACAAGATTTATGTGCAATTAAAACAATATGAAGCAGAAATTAAACAAGCCAATAAAAATTTGGATCAAATGTTTGATGCAAATGTAGAATATTATCATGAATTAGTAAGATATATATTAGCTGGAGAGCAAGGCTGTAGAGAATTAGAAGAATATATAGCTAAGCGTCAAGCTGATTTAGAAGCTACAGGAGATAATTCAATTCAATTTGAATTAACAAGCTTAAATCAAGCCTTGATGATGTTAGAACAGAGAACTCAGGATTTAAGAACAGCTGAAAATGTTGCAATGCAATCAATTCCAATGATTAAAACAATGGAATTTAGTAATATGAATTTAGTAAGAAAAATAAATTCAGCATTTATCATTACACTTCCTGTATTTAAGCAAGCTCTTGCACAAGCAATTATGCTTAAGAGACAACGTGTTCAAGCTGAAGCTATGTCAGCATTAGATGAAAAGACAAATGAAATGCTAATTAAGAATGCTCAAAATACAGTAGAACAATCTAAGATGACTGCTAGATTAGCATCAGGAAGCTCTATAAAGATAGAAACACTAGAAACTACATGGAGAACTATTGTTAATGGTATTGATGAGACAAGACAGATTCAAGAAGATGCACGTAAAAAACGTATAGAAGATCAAGCTCGTCTTGAAAATATTAAACAAGAGTTCAATCAAAAATATCATATGCCAGATAAGAAAAATTAGTCATAGATTTTAGTTATATTAAAGGGAGGTTTTATTATGCCAATTAATTTATCAAAAGGACAAAAAGTTGATTTAACAAAAGGAAATCCAGGGTTAAAAAAGATTATGGTAGGATTAGGATGGGATGTTAATGCATTTGATTCAGGAGCTGATTTTGACTTAGATGCTGCAGCATTCATGTGTGAAACAAATGGTAAGTGTCCTACAGAAAAAGAATTTATTTTCTATGGTAATCTAGAACATAATAGTGGTGCTGTAAAGCATATGGGTGATAACCTTACTGGTGAAGGTGAAGGTGATGATGAGCAAATTCAAGTTGACTTAACAACAATTCCTGCAAATGTAGAAAAAATTGCTTTCACAGTTACAATATATGATGCTGATGTAAGAAAGCAAAATTTCGGACAAGTATCAAATGCATATATAAGAATAGTAGATGAAACAAATAATCAAGAATTAATAAGATATGATTTAGGAGAAGATTTCTCTATAGAAACTGCAGTAGTAGTTGGAGAATTATATAGACATAATGGAGAATGGAAGTTCAATGCTATAGGAAGTGGATTCCAAGGTGGACTTGCAGCTTTATGTGGTCATTATGGAATAGAAGTAGCATAAGGGGGAAATAATATGCCAATTAGTTTAAAAAAAGGTCAAAAAGTAAATCTTACAAAGGATAATCCAGGATTAACAAAGGTAGTAGTAGGATTAGGATGGGATGTTAATGCATTTGACACAGGAGAAGCATTTGATTTAGATGCAGCTGCATTTCTATTAACAGATACAGGTAAAGTTAGTGGTTCTTCTGATTTTGTATTCTATGGTAATTTAATGCATCCATCACAAAGTGTACAGCATTTAGGAGATAATTTAACAGGTGAAGGTGATGGAGATGATGAACAAGTAAAAGTAGATTTAGCAAAAGTACCTGCTAATATTTCTAAGATAGCTTTTACAGTTACAATATATGATGCAGATGTGAGAAAACAAAATTTTGGACAAGTATCAAATGCGTTTATAAGAATAGTAGATGAAACAACTAATCAGGAATTAATAAGATATGATTTATGTGAAGACTTTTCAATAGAAACTGCAGTAGTAGTTGGAGAGTTATATAGACATAATGGTGAGTGGAAATTCAATGCTATAGGTAGCGGATATCAAGGTGGCTTAGCAGCTTTATGTAATAGCTTTGGTGTTGACGTAGAATAGGAGGATAATGGACATGTCAGTAAGTTTACAAAAAGGACAGAAGGTAAATCTGTCAAAGGACCATGCTGGATTATCAAAGGTAATTGTTGGATTAGGTTGGGATGAAGCTAAGAAAAGTGGAGGATTTTTCTCTGCTTTTAAGAAACAAGATATAGATTGTGATGCTTCTGCAATTATGTTAAGAAATGGAAAATTTTGCAGTGACAAAGATTTAGTGTATTTCAGAAACTTAAAACATAGAAGTGGTTCAGTAAAGCATATGGGAGATAACTTAACAGGAGCTGGAGAAGGTGATGATGAGCAAATAGTTGTTGATTTATCAAAGGTTCCAGAAGAATATGATAGAATTGTAATTGTAGTAAATATATATGCAGCTGTGCAAAGAAAACAGGATTTTGGAATGATTAAAAATGCATTTATACGTTTAGTAGATGCTAGAAATAATAATGAGATGTGTAAGTATAATTTATCTGAGAATTATAATGGTATGACAGCTATGATTTTTGGGGAAATATATAGACACAATGGAGAATGGAAGTTTAATGCTATAGGGCAACCAACAACAGATCCAGGCTTAAATGAGCTTGTAAGAAGATTTGTATAAATTTAAGTAATGTGTTTAGTTATTAGTTGAAGATAAACTAAGAAGTTAGCTTATCTTCAATTAAGGATATAATAAAAAAAGGAGACAGGATTTTTATGGATTATAAAGGACTATCTGATAAGGAAGTTGAACAATCGAGGGAGAAAAATGGTTCCAATGTTATTCCTGATTCGGAACCAACAACGTTTTGGCAAGAATTTAAAGAGACATTTGGAGATCCAATGATAAAAATATTACTAGTAATCGCTGCATTAATGATAGTAATGTTTTTTATGGGATATGCAGAAATATATGAACCACTAGGAACAATTGTAGCAGTAATTATTGTTGCTGTTGTATCTGCAAAGACTGGAGTAGCTAGTGATACAAAGTATAGAGAGTTAAAGGACAAAACTGAAAAGGATAAGTGTAAAGTATACAGAAATGGTGTTGTTACAGTTATTGATGTTGACGATGTAGTTGTTGGAGATAAAGTACTTCTTCAATCAGGTGATAAGATACCAGCTGATGGTATTCTTATAAGTGGATCGTTAAAGGTTGATAATTCAGCTTTAAATGGTGAAGCAGAAGAATGTCCTAAGGTTGGAGCAGATGAGAGCTTTCAATTAGCAGATGATATAACAGGTGATACTTTTGTAGATAAGCATTCATTATTTAGAGGCGCTGTTGTATTTGATGGAGAAGGTATCTTAGATGTAAGAAAAGTTGGACTAAAGACAATGATGGGTAAAATGGCTGAAGAAATGCAAGAAGATGAGCCAGATTCACCATTAAAGGTAAAGCTTGCTAAACTTGCAAAGCAAATATCTACATTTGGATATATTGGTGCTATCGTTATTGCTGTATTATATTTTGTATACTTTATTGTATCAAATGGTGGACCATCTGAGTACTTCTCACTAGGATTTGAAAGAATATTTAAAGATTTAGTAGATGCAGTATCTCTAGCAGTAGTTATTATTGTATGTGCTGTTCCAGAAGGATTACCATTAATGATTTCATTAGTATTAATGCAGAATACAAGTAAGATGCTAGATCACAATGTATTAGTTAGAAAAGCTGAAGGTATTGAAACAGCTGGTTCATTAAATATTTTATTTAGTGATAAAACAGGTACAATTACTAAAGGTAAGCTTGAAGTAGTAGATTTCTTCGTAGGAAATGGTTCGTCTATAGCTATTGAAGATTTAAGTAAACATAGCAAGGTTAAAGGATTAGTAGATATTGCTATAGGTAAGAATACAAGATCTATGTTTGATGCATCTCATAAAGTAATAGGAGGAAATGCGACAGATCAAGCTCTTATGAAATTCATAGGAGAAGAAACATTTAATACATTACAAGAAAATAAAGAATATGTAATTACTGCAGAACAAGGATTTAATTCTTCTAATAAGTTCAGTCAAGCAAGAATAGATGCATTAGGAAAAACATTCTACAAGGGTGCACCAGAAAGATTATTAGCTAAGGCTACTAAATATCTAGATGAACAAGGAAATGTTCAAGATATAGATATGGAAGTTCTTAATAAAAAGATTGATGATCTTGCAGCAAAAGCAATGAGAGTACTTGCATTTGGATACTCTGAAAAGAACATGGTAGAAAGTCAAATAAATGATGATATAGTTATCATTGGACTTGTTGGAATAAGAGATGATGTAAGACCAGAAGCAAAAGAAGCAATTCATGAGGTTCAATGTGCTGGAATACAAGTTGTTATGATTACTGGTGATAGACTAGAAACAGCTGTTGCAATAGCAAAGGATGCTGGACTATTAAAAGAAAATAGTGATATGGCAATTACTTCTGCACAACTTAATGAAATGTCAGATGATGAAGTTAAGAAGATTATACCTCGTATAAGAGTAATAGCAAGAGCTTTACCTACAGATAAGTCAAGAATGGTTAGATTATGTCAAGAGATGAATCTTGTTGTTGGTATGACAGGTGATGGTGTTAATGACTCGCCAGCCCTTAAGAGAGCAGATGTTGGATTCGCTATGGGTAGTGGTACTGAAGCAGCAAAAGAAGCAGGTAAGATAGTAATATTAGATGATAACTTTAAGTCGATTAAGGATGCTATATTATATGGTAGAACAATTTATCACAACATATTGAAGTTCTGTAAGTTCCAATTAGTTATCAATGTTACAGCAGTAATAGTAAGTGCAATAGCTCCATTCTTTGGTGTAGAAGAACCTTTAAAGGTTACACACTTATTGTTTGTTAACTTAGTAATGGATGGTCTTGGTGCAATAATGTTAGGTAATGAACCTGCATTAGAAAAGTATATGTTAGAAAAACCTAGAAGACGTGATGAGAGTATTATAAGTAAAAATATGATGGCTCAAATTCTTATTATGGGTGCATGGTTAACTATAGTTAGTTTTGTATATTTAAAAGTACCATTCTTCGAAAATCTATTTGGTTCAGAAGAAAAACACTTAACTGGATATTTTGTATTATTTATTGTTAGTGCATTATTTAACGGATTCAATGTAAGAGATGATGAATTTGGTATATTCAAGAGACTTGATGAAAACCCAGGATTCTTAAAAGTATTCTTTATTATTATTCTTGTTCAAGCTCTTATTGTAAATGCAGGACTTGTTCCATTAAAAATATTTAAATGGATTGGAGAAATGTTTAGCTGTGTTCCATTTGGACCTAAAGGTTGGATTGCAGTAATTATTCTTGCAGTAACAATGATACCAGTAGATATTATACGTAAGGCAGTTGTTAAGGCATCTAAACCAAAGAATTCAGATGATATCGTAGAAGATGAATTAGCCTTAAACAAAAAGTAATAAAATATAGATAAAAATAGGTGCTTACTTATTGAGTAAGTACCTTTTTTAGTGAAAGGAAAATAATATGAAAGTTTTTAATGTTGACCTTGATAATACATTAATATATTCTTATAAGCATGATATAGGTCCTGATAAGATGGATGTAGAGTTATATAATGGAAGAAATATATCGTTTATAACAAGAAAGACATATGATATGTTATTAAAACTTAAAGATAAAATATTGATTGTTCCTACAACAACAAGAACAATAGAACAATATAAACGTATAAATCTTAATGTGGGAAATTTCAAATATGCTCTTACATGTAATGGAGGAGTCTTATTAGTTAATGGAGTTGAGGATGAATTATGGTATAAAGAATCATGTGAAATTGTTAAAAATAGCATAGAGTCATTACAAAAGGCTATTTTAATTCTAGAAAATGATAAAAGAAGAAGCTTTGAAGTTAGATTTATTAAAGATTTGTTTGTATTTACTAAATGCAATGAGCCAGAAAATGTTGTCAAGGAATTAAAGGAAGTTTTAGATGAAACACTAGTTGATGTATTTAATAATGGTATAAAGGTATATGTAGTACCTAAAACATTATCTAAAGGAATGGCAATAAAAAGGTTTAAAGAATATATAAATGCTGAAGAAATAATAGCAGCAGGAGATAGTGAATTTGATATATCTATGATTAAGAATGCTGACATTGGAATTGCACCAAAAGGATTACTTGAAGAGGATAAAATATTAGAGAACATAAGAATATTATCTAGTAATAAATTATATTCTGAAGAAGTATTAAAAGAAGTATATAAATATATATAAAATCCAATGTTATTTGGTTTGATTAATATTATGTTTTCTGATAATTAGTATCAATATTATATGTTTTCATAAATAGCATAATTTCATTAAGTATTTCTAAATGTAAAAAAATTAAGGTAGCTAAATGTTGTAAACTCACTAAAGTTCAAACAGTACAACATTTTAAACGCTACCTTAATTTTTTTATAATAAGAAATCCTAAAATTCATTATGAAAATTTATTCAAAGCAATAATATTGATACTAAAAAAAGAAAATCATAATATTAACATTATCAAATAACATTGGATTTTTCATTATAATAATATTACTTTGCTTAAATCAATAATTTGATATTAATTAACTGAAAAAATAAGTAATCAAAAAATATATTAGATAATTTTTTAAGTAAGAACTACTGAATACTTAAGATATTTGAAATAATCCAGATACACTAAAAATCACCATAACGCTTAAATAATTAAAATATAATAAGCTTAGTGGAAGTAACCATTATTGTTGAGGTTAGAATTATAGGTAGATATAGAATAATGTAACCATGAAGAATTAAAGATTAGTATAAATAATATGTAACAATTGGTTACTGCAACTAATGCTATTATATTTTAATTATAATCATTCATTATGAAAATTTATTCAAAGCAATAATATTGATACTAAAAAAAGAAAATCATAATATTAACATTATCAAATAACATTGGATTTTTCATTATAATAATATTACTTTACTTAAATCAATAATTTGATATTAATTAACTGAAAAAATAAGTAATCAAAAAATATATTAGATAATTTTTTAAGTAAGAACTACTGAATACTTAAGATACTTGAAATAATCCAGATACACTAAAAATCAGCATAACGCTTAAATAATTAAAATATAATAAGCTTAGTGGAAGTAACCATTATTGTTAAGGTTAGAATTATAGGTAGATATAGAATAATATAACCATGAAGAATTACATATTAGTATAAATAATATGTAACAATTGGTTACTGCAACTAATGCTATTATATTTTAATTTTAGCTTTATTAATCTATGCCTACATGTATTCCACCACTTCGTTCTGTTGGTTGAATAAGAACAGTAATTGGTTGACTACTATGCCATTCGTATGCATATGATTCGCCAGAGGCTTGTCCTATAAAATTCTTCCATGAAATATCGGTCTTGATTTGTGGATCACAATAGCCTTGTTGACTCATCCAACATATAACAGCATCTGGATCTACAGATATTGTGCTTTTATTTTGTATATTGCTTAGTACAATTGGATTACCAGTAGAAAGAATAGCAACATATGCATTATTTCCTTGACCAGTAAGTGTAGAAGTAGCTAAACCTTTTTGAGAGAATATACCAGTACCGATAAATCTTACATCGTATTTACAGTCTTGTGTAAAGGCTAGTATATTTTCAGATTCTACAGAAACAACTTCTCCAATTGCTAACTTATATATGACTATATGTTGCCCGTAGTTTGCATAATAAGTTGTAGAATCACCATTTAACATTACTTTCATTAAAGGTAAGTTTTCACCTGTCAAACGTCTTTTTAGAGAACCTAGTGCAGCTTGTGCAAATCCATTTTGTGGTCCTAATAATAATTTTTCAAATTTATAATTTTTTTCTCCTTGATTTTCACCTGCAATGAAAGATCCTGCTTTTGTATATAAAACATCATTTCCAGAACAAGTTACTTTAAGTGTTAATTCATTTATTGTTTCAAAAGTAAGCATTTTTTTCCTCCTAAAATTTAATTTACTTCAACACCATATAGATTGCAGAGTCCTTCAAGATCTCTAGCAACTCCATTACCTATAGCACTAAATTTCCAAATGCCATTATGAATGTATATTTCTCCTATCATCATAGATATAACATTAGAATAATAGTCACTCATAAGAAAACTAACTAATTCTTTACCGGTGTTATCAAGAATTCTAATATAAGCATCTTCTAGCATTCCGAAATTAAGATTATTTATAAGTGCATCATTTATAGTTAATACAAAAACTATTTTCTTTACATTTTTATTTAATTTATTTAAGTCAATATGTATTTTTTCACGATCTGTATTATTGCATACACTAAAGTTTACACTGTCATCAGGGCTTTTAGTTTGACCGTAAAATACAAACCATGAATCACCTAATACTTTTCCGTTATCACCTAGTAAGAATGCAGAAACATCTACATCACATTTTGAATTTTTAACATTCCAACCTAATAATATGTCTATATAAGGGGATGTAGTATTTGAAAATAATGCTACCTTTTGACCCTTTTGTACTTTGTTATGTAAAGGTGGTACGTTTATATGCGAATTAGTAGATGTAATAGGCTCTTGATTATTAATTGTTTGGTTAACCTGTTGTGTTATTGTAGTTCTTTGTTGTGCTTGAGTATTTTTGATAGTGTTTCGAGTTATACCATTATTAAGTTCTAGTATATTATGTGCTGATTTTGATGTTTGAACTTTTATTGAGTTAATGGAATTAATATTATTTGCATTAAAAGAACCAGTTGTTCTCATTGGAATATCAACCATAAATTCACTCTCCTTTCAATATATTATATTTTATCAAAGATATGCGATGTTATCTATGTATTTTCGAATTAGTGAAGTTTTTTATTCATCTAGGGTAAATTAAACTTTTAGTTTAATTATTGTATAATTTGAAAGAAAAGTTCAAAAGTACTATAATGATATTGAGTATCAATGCTAATAAGCTTTGATATTACAATACATTTGGTTGAGGTGAATAATATGAAATATATAAAAATGCCAAAAGGTGTTAAAAAAGTAATAAATAAATTACTAAAAGAGAAATTTGATGAAGAAGAAGCACAAAAAAGATGGAATAAGATTGAGCAATTATATGATAAGTTTCAAGAAGAACAACCAGATATAGGTGGAACTAAAAATATGTTGTGGGAGCAGATGTATGCATCATTAGCTATGTTTGCATATTATGAAGCATTAGATAGAAAACCAACTTTAGAGGAGATGGAATATCTTTCAGTAGAATCATTAATAGGTAATAATAGAACTTTTGGCAAAGTTATAGATTTTAATTGGAAGTGGTTTCAGAAAATCTATGGATGGGCATATATAATAGTAAAGAAAGAAACAGATAAACATATTGCAGATGGAAGTTGGAATAATACGTGGAAGTTTGAATTAAATCCAGAAGGTAGGAGTGAAGGAGTTAATATACGTCTTATAGGATGTCCGGTATATGACTTTGCAAAAGCTCATGGATATGAAAATATTATGCCTGCATTATGTAAATCTGATTATAAAATATTTGAACCTTTTCATTGCAAAATGATTCGACGTCATACAGTAGCTAATGGAGATGGATATTGTGAATTTTGGCAAGTAGGAGATAAGAGTGAGGCTTGGAATAAGGTTGATAAGAATACATTAATATAAAATCTAATATATACTCTATTTTTAAAACAAGGTTAAAAAATTAAAATAAATTGTACTTTTAACATACATATATCCCAAAAATATGAAGAATTAACATATAATTCATTGTTTCTACATTTGTTTTTAAATAATTGATATTAAAATTAAAATATGGTATTTAAAGGTTGAAACTATAATAAAAAAACTAAACAAAGCTGTAAGGGGGATATAGAGGTATGAAAAAGAAAGGTATGATGGTGTTTTCAATAACAAATAAAATACTTATATTGATGCTTGTGTGTGTTATTATTAATGCATGGATTGTATTAGCATATAATATACCAAGTTCAAAACAAGCATTAAAAAAATCTATTGAATCTAATATGGAAGATATTTTAGAATTAAGTACTAGGCTTATTAATAACAAATTAGAAGAAAACAATAATAAAGATATATCTTATAATGAGTATAAAAAATTAATAGGCGGAGTAGGAATAAAAGATGTTCCATCAAGTTATGTTTATGTAGTAAAGACTAATAAGAAGTTTGTATATCATCCAGATGAAAGTAAATACAATAAAGAAGTAGTAAATAATGAAATTAATAAATTAATAGATAAAATTAATTGTGGAAAAGAATACAAAAGTGAAAATATAGTTAGTTATAAGTATAATAATGAAATAAAATATGCTGCTTATAAGGTAGAAATAGATAAAGGATTAATTACGGTTATAGGTGCAGATGAAAATGAAGTATTAGCATCAATGAATAAATTAACACGTAACACTACTATTGTTATAGGAGGAGTTACAGCTGGATTAGTAATATTTGATTATATTATGGCAGCAGGAATAACTAAACCTATTAAATCAGTAACAAAGGTAATAAATAACATAGCAGAATTAAACCTTAATAATACAGATGAATTAGAAAAGTTAAAACATAGAAAAGATGAAACTGGTCAAATGAGTCAAGCAGTAATAAGTATGGAAAATGATTTTAAATACATAATATCTAAAATAACAGATGTTTCAGAAGATATTCAAAGGTCATCTGATAATTTACATAAGGTTTCTAGTAAGATTAATATAGCTAGTGTAGACAATTCAGCTACAACAGAAGAATTAGCAGCGAGTATGGAGGAAACAGCAGCTACCACTATTAATATTGATTCTGATATGAAAGATATAATGAAAGATACAGAAAATATCAATAATAAAGCAATTAATGGAATGGAACTTTCAAGAGATATAAAAAGTCGTGCAAATGATATGAATAATAATGCACTTATGGCAACAGAAGAAACTCAGCAGATGTATCATAATGTAAAAGAAAAGACAACATTAGCATTAGAGGAATCTAAGGCTGTTAATAAAATAAATACGCTTGCTTCAACCATTCAAGATATTGCAGACCAAACTGGATTATTAGCTCTTAATGCATCTATAGAAGCAGCTAGAGCTGGAGATGCTGGCAAGGGGTTTGCAGTGGTTGCAAGTGAGATAAGTGATCTTGCAAGTGAATCAGGGAATACTGTTAAAGAAATAATTAACATAGTAGGAGAAGTTAATGATGCTGTTAAGAATATGGAAAACTGTATGACCACTACTTTATCGTATATAGAGAAAAAAGTTATGAAGGACTATAATATGTTTCTAGAATTAAGTAAGCAATATGATGTTGATGCTAATAATTTTAATCAATTTATGATTAATATATCGGAAAATTCTAAAAAATTAAAAGTATCATCAGATAGTATTGTTTCAGCAGTATCTGGAATTAGTGAGACAATATCTAATGCTGCTGAAGGGGTAAGTGATGTAGCAGGTAAAACAGAAATGGTAGTTGCATTATCTGATGATGTAGTACAAGTTGTAGATAAAACAGAAGAAAATTCAAGTGAATTGAAGAAAGTAATAGGTATGTTTAAATTATAAAAAAATAGTAAAGATTCTTAAATGCTATAAGCTCGCTAAAGTTTGGAAAGTTATAGTGTTTATAATAGAATCTTTACTATTTTTTTTATCATATAGGAGATTACATAGAATTAAAATACGTGGATAAGTATCTTAAACATAGTATATATGTAATGCGAAAGGGTATTACCTATAGAGTGGAAATAAGGATTTAGATATAAGATAAAATTTTTTTAACCAGTTATAAAGAAAAGCAATAAAATACATTGGCTGTAATTTGTTGACATAAGAATAGAAATAATTTATTATTTATTTCATACTAGAACGGTAGGGAATACTTACGCTTAAGGAGATGAATTTTGATGAAGAATATATTATGTTTTGGAGATTCAAATACATATGGTTATAAGCCAGATGGCAGTGGTAGATATAATTGTGATATTAGATGGACAGGTCGTTTACAAAAGATATTAGGTGAAGAATTTAATATCATAGAAGAAGGCTTATGTGGACGAACAACAGTATTTCAAGATGAATTAAGACCTGGAAGAAGAGGAATTGATATAATAAGTGTTGCTATAGAATCACATAATCCATTAGATGCAATAATTATTATGCTAGGCACCAATGATTGTAAAACTAGATATGGAGCTTCTGCACATATTATTGCCCAGGGAATAGAGAAGATAGTTAGAAAGGCACAAGATTATGTAAGCAAAGATACAAAAATATTAGTGGTTTCACCTATAGTATTAGGCAGAGGTGTAGGTGAAGAAGGGTATGATCAAGAATTTGATAAACATTCTGAAGAAGTATCTAGAGGATTAGCAAGAGAATATGAAAAGGTAGCAATACAGCAAAATGTTTTCTATATGAATGCTGCTGAAGTAGCTGTACCTAGTGTAATAGATAGAGAACATATGGATGCAGAAAGTCATAAAAGATTTGCAGATGCAATGTCTAGAAAGGTGTTAGAACTTTGGAACGTATAAAGAAAAAAGAATTGATATATGCATTTAAGAAGACATTACCTATATTATTTAGCTATTTATTTTTGAGTATGGCATTTGGTATTATGATGAAGCAAGCTAAGCTATCATTTATATGGGCATATTTAATAAGTGCAACTATATATACAGGAGCTTTTCAGTTTGTTATAGTGCCATTTTTGAGTAGTGGAGCAAATGTTCTAACTGTTGTTTTAACAGCAATTGCAATGAATAGTAGACATATATTTTATGGATTTACATTTGTTGAGGAATTCAAAAAAATGGGTAAAAGGTATTTATACATGATTTTTTCACTTACTGATGAAACATATTCGTTAGATTGTAGCTTAAATGTTCCTGATGATATTAATAGAGAAGATATTTTATTTTATATAGCATTATTTAGTAGAATATATTGGCTTATAGGAACTTCTGTAGGAGCATTATTAGGTAGAATAATACCTTTTGATTTTGAAGGAATAGATTTTTGTATGACAGCCTTGTTCATAACAATTTTTGTGGATCAATGGAGAAATACTAAAAATCATATTCCGGCAATTATAGGATTAGTTTCATCATTATTGTTTATGTTTATATGTGGAAAAGATTCGTTTATATTGCCTGCACTGATGTTATCAACTGCATTACTTATGATATTTAGAAAAAACATTGACGAAGGAAGAAAGTATATATGAGTGAAAAAAATATATTGATAACTATATTGTTATGTTCATTAGTCACTTTTTTATTAAGGGCTATACCATTTATATTATTTGGAGGTAAAAAAGAATTACCTTCAAGCATTAAATATATAGGAAAAGTCTTGCCAGCAGTTATTATGGTTACATTAATTATTTATTGTTATAAAGATATATCGCTTGTGAAGATGAATAATGCTATTGTAAAAGTCTTATCAGGATTAATTGTTGCGGTGGTACACATAGTGAAGAAAAATACAATATTGAGCATAACCATAGGAACTGTTATATATATGATATTAATTAGATTTGCTAAAATATAGAACAATATAATGCACAAAAAAATATTAAATGTAAATCAATATACACACAAAGTGACGTAAATACAAGGTTTGACAAAATATGTTACAAAAAAACAAAAAATTTGACATGAAAAAATATATGTGATATTGTATATATATAGTAAAAATGAATAGGTTTTAAGGCAAAGGTGCCAACATTAATATGTTGTGTATCTTTGCCTTTTTTGTTGTTTCATAAGAAATTATATATATGAAAAACAAAAAAATAATATAAGTAGGAGTAAATTTTAAGATGGGAGTGTTGGTAAATGAAGCACATGGTAATAACAATAGGATGTGAATATGGAAGTGGCGGACCTGAGATTGGCAAGATGATTGCAGATACTCTTGGAATTGAATATTATGATCGTGATTTGGTTGATAAAGTAGTAGATCAGATAGGAGTAGAGAGAGATTTAGTAGAAAAGGCAGACACAGAAAATAATGTAATGTATAGATTTGAAACAAAGCTAGGACCAAGGTATGCTAATCTTACGAATAGAGTAATATACAATCAATTTGAAGTAATAAGAAAATTAGCGAATAAAAAATCTTGTGTAATGATAGGACGTTGTAGTGATTATATATTACAAGATAGAAATGATTGTTTAAATATATTTATATATGCACCTGAAGAGATTCGTTTAAAGTCAGTTATGGAGAAAGAAAATTTATCTAAAAAACAAGCTCTAGAAGTTCTCAAATATAATGATGAGATGCTACATTCTCGTTATAAATATATAACAGGAACTTATAGAGGAGACAGAAAAAATCGTGATATGATGATAGACAGTAGTGTATTAGGTTGGGAAAAGACAGCAAAATATATATTACAATTAATAGAATTAAGATTTGCAGAATAGTTATAAAGTAGGAAAAAATAATATTTGAATTTTGACAAAGGCGTTAAAAATAATAACTTTAAATAAGTTAGTTATATTTTTACGTCATTTTTTATTTTTAGGATAAATCAATAGACTATAGATGAAAGTGGGATGGTATTAGATGGAAAAGAAAAAATCAGAGTTTGATAAAGTTTTTAGTGCATGGGATATTTTGGTAATAGCTTTTGGTGCAATGATTGGTTGGGGATGGGTAGTATCTACTGGTGATTGGATTGAAAGAGGCGGTGTTATAGGAGCTATAATTGGATTTGCAATAGGTGGACTTATGATATTCTTCGTTGGATTAACTTATGCAGAGTTAACTTCAGCAATGCCTCAATGTGGTGGAGAGCATGTATTTAGTTATAAGGCTATGGGACCTATAGGCTCATTTATATGTACTTGGGCAATTATTTTAGGATATGTAAGTGTTGTATGTTTTGAAGCCTGTGCATTACCTACAATAATTCAATATATATATCCAGGATTTTTAAAAGGATATTTATATACTGTTGCTGGATTTGATATATATGCATCTTGGCTTGCAGTTGCAGTAATTGTATCTATATTTATAACTTACATTAATATTAAAGGGGCTAAAACAGCAGCTTTATTACAAACTATACTTACTGCAATAATAGGTGGTGTTGGAATATTATTAATAGTAGCATCTGCTATAACTGGTGATGCATCAAATCTTCAAGATCAATTATTTGTAGGAAAGTCAGCTGGTACAAGTATAAAGGCAATTTTTAGTGTTGCAGTTATGACTCCGTTCTTCTTCATAGGATTTGATGTTATTCCACAAGCAGCGGAAGAGATTAATGTTCCATTAAAGAAGATAGGGAAAATATTAATATTATCTATTGTTTTTGCAGTTGTATTTTATGCATTAATTATATTAGGTGTAGGTTATGTTATGAACCCTGGAGATATACTTAATTCACAATCTGGTTCTGGAATGGTAACAGCTGATGCAATGGCCAAGGCATTTAATAGTAGTATAATGTCAAAGGTATTAATAGTAGGTGGTATGTGTGGAATAGTAACTAGTTGGAATTCATTCCTTATAGGAGGAAGTCGTGCAATGTATTCTATGGCAGAATCATATATGATTCCACGTTTCTTTGTAAAATTGCACAAGAAATATAAAACTCCTATAAATGCACTTTATTTAATAGGAATATTATCAGTTATTGCTCCATTCTTTGGACGTAAGATGTTAGTATGGATAGTTGATGCAGGTAACTTTGGATGTTGTTTAGCTTATTGTATGGTTGCAATTTCATTTATATTATTAAGAAAAAAAGAACCTAATATGGCTAGACCTTATAAGGTAAAAAATTATAAAGTAGTTGGAGCAATTGCGGTTTTAATGTCTGCATTTATGGTAGCTATGTATATAATTCCTAATTCAGGTTGTTCTTTAACTTGGCAAGAAGTTATTATTGCAGGTGGTTGGTGTATTTTAGGAGTAGTATTCTGTGTTGCTTGTAAGATTAAGTATAAAGATAAGTTTGGCTCTCATATAGATGTAGAAATAGAAGAAGCTGAATCAGAAGCAGAAGATGAATTAGATAAGATGGTTGCAGCAGCAATGGAAACTGTAACAGGGGAAGAGGCTATAGCGGTACAAGAAGAAGTTCAACCTATACAGTTTGCTTATAATTTACCAGTGAACATAGTATTTGGTTCTGGAAAGGTTAATGAGGTTGGAGAATTAACTAAGCCGTATGGTAAGAAAGCTTTAATTGTTACTGGTAAGAGTAGTGCTAAGAAGTCAGGATTATATGACAGAGTTAATGATGGCTTGAAAGCTGCAGGATTAGAAACAGTATTATTTGATAAAGTTTCCCAAAATCCATTAACTACAACAGCAAATGAAGGGGCTGAATTTGCTAAAGTAAATAATTGTGATGTTGTCGTTGCAATAGGTGGCGGTAGTATTATGGATTGTGCTAAGGCAATAGCATTTCTTGCAGTAAATAATGGAGATATAAATGATTATATCTATAATAGGTTAAAGAGTGATAGTGCATTACCATTAGTATTGATACCTACAACTTGTGGTACTGGTTCAGAAGGAAATGGATTTGCAGTATTAACTAATCCTGATAATGGTGATAAAAAATCATTACGATGCAATGCTATAGTAGCAAAAGTATCAATAGTAGATCCAGAATGTATGATGACAATGCCAAAGAAAGTATTGGCATCAGTTGGATTTGATGCATTATGTCATTGTATAGAAGCATATACTTCAAAAATAGCACAACCATTTACAGATGCTTTAAGTTTATATGCTATATCATTAATAGCTGATAATATAGTAAATGTATATAAGGGTAAGGCAGGAAAAGATGCTTGGGAAAAGATAACTTTAGCAAGTACTATTGGTGGTATGGTAATAAATACTGCTGGAGTTACACTAGCGCATGGTATGGAACATCCTGCTAGTGGATTAAAGGATATAGTTCATGGACAAGGATTAGCAGCATTAACTCCAACTATAATAGAAGCATCATATAAAGGAAACAGAGATAAATTTGGTAAGATAGCAAGAATATTTGGTGGTATGACTGCAGAAGATTGTTCGGTTAAGATTCGTACATTAATAAAAGAATTAGATTTAGATTGTAAATTATCTGATTTAGGATTAACAGAAGCAGATATACCTTGGATGGCAGAAAATTGTATGAAGGTATCAGCAGCTGGAATTAAGAATAATCCTATAGTTTTTACACAAGAAGAAATAGCAGAGCTATATAAGAAAGCAATGTAAAAAATCTAATGTTGTTTAGATATAATTCAAATTATATTTTTTAATGATTAGTATCAATATTATATGTTTTCATAAATAACATAATTTCATTAAGTATTTCTAAGATAATAAAAAAAGTAAAGATGCCTAAATGCTATAAACTCGCTAAAGCTCAAACAGTATAGCATTTTAAACGGCATCTTTATTTTCTTATTATAAGAAATACTAAAATTCATTATGAAGATTTATTCAAAGCAATAATATTGATACTAATTAAGAAAATTATAATATTAACATTATCAAACAACATTGGATTTTTTCATTATCAACATTTACTTAAATCAATAATTTGATATTAATTAACTGAAAAGATAAGTAATCAAAAAAAGATTAATTCAATAATTTTTTTGCTAGAAATTCTGAAGCCATAAGATACTTTCAGACAATACAGATACACTAAAAATCACCATAACGTTTAAATACCTATTGTCTTTTCCATGAGAATGTTGATTATTTAATTTAAAATACAGAATGTAAAATGAAATCAATAACTTGATATTAATTAATTGAAAAGATAAGTAATCAAAAAAAGATTAATTTAATAATTGTTTATGTAGAAATGCAGAATACATAAGATACTAGTTAACAATATAGATATATTAAAAATCACCATAACGTTTAAATAATTAAAATAGAAGTGATTTGATGGAACAAAGCCTTTTTGCTAGGGTAGAATCAGTAATATTTAGGATATATAAATTACTGTGAGAGCTTGAAGGTTAGTATGAATAAAATTGAGCAAACTGCTTTGTGAAATCAAATTCATTCTATTTTAATATGCTACTGAAACTAATGCTATTATATTTTAATTTAAATATATTACCATTGTTAAATTAATAAAAATAAGATAAACTATCTCTAGATAATGATAATAATAATCAATAACGAGAAAGGAATAAATAAACTAATGAAAAAAATAATAAATATTATATGTATTATATTAGGAAGTGTTTTTTTAATTATAGGGGCTATAGGGGTAATTGTACCTATTTTACCTACAACACCATTCTTGCTTTTAACAGCAATATTATATGCCAAGGGATCGGAGAGATTTCATAAGTGGTTTTTATCTACGAAGATTTATAAGAAATATATAGAAGATTTTATAACTACTAAAGCAATGACAAAAAAGGAAAAGATAAAGGCTTTAAGTGCTTTTACTATTCTATTGACTATAAGCATCATTGTTGCACCTATATGGCATGCTAAGGTATGTATATTAGCAATTATGATAGGGCATTATATATACTTTATTAGAAAAATAAAAACTGTTACTGAAGAAGAAAAGCAGTTACTAAAAGAAACAATTAGAATGGGAGAAAAAGAATATGTTTCATAAAAGATTACTTCAAGAATATAAGGGAAATATACCTAAGATAGTTTTTATTGTATTTATGCAATGGATTGGCATGCTTGCAAATGTTTTATTTGTGTACAAGTTAGCTATTGTTGTTGGAAATTTATTTAAGAAAAAAATGATAAGTTCTGATATTAAAGAATTTTTGATAATAGGAATATTGTCTATAATTATTAGAATTATTACTGTTACAATAGGAAACAAATTATCCTTCGAAGTTTCAACAATTGTAAAATCTTCATTAAGAGAAAGAATATTTGAGAAGTTATTAAGACTAGGCAATGGATATAACAAAAATATATCAACAGCAGAAGTAGTTCAATTATCAACAGAAGGTGTTGATCAATTAGAAATATATTTCGGTAGATATGTACCACAGTTTTTTTATAGCTTACTAGCACCTATTACATTATTTTTTATAGTTTGTACAATGGATATAAAGGTTGCTATAGTGCTATTAATATGTGTACCACTTATACCAATATCAATAGTTGCAGTTCAGAAATTTGCAAAGAAAATGTTAAATAAATATTGGAATACCTATACAGAGCTAGGAGATACTTTTTTAGAGTGTTTACAAGGATTGACTACGCTTAAAATATATGGGGCAGATGAAGAATATTCGAAACGAATGAATTTGGAGAGCCAAAAATTCAGAAAGGTTACCATGAGGGTTTTAATAATGCAGTTAAATTCTATAAGTATTATGGATTTAGTTGCATATGGTGGAGCAGCAATAGGTATAATTCTTTCATTAATATCATTAAATAAAGGCAATATAGAGGTTTATCAATGTTTCTTTATAATAATGATTTCAGCAGAATTTTTCTTGCCTCTTAGATTATTAGGCTCATTTTTTCATATAGCTATGAATGGAAATGCAGCAGCTAATAAGATATTTAAATTGTTAGATACAGAAGAACAAAAGGATGGAAGTGTAGAATTAAGTAATATAGATAACATTACATTTAAAAATGTTGATTTTGCATATGAAGATTCAGCAGATAGAATTGTATTAAAAGATGTTAACATTAATATTCCTAAGGGTAAGATGACAGCAATAGTTGGAGAATCTGGTTGTGGTAAGAGTACAATTGTTTCATTGATAATTGGTGAAGAATCACAAACTAATGGTGATGTATTGATAAACAATAGAAAGATGAATGAATACATTAGAACAAGCAGAATGAAAAAAATTATTAGAATAAATCATAATAGCTATATATTTAAGGGAACTATAAGAAGCAATCTTGCTATGGGATTAAATAATGATAGTATCTGTGAGAATGTAGAAAATAAGATGAGGGAAGTATTAGAGTTAGTTGGATTAACATCACTAATTGACAATGAATATGGACTTGATTCAGAAGTGAAGGAAAGAGGAAGTAATCTATCTGGTGGGCAATGTCAGAGGCTAGCAGTAGCAAGAGCTATACTATCAGATGCAGATGTTTATATATTTGATGAAGCAACATCTAATGTAGATATAGAGAGTGAAGAAAAAATAATGGAAGTCATAAGAAAAATATCTAATGAAAAAGCAGTTGTAGTAATATCTCACAGATTAGAAAATATAATATCAGCTGATAATATATATGTTATTGAAAAGGGAATAGTAAAAGAAACTGGTAAACATGAAGAACTTATGGCAGAAGGAGTAATTTATAGAGAGTTGTATAATAGTCAGAAGGAATTGGAGGCAGTAAGAAATGCATAACGAAAAAAATAGATCTGGATTTAAAGTGATGGCAGGACTTATAGGCATGGTTAAGCCTCTTGTGCCATTTATGATATTAGCTATTATTATGGGAGTTATAGGTAATCTTGTAGCAACCTTTATAACTATATTAGGTGGATATGGAATTGTTAAAACTGGTGATTTTAAATTTATATTTATAGTTCTTGTATTATTTGCAGTGTTTAGAGGTGTATTTAGATATTTAGAGCAAATGAGTAATCATTACATAGCTTTCAAATTGTTAGAGATAATAAGAAATAAGGTTTTTGGTGTATTAAGAAAATTAGCACCTGCAAAACTAGAAGGAAAAGAAAGAGGTAATCTTATATCTATAATTACCACAGATATTGAACTTCTAGAAGTCTTTTATGCACATACTATATCGCCCATATGTATTGCAGTTATATATTCTATTGTGATGATAGTATTTTTAGGTGTAAATCATTGGAGTTTTGCAGTTATTGCAGTAATAGCATATATTATTGTGGGATTAATAATACCTATTATTAATGGTAGAATAGGAAAAAATATAGGAGAAGAATATAGAAGTGGTTTTGGTGAGTTGAATTCTTATGTTTTAGATAATTTAAGAGGAATAAAAGAAGTTCTACAATATGATCAAGGAAAAGAAAGACTTGATAATATGAATACAAAATCTGATTCTATAGAAAATAAACAATCAAAGTTAAAGTCATTAGAGAATAAACAAGCTGTTATAACTAATTCAGTTATAATGGTTACTTCTATGATAACATTATATGTTTCTTATAGATTGATAGAAGTAGGTAGTATTAACAATCTTCAAGGAATAATAAGTATTATAGGTATAATGAGTTCATTTGGACCAACAGCAGCTCTTGCATCCTTATCAAATAATTTACATCAAACACTAGCAAGTGGTAATAGAGTACTTAATATATTAGAAGAAAAACCTATGGTTGAAGATATAGTAGGACAAGAGGATATGCCAGTAGGAGATATAAAAGCATATAGAATAGATTTTACATATGCTGATTCTAATAAACAAGTTTTAGATGGATTTAATGCTACTATAAAAAAAGGCAAGATAAATGGAATATTAGGAGCTAGTGGTTCAGGAAAATCTACATTTTTGAAGTTATTAATGAGATTCTTTAAAGCAGATAGCGGAGAAATAAGATATATAGATAAAGAAAAATCTGTAGAAGTTAATAATATTAATACTCAATCATTAAGGAGTAATATATCTTATGTAACCCAAGAAACTCAGGTCTTTTCTGATACTATAGAAGAAAATATAAGGATAGCAAAGTTAGATGCAACTACAGATGAGGTTATAGAGGCAGCTAAAAAGGCATCATTACATGAATTTATTATGACATTGCCACATGGATATAATACTAGGCTCAGTGAATTAGGTGAATCTCTATCTGGAGGGGAACGTCAGAGAATAGGAATAGCAAGAGCATTCTTACATGATGGAGACATTATGCTATTAGATGAACCAACTAGTAATTTAGATAGCTTAAATGAGGCTGTTATTTTAAAAGCGCTAGAAACAGAGAAAGATAAAAAAACTATAGTAATAGTATCACATAGAAAGTCTACTATGGCAATTGCTGAGAGTATTATGGAGGTTTAAACTTTTTTATGATAGATTTAGTTGAAAAGAGAAATACGGAACAAGAAACAATAAAGGTTATGATTGAGATATATTGTAGAGGAAAGCATAAAACAAAAAAAGGAGAGCTATGTGAAGAATGTGAGCAATTAAGAAGATATTGTAATGAAAGAATTAATAAGTGCCCATTTATGGAGACTAAGACATTTTGTAGTAATTGCAAGGTTCATTGTTATAAGAAAGATATGAGAGCAGAAGTTAAAGAAGTTATGAGATATTCAGGCCCAAGAATGATGTCTCATAATCCTATTATGGTTTTTAAACATATTATATATGGAATCAAAGATAAAGCTAATAAATAGAATTTGGCAAATCAAAAAAGTTGGTATATACTAAAAGAATTAATGAGAGATGATTATGTATAAAGGGGTGTAATTGATGAAGATAAATATGGATTTTAAAGCAATATCAAAAGATATTTTTGTTGGAATTATGATAGCAGCAGTGTCTATACCTATATCTATGGGATATGCACAAATAGCAGGTTTACCAGCAGCATATGGGTTATATGGATCAGTTCTACCAATATTATTATTTGCTATATTAACCTCATCTCCACAATTCATATTTGGAGTAGATGCTGCCCCAGCAGCACTTATAGGAGGTGTGCTTGTTTCATTAGGCATAGAAGCATATTCGGATAAGGCCCTAGAGGTAGTACCACTTTTAGCATTGTATACAGCTATATGGTTGTTTATATTTTACATTTTTAAAGCGGGTAGGCTTGTTAATTATATTTCAACTCCAGTTATGGGAGGATTTATAACTGGGATAGGTACTACTATTATATTGATGCAAGTGCCTAAACTAATGGGAGGAGTAGCAGGAACTGGAGAAGTAATTGAACTAGTGGAACATATATGGCATTCATTTTCGGATATTAATTATTTATCATTAGCAATGGGAATAATATCTTTAGTGCTTATATTGTTAAGTAAGAGATTGTATCCTAAATTTCCTATGAGTTTGGTAGTTATGATACTTGGTGCTTTAGTTACTGTTATATTTCATGTAGATGATTATGGTGTGAAACTATTACCAGCTGTAAAAACTGGATTACCATCACTTATTATTCCTAATTTTTCAGCTATGGGGATAAAGGATGGTCTTATGGATAGTTTGCCTATAGCAGTAGTAATATTGGCAGAATCCTTATTAGCATCAAATAATTTCGCTATGAAGAATAATTATAAGATAGATGATAATAGAGAGATTTTAGCTTATTCTATGGGAAACTTAGGGGCAGCACTTGTAGGATGTTGTCCTGTTAATGGTAGTGTTTCTCGTACAGGAATGGGAGAACAATATGGAGGCAAGACTAAATTAGTTTCTATTGTAGCAGCAATAACTATGATGCTTATATTGTTATTTGCAACTGGATTTATTAAGTATCTTCCAGTACCAGTTCTTACAGCTATAGTAATAACAGCTTTAAGTGGAATTTTAGAATTACATCTAGCAAAGAGATTGCTTAAGGTTAATTCAAAAGAGTTTATAATATTTATAGGAGCTTTTTTAGGAGTATTATTACTAGGAACTATTAATGGAGTTTTGATAGGTGTATTATTATCATTTGCAGCAACTATAATTAAGTCAGCAGTTCCACCTAGGACATTTTTGGGAATAATTCCAGGGAGATATGGATTCTACAATATAAACAGAAATAAGGATGCTGAACCTATAAAACATACATTAATATATAGATTTAGTGGAAGTTTATTTTTTGCTAATGTTAATACATTTCAGAAAGATATAGAAGATGCTATAGAAGAAGATACAAAAGTTATAATTGTAGATGCATCAGGTATAGGAAGTTTAGATATAACAGCAGTAGATGTATTAGAAGCTATGTATAAGAATTTTAAGAGTAAAAATATCAAATTTTATATTACTGAACATATGGGTGAACTTAATGATGAAATGAGAAAATTAGGTATTGGATATTTTGTAGAACAAGGTGTAACAAGAAGAACTATAATTGCTGCCCTTAAGGATTCAGGAGTTATTCCAGATAATTATACAGAAGAAGATTTGACGAAGAATAAAAATTTAGAGTTAATAACTAAGTATGTTCCAAGTGAAGAGGCAATGCAAGAATTTGAATGGGCATTTGGTAAAGATTCAGAGAAACAGATGGAGAAACTTGTAGAAGATGTTATAAGTCATATAGATACAATAGAAGAATTAAAACCAGATACAGATATAGAATTACATTCAGATGTATGGAATCATCTTGGTAAATATGATGAAGACCGTTTGTTAGAACATCTAGAAAGGCATTTAAGTGAAGTCGCTGAGAGATTAGGACAGAAGGCAGATCTAGTTGAAGTTAATATAATCAAGCATCGTTTAGTTCTTGCAATGCAAATGCGTGAAGAAAATTCTAAGAGATATGAAAGATATAAAAAGAAGAAAGAAGAATATGAAGTTATATTAAAAGAAAAGAATCCAGAATTGTATAATAAGGTTAAAGAACATAGAATAAAACAATACAAAAAGATGCAAGAGATTGATCCTAAGTTTGCAGAAGACATAAAGAAATGGATGGATGAATAGAGAAAAACATAATAAGACAAAAAAATAATATAATTGTGCAAGAGCCCTTTGCTTTTATAATTTATAATTATTAATATAATTTATAAAAGTGAGGGGTTTTTTTATGAAAGAAAAAGATAGAATGTTAGCTGGAAAGTTATATATAGCAATGGATGAAGAGTTAGTTAATGATATGAAGAAAAGTAGACGATTAACTCGTTTATATAATACAACTACAGAAGAACAACAAGATTATAGAAAGGAATTATTAAAAGAGTTATTTGAAAGTACTAAAGAAAATTATTACATAGAACCACCTTTTAGATGTGATTATGGATGTAATATAAGTATTGGAAATAACTTTTATGCTAATTATGATTGTATAATTCTTGATGTTAATAAAGTTGTTATAGGCGATAATGTCTTCTTTGCTCCAAGAGTAAGTGTGTTTACAGCAGGACATCCTATAGATGCTGAAATTAGAAATATGCAGTTGGAATATGGAAAACCTGTTTTTATAGGTAATGATGTATGGGTTGGAGGTAATACTGTTATTAATCCAGGTGTAACAATAGGAGATAATGTTGTAATAGGTTCTGGATCTGTTGTAACTAAGGATATACCTTCAGGGGTAGTTGCGGCAGGTAATCCTTGTAGAGTTATAAGAAAAATTAATGAAGAAGATAAGAAGTATTGGGAAAAACTAAAAAATGAATATTATGAATCAAAATAATAAAAAGTTCCTGTAAAAATAAAATTGTAATTTGTGGATATTTATAATAAAATATAATAATGTCTTATTATAGATTAGATACGAGGTAATTTTTATGGGGAAAAAGAACTTAAAGTCTAAGATTAAAAAAATAAAAAATAGAATTGTAGTAGAGGATGCTAATGAAAATAAGTCTTTGAGTAAAGTGCTTAAATTTATTTCCAATGCACAAAAAGAATTAAAAGGTTATAAATTTATAGAAGAGCAATTAATGAATCAAAGTAATATTAGAAAGTTAGTTGATACTAAGTATAATTTTAGTTTGAAGGATGTACATCTGCTATATAATATTGCTAACATGCATAAGATATTAGAAGATGATATAGATTGTACAGCTGAAGAACTACTTAAATTACCAGAAGAAAATCAAATTATTTATTTTTATAAAAGAGGTTGGATATTCAAGATAGATACACACATATTTTTAGAATATATTTTCGCAAAAGATAAGAATGCTATACTTACAGAATACACCATATCTCAGTACATAGTTGAATATATCAAATATAATAATATAGATATATTAGAAATTATAAAAGAATGGACTAGCAAAGCATTTGCTAGTAGAAAGAATGCATTTAGAGAATGTATATATAATATAAAGAGAAACAAATATACAATTGCAATAAGTATGTTATATGTACAACTAGGTGGCATCTTATATAATAGGTATGGATATAAAATAGAGAATTGGTCTATAAGTTCTAAGTTAAAAGAACATAAGTGGTATGAAATTATGGAATGTATACTGTTTGAAGACTTATATGATATATTAGACAAAAGTATATTCAATAATAATAGATGTGAATACTATAAGATAAGTAATAGATATAAAAACATTATGTTGGGTTATATAGAGTCGAATCAATATGAAGTTGAACTTGTTAGGATAATTATGTTGTTAGATTGCATTAATGATTTATCAGAAGATAAAGAACAACTTTTATTAAAAGAAGGAATAGAAGAAAATAGAATTGATTAAAATATGTCTAGATAAGATTGATTATAGATTATCTAGACATATTTCTATATTCGGTAGGTGTCATACCTACTATACTTTTAAAAACTTTTGTAAAATGACCTTGGTCGCAGAATCCTAGTAATGTAGATATTTCAAGGATACTTTTATTTCCGTTCATAAGAAGTGATTTACTTCTATCTATTTTGATTTTTTTGTAATAATTCATTACAGATATACCCATGTTTTTTTTAAAGCAAGAAGAAAGATATCCCATAGATATATGTAAGTCATCTGCTATTTCCTCTAGAGATAGATGATTTTCTATATGAGTGTATAGATAACTAACTATTTTGTTAATGATAAAATTATCTGTAACTTCCACGAAGTTAACAAGAAGATCATAATAAGAAGAGGCTAGATTGAGTTCTAATTTTTGTAATGATTGTAAAGTTGTACAACTTAAGATTGATTTGTAGAATTTATTATATAGTGGATGTAGGTATTGTTTTGTAGAGCCTTTCTTTATAACTTCTCTGCAGAAAACTACATTCCACATGATAAGATCATTTTTTTTGGTTAGAACAGGGATGTTATCTGTGTTTTCCCAAGTGTGTTTTTGCTTAATTAATTCTATTAGAGCTTCTTTATCCTTTGCTTCGATTATATTAAAAACATCATTATTGAAAAAGTAACTATCGGACTCAAAAACGTCATACATAATAAGTCACCTCCTATATTTATTATATATATTATACAAAAAATATTATATATATATCAAAATAATATGACTATTATTATAAAAAAGAGAAGTTTTTATAATAAATCACAAAAAAAATAATAGGGTTTTGTAACCTTTTACAGTGGATGTAAACATTTTTATAATGTATAATATGTAATGTAAATTGAATTATGTAGTTAAATATGAGGAGGAAAAATAATGGCAAATTTATCACTTAGAAACATTTACAAAATATATCCAGGAGATGTATGTGCAGTTAAAGATTTTAACCTTGAAATAGAAGATAAAGAATTTATAGTATTCGTAGGACCATCAGGATGTGGTAAGTCTACTACATTAAGAATGATAGCAGGACTTGAAAGCATATCAAAAGGAGAATTATATATCGGAGATGAATTATGTAACGATAAAGAACCAAAGGATAGAGATATCGCAATGGTTTTCCAAAGCTATGCATTATATCCACACATGACAATTCGTGACAACATGGCATTCGCATTAAAGATAAGAAAAGTACCAAAAGAAGAAATAGATCAAAAGGTAAACGAAGCAGCAAGAATTCTTGATATAGAACATTTATTAGACAGAAGACCAAAGGCTTTATCAGGTGGTCAAAGACAAAGAGTTGCTTTAGGTAGAGCAATAGTTAGAAATCCAAAGGTATTCCTTATGGACGAACCTTTATCAAACTTAGATGCTAAGTTAAGAGTTCAAATGAGAACTGAAATTTCTAAGTTACACCATAAATTACAAACAACATTTATATATGTTACACATGACCAAGTAGAAGCTATGACAATGGGAACAAGAATAGTTGTTATGAGAGATGGTGTAATTCAACAAGTTGATACTCCACAAAATATATATAACTTCCCATCTAACAAATTCGTTGCTGGTTTCATAGGAAGCCCTCAAATGAACTTCTTTGATGGAAAAGTAGTAGTAGAAGGAGAAAAAGCTTACGCTACATTAGGTAACCAAAAGATTCTATTACCAGAAGAAACTGCAAAGGTTGTTAAGAAAGAAAACTTAGCTGGTACTGAAGTTACATTTGGTATAAGACCAGAATATTTAGATGATGATGCAGAATTAGTAGCTGCTAATCCAGGAGAAGTTGTTGACGTAGAAGTAGAAGTTATCGAACTTATGGGTTCTGAAAGCTATATCTATGTTAAAGATGACACAACTCCATTAACAGTAAGAGTTAACGGAACAACTAAGTTAAAAGTTGGAGATAAAGCTAAGATCCATTTAGATGCAACTAAGATTCATATATTCAACAAAGAAACTGAAATGAGAATCGTTTAATTTGTACTAAAATAATATAATAAAATAAGAGTTTGAGGTGTATTCATGAAGAAAATCGTTGAGATGATGGAAAAAATAAATGAAGTTACTCAAATTCCTTTTAGAATGAAAGATGAGCTAGGAGATATATATGTATCTCCTAGCTTCAATACTATTAAGGAAGAAATTATTGAAAGAATAATTAATGTGGAAAATAAAAGAATATATATACAAATTCCTAAAAGCGAAGAAAAAGTAATGTTTCTATTAGAATATTATATTGAAAATGTGCTTAAAGAAAGCTACATAAAAAAAAGAATGATAATTAATGAGATATTAAGCAATAATTTTGTGCAAAGAGAAGAAATTATTGAAGCTTATCCTTGCTTATCTTCAAAATTTGATATGATTTTAATATATGTTGATAATATGCTTGAAGAAGCATTTTCCTTATTAAAGGAATGCTATGATGAAAATGAAATGCCTATATTGATATACCAAGACAAGATATTATTATTAGGAAAATTAGAATCTGTACATGAACATGCTGTTAGTATAAAAGAAACTATAATTACTAATATATCTACAAAAGTTATAATAAGTTACTGTAAAGTTGAGGGTTATAAGAATATATTGAAGCATATAGAAGAGTGTAATGCAAGAATATCTGTAGTTAGAAAGTTTGATATGGATATTGATATAGTTAATGAAAAAGATACAATATTTGAAGAAATAGTGGATAATATTAATTCTAAGAAAAAAGAAGAACTAATTGGGTATTTTAATAAGAAGCTAAAAAAATTAGATAATGATATGGTGAAAACTATAGATGTGTTTTTTAAGTGCGGACTTAATCTTAGTGAGGCTGCCAAGGAACTTTATATTCATAGAAATACTTTAATATACAGAATAGATAAAATACAGAAATACACAGGGTTTGACATAAGAATTTTTAATCAAGCAACTATCTTTAAAATAGTGTTTACATTATGGAAAGGTGAAAATAAATTCTAAAAAAATGAAAATAAGGTATTGAAAATGTTTCCACGGTGTAGTACAATAATCTTGGGAACGATACCGAATGTAAATTAAGTAAATTATTTTAAGTTATGTTTGGTAATGTAATTGCTTATTAGGCCTTATTATAAGGTTTATATAATAAGATGATATGAGGAGGAGTAAAAATTATGAGCAAACGTACAAGAATTTTAGCAGCAACTATGGCTGCAACAATGTTAACTACAGCATTAGTAGGATGCGGTGGATCAGATGACAAAAAGGGAGGATCAAGCTCTAAGAAGTCTTTAACTGTATGGTCTCACTTATCAACTGATGAAGTTGATGCTGTAAGAACAGTAGCAGAACAATGGGGAAAAGATAACGATGTAGATGTTAAAGTAGTAGAAGATACAGGAGAAATGCAAGCTGCTATCACTGCTTTACAAAGTTCAAAAGGACCAGATATCTACTTCGGTTTAGCACACGATAACTTAGGAACTTATCAAAAAGCTGGAGTACTTGCAGAAGTACCAAGTGATTACAAAACTTCAGATGATGAATATGTTTCACAAGGAGCTGTTGATGCTGTAACTATAAACGGAACTAAATATGCTATTCCACTAGCAGTTGAATGTGTAGCTTTATTCTACAATAAGGATAATGTTCCTGAAGCACCAACTACTATGGAAGAAGTAAGAGATAGCGGTAAATTCCAATTCAATGCTAATGACTTCTATTTAACATTTGGATTCTTATCAGCAAATGGTGGATATGTATTCAAAGATAACGATGGTACATTAGATCCATCAGATATTGGATTAGGAAATGAAGGAGCAACTAAGGGATTCGAATTCCTTAAGAGCTTAGCAGATAAGAAAGAAATATCAGTTGATATTACTGATGATATAGCTAAAGCTAACTTCATGAACGGAGAAACTGATTACTACATTTCAGGACCTTGGAATGTTTCAGATTGTGCTGGATTAGTTAATTTAGGAATTACTCCATTACCAACAATAGATGGAGAAACAGCTAAACCATTCATGGGTGTACAAGCTGCATTCGTAAGCTCAAAATCTAAAAACTCAGATTTAGCTTGGGAATTAATGGAATACTTACAAGAAAACACAACTGATATATTAATAGAAAAAGGAAGTAGACTTCCAGCATTAAATTCAGCTATGGACAGTGACGCATTCAAAGCTAACGAATACTCAGCAGAATTCGTAAAAGCATCAGAAGTTGCTATTCCAATGCCTAACATTCCAGAAGTTCAAGCAATGTGGACTCCAGGAGCAGACAACTTAAAGGCATTAATTACTGGAACACAAACTCCAGAAGAAACTGCTAAGAAGTTAGTTGATCAAGTTAAAGAAGGAATAGCAAACATGGAATAGTCTGTTAGGCTAATTCATATTGAATTTCTAAGACAATTAAGAGGGGATTAAAATCCCCTCTATAATTTACGTATATATTTTAGGTTATCTTTGAAAGGAGTTTTTTGTAGTATGAAGGCTATAACAAAAAAAGGCGATGGAGTCAAAGCAGCAGCTTTTATGGCACCTGCAATGATTTCAATAATTATTTTTACAGTGCTACCAATAGCTTATACAATATGGTTAGCATTTACAAACAAAACAATGTATATTGCAAGTGAAGATGTAAAGATGGTAGGTCTTAAGAACTTCGTAGAAGTTTTAAATGGACCATTTAAAGAAGTATTCTTCCCTGTATTTGGTTGGACACTTATCTTTGCTTTAATTTCAACATTAGGTTCATTCTTTGTAGGTTTAATTACAGCAATGTTATTGAACAATGAACACATAAAAGAAAGAGGCGTTTATAAAGCTATTTTAATTATTCCATGGGCATTACCAGTTGTTGTTGCTATTCTTTCATGGCAAGGACTTTTAAATGGTACTTATGGTGCAGTAAATAACTTGTTATTAAATATTAGAATTATAAGAGAACCTATTCCATGGTTATCAGATCCATTCTGGGCAAGAGTTGCATTATGTTTTGTTAACATTTGGTTAGGATTCCCTTACATGATGAATATTTGTTTAGGTGCATTAGCAGCTATCCCAACTACTTACTATGAAGCAGCTGATGTTGATGGAGCTAGTAAGTTTACTCAATTTGTTAAAATTACAATGCCATCAATTGCCCAAACTGCTTATCCACTTTTAATTTCATCATTCTCATTTAACTTTAATAACTTTGGTTCTGCGTACTTGATTACATCCGGTGGACCTGCTAGAGCAAATAGCCAATATGCTGGTTATACAGATATACTAGCATCTGTTAACTATAAGTTATCAAATGGTAGTATAGGTAAATATAATATAGCAGCTGCTATAGGATTACTAGTATTTATATTACTTGCTATAATTTCATATGCTCAAATGAGATTATCAGGACAATTCAAGGAGGTACAATAATATGCAGATGTCAGCTAACAATACTGAACCAGTATTAAAATATGAAGAAAAAGTTTCAGGCAGAGAAAAAAGAAAAGCTTGGATTTCAAGAATATTCCTTTGAATATTTGTTTTAATAGTTTTATTCCCATTACTATCAATAGTTGCAGCATCATTAACTAAAGGTACAGGATTCGCTACTACTAAATTATGGCCAAGTGAAGTTACATTTGAAAACTACTCAAAGGTTATAAAAGATACTAACTTCTTATTATGGGTTAAAAACTCATTAATAATTTGTTTATCAGTTGCAGCAATACAATTAATATTAACTACACCAGCAGCATTTGCTTTCTCTAAATTAAAATTTAGATTCAGAAGTGGTGGACTTATGAGTTTATTAATACTTCAAATGTTCCCTACAACAATGGCTTTACCAGCTATATTAACTATATGTTATAACTTATATGATACTGTTGGAATAGCAGGTACAGATAACAAGCTAATAATTATTCTTTTATTAGCAGGTGGTAGTGCATATAATATATGGTTAATGAAAGGTCATATGGATGGTATTCCAGATGAATTAATAGAAGCAGGATATGTTGATGGTTGTACTACAATGCAAGTTTTCGTTAAAATCGTATTACCTATGATGAGAAATATGTTCTTAGTTATATTCTTATTTGCATTCATTAATGCATATTCAGAATTCATATTCAGTTCATCATTATTAAAAGATCCGAGTGTACAAACTGTAGCAACAGGTTTACAATCATTTATAAAAGATAAATTTGCTTCTAACTGGACTCAATATTCAGCAGCAGCTATAATGGCATCAGTACCAGTAGTTGTGCTATTTATGGGACTTCAAAAGTTCGTAGCTGGTGGTTTAACAGCTGGAGCTGTAAAGGGCTAATAGGTAAAGGCAATATTAAACTAATTTCTATAGATAACTTAGTAAATACAAAAATTCCTAGTAACATAGGAATTTTTGTATAATAATTATTGGTATCGGTACCGGTTTTTCATAGGTATATAGTATATCAATGAGGGGGCAATAAATATGAATATTAGAGATATTGCTAAAAAAGCTGGAGTTGGAGTAAGTACTGTATCAAGGGTATTAAATAATCATCAAGATGTAAAAGAGAGTACTAGAGAGAGAGTTATGGCAGTCATAAAAGAAAGTAATTACGTTCCTAATAATAGTGCTAGAATATTAAAGCAAAATAACACAAATCATATTGGCATATTAGTTAGGGGCGTTTTTAATCCTTTATTTTCTGAAATGACTAATATCATAGGTGGAATTATCAATGATTCTAAGTATACAATGATATTAGAACAAAATGATTTTACTTTGTCAGATGACTTTGAAACATTACAGGCATTTATAAAAGAAAAAAGACTTAGAGGAGCTATTTGCCTTGGAGGAAATTTTGAAACAGTAAGTAAGGAACAATTAGCATCATTAGAAGTGCCTGTTATATTAACATCAGCAAATACTTTATTTATTAATGATGATATTGGGTATTCATCTGTAGGAATAGATAATGAAAAAGCAGCATACATAGCAATTAAATATTTAATAGATTTAGGTCATCGCAATATTGCGGTAATGATTGGTGAAGAGAATGACCTTGGAATCAGTTGGTTTAGATTAAAAGGTTATAGAAAAGCATTAATAGAGAATAATATTGAATTTAATACTAACAATATGTTAGTTGGTGATTATAATTCTGAAAGAGCATATGAAGTCTCTAGGGAATTTATAAGAAATAATAAAGATGTAACAGCAATCTTTTGTATATCGGATGTTATGGCAATAGGCGTTGCAAAGGCTATTGTGGATGAAGGATTAATTATAGGAGATGATATATCATTAATAGGATTTGATGGTATGGACATAAGTAAATTCTATAATCCTGGTATAACAACTGTGATGCAACCTAGAATAGAAATGGCTAAAAAAAGTGCAACATTGCTATTAGATCTTTTAGATGGAAAAACACAAAATCAACATATTATTCTAGACACTAAATTAATAAAAAGAGAATCTTGTAAAAAGAATAAAAATAAATAAAAATATAGAAAAGAGGGAATATATATGGAAAGAGGCGCAGGAGTATTAATGCATATAGCTTCTCTACCTGGTAAATATGGAATTGGTAAAATGGGAAAAGAAGCTTATGAATTTGCAGATTTCTTAAAAGAATCAGGAATTAAATATTGGCAAATATTACCTATAGGACACACTAGTTATGGAGATTCTCCATACCAATGTTTCTCAGCATTTGCTGGTAATCCATATTTTATAGATTTTGATATTCTTAATAAACAAGGGTTATTAAAGAGATCAGATTATAAGAATGAAGAATATGGAGATAATCTTGAAAAAGTTAACTATGAGTTAATGTTTGATGTTCAATATAAAGTTTTAAGAAGAGCTTATGAAAACTTTAAGGTATCAGATAAATTAGATGATATTAAAGAAGAATTTGAAGCATTTAAAAAAGAAAATGCTATGTGGCTTGAAGATTATGCATTATATATGGCTGTAAAAAACCATTTCGATTTAGTTAGTTGGAACGAATGGGATGATGACATCAAGAAGAGAGAAAAAAGTGCTGTAAAGAAATATAAAGAAGAACTAAGTGATGAAATAAATTACTGGTCATTCTTACAATACTTATTCTATGATCAATGGATGAAGCTTAAAGAATATGTTAATGAGCAAGGCATTAAAATAGTTGGGGATATTCCTATATATGTAGCTACAGATAGTGTTGATACATGGAGTAATCCTAAGAACTTTAAGATAGATAAAGAAACATTTGACCCAATAACTGTAGCTGGATGTCCTCCAGATATGTTCTCAGAAACAGGACAATTATGGGGAAATATTATCTATGATTGGGAATACATGAAGAAAGATAAGTATTCATGGTGGATATCAAGAGTAAAAGAAAGCCTTAAGATATATGATGTATTAAGAATTGACCATTTTAGAGGATTTGAAGCATTCTGGGAGATACCATTTGGAGAAGAAACAGCTGTAAATGGAAAATGGACTGAAGGACCAGGAATGGACTTATTTAATGCAATAAAAGCAGAACTTGGAGAAGTAGAAATAATTGCAGAAGATTTAGGAGTACAAACTGAATCATTAGCAGAATTCTTAAAAGAAACTGGATATCCAGGAATGAAAGTATTACAATTTGCTTTTGGTGCAGAAGAAGGAGAAGTTATGGATGGTACTAGTGATTATTTACCACATAACTATACTGAAAATTGTATAGCTTATACAGGAACTCACGATAATGATACATTTATGGGATGGTACACTGTAACAGGCGGTAAACAAGAAGTAAAAGAAGCTAAAGCTTATCTTGGATTAAATAAAGAAGAAGGATTAAACTGGGGCTTCATAAAAGGTGTATGGAATAGTGTTGCTAATATTGCTATTGCACCAATGCAAGATTTCTTAAACTTAGGAAATGATGCAAGAACTAACTTCCCATCAACTTTAAGCGGAAACTGGCAATGGAGAGCGCTTCCAAAGAGCTATAATAAGAGATTAGCTAAGAAGATATATCAATTAACTAGAAGAGCAGGAAGATGTGAATAGTTTTTTGAAAAATTTCTATCAATAAAAATATAGTTTTTATATGAATATTATTTGATTTCATCAAGTATTCTAAACAATAAAAAATTGACTTGCCTAAATATTACAAATTCACATTAGTTTGAACAGTGTAATATTTTTAATGGCAAGTCGATTTTTTATTTATAAGAATACTAAGATTTATCTAGATATATACAATAAAAAACTTTATTACTAAACTAGAAATAATTATTTTAATTAAATATTGATCATCTTTGTTATAGTATTGAATTTAAGCAATTAACATCTGATATACTATCATTAACACTACAGTTTATTTTTTTTAGTGACTGTTCTAAATTTAATAATAGTGATCTTTCAGTATCTGTAAGATTACCATTAGAGCATAGTGTTTGAGCCAAGAATAAAAGTGTAGCTTTAGCTTCTGCTAGAGTAACCTTAATATCACATAAGTTATCATCAAGATTATTTAATGATGCTGTTACTAGATTATTATTATTTGATGGACATAGAGCTGTTGAGCTTGATGTTATAGAAGTAGAACATCCACAGTTGCTATTAGATAATATATCTAATAGTGAATTGTCATCATTATCTGAACAACAACGGTTACTATTTTTTGTGTTGTTGCAGCAATCACAGTCAAATGAGCAAGAAGATCTTTTCTTGCAACATGAAGAACGATCGTATAAACTATTATTCATTTGTATCCTCCATTATAATTATTATTGATTGATATTATATTATGAAAATAATAATTATAGTGTGTGAGAATTTATAATATATTTTTTATATAAAAAGATAATAGAAGTTCCATCTTTACGGACATATTATCAATATCAACATCTAAAATGCTTTTGATTTTTCTTATTCTATAATTAATGGTATTTCTGTGAGTAAATGTAGCATCTGCTACAGCTTGAATACTTGAATTATTAAGTAGATATAGTTTTAAAGTAGTTAATAAATCTGTATTGTGCTTGTTATCATACTCAATTAAGTTGCCTAAAGAATTATTGTAAAATTCTATTAGGCTATCTTTTTTATTAATTTCTAATAGAAGCTTGTATATCCCCAAGCTATCATAGAATATACAATTGTTAGGAGAAGGAATTAATGAGCATTTATTAGATTGGTCATATCCTAATGATAGATTTTTTATACCTTTAATAGCTGAACTTATAAAAAATTTTATAGGATATTTTTCTATGAGTTTTTTAGATAAATTCTCAAAATAATTTAGAGAAATTTCTCTGGATTCGCTATGAAATACTAAGAAATAATCTTTATTAATAGTTATAATATTATATTTTATTGTTGAATAATTAAAAGATATATTATAAATAGAATTTATGATATCTTGCATTGGATAAGTAGAGGTAATCTTACAAACATAATAATAACCATCTGTATCATATTTGTTTTCAGATAAAACATCATAATATTCATAGGATAGAGTTCTATTTAGTAATAAATTTTTTATTGTTGCATCTATATTTTTAGATCTTTGTTCTTCAGTAATTATAGAATTACAATAATCTTGCATTATATCGACTAAGTGAATTTCCCAAGGCATAGTAATAAGAGGAAAATTATATTTGTTACAGTAATTTATAATATCCTCAGGTATGTTTTTTATATAATTTCCTATGTTAATAACTAATCCACCAGCATTATGTATAATTAAACTTTTAATAAGTTCTAGTAGCCAATTCTCATTATGATTATATTCAAGTCCAGTAGTAAAGATAAGTTCATTTCCACGA
Organism: Clostridium sp. MSJ-8; assembly: GCF_018918325.1. Classification (GTDB taxonomy): domain Bacteria; phylum Bacillota; class Clostridia; order Clostridiales; family Clostridiaceae; genus Clostridium. The sequence goes on along the minus strand of NZ_JAHLQH010000041.1, from coordinate 81,253 downwards.
ATAAAATCAATTGTAGAATTATCTTCAGAATAATATACCCAACTTATTATCCTATTTACACCATTAATTCCAGCAACTAATTCTAATTTGTATTTTGATTTTGTATCATTATATAAATTCAATAATGAAATAGACATATTATCACCTCGTTTATAATATTATATAATATTTTTGTGCATTAAGCACAAAAAATAAAGAAAAATTTATGCTAGACAACGTTGAGAACATAGTATGGTTGTGCTATATTATAATCAATAAATAAAAGAAAAGTAGATGACAATGAGGTCAAGGATATAGGGTCTCTTTGTCATCTTTTATTTTTTGAAAATTGTATTATTAATATATATTTAGGGGGTAGTAATTATGTTAAGAGAAGCATTACCAAAAATTATTACAGAAACAGTTCCAGGACCAAAGGCAAAGGCAATAATAGAGAGAAGAGAAAAAGCAGTTCCTTCAGCAATAAAATGTGTTTATCCTGTAGTTATAGAACGTGGAGAAGGGGCGATGATTGAAGATGTTGATGGCAATACATTTTTAGATTGGATCGGTGGAGTAGGTGTTTTAAATGTAGGATTTAGTCATCCAGAAATAATAGAAGAAGTTAAGAAACAAAGTGAAAAGTATTTTCATGGAATGTTTAATATAGTAACTCATGAGGGATATGTTAAACTAGCAGAAAAATTAAATCAAATAGTACCAGTAAAGGGTAAAGTTAAAAAGACATATTTTGCAAATAGTGGTGCTGAAGCAGATGAAAATGGTGTAAAGTTGGCAAAGGCATTTACTAAAAGACCTAATATAATATGTTTTTCAGGAGCATTTCATGGTAGAACTAATTTAACTATGGCAATGACTGCAAAGAAGGTTTATGCAAAGGGTCTTGGACCATTCCCAGAAGGTGTATATAGAGCTGAATATCCATATTTATATAGAAAACCAGCAGGAATGACAGATGAAGAAGCAATACAATATTATGTTGATTCAATATACAAGGTATTTGATGAATGTTCTCCGGCTGAATATATAGCTGCAATAGTTGTTGAACCATTGCAAGGTGAAGGTGGATTCATTCCAGCACCAATAGAATGGGTAAAGGCTGTAAGAAAAATATGTGATGATAATGGAATTATGCTTATAGCAGATGAAGTTCAAAGTGGTTTCTGTAGAACAGGTAGAATGTTTGCAAGTGAATATTGGAAGGAAAATGGTGTTGAACCAGATATACTTACAACAGCTAAATCAATAGCAGCAGGACTTCCATTAAGTGCAATAATTGCAAGAGAAGAAATAATGGAAGCTGTTTATCCAGGAACTATTGGTGGAACTTATTGTGGTAATCCATTAGCTTGTGCTTCAGCTCTTAAGACAATAGAAATTATGGAAAGAGATAAATTAGCAGATCGTTCTCTAGAAATAGGAGAAAAAGTTATGAAGAGATATAAAGAATGGGTAGATAAGTATGAAGTAGTAGGCGATGCTAGAGGATTAGGTGGTATGATAGGTCTTGAATTCGTAAAAGATAAAAAGACTAAAGAACCTAATGGAGAATTAGTTGCTAAGTTAATTCAAGAATGTGCACAACATGGATTAATGGTTGAAAATTCAGGTAGTCATGGACAAGTAATTAGATTTTTGGCACCACTTGTAATGACTGATGCTCAATTAGAAGCAGGATTAGATATATTAGAAAATGCAATTAAGAAATGTTCTTAATAAATAAAGTTATTTTGTATTTCCGTAAAATTATTCTTTGAGAATAATTTTACGGATTTTTTAAATTACGAGCAATAAGAATACACTATATATTTTGGAATATATTTGATTTAATTCACATTTATTGATATTATATATAAATGCAATACTTTAAACTAACTATAAGATAATGGGGTGAAATAATGACACAAATCAACAATAATAAAATCATTTTTAACAAAGAACGTAATTTCTTAGAAGAGGAACCGCATTGTTACAATTTACAAAATAGAGACAAACCTAATTTATATAGAGAAATATTTAGCTATGATATGGTGCCATTAACAGCTTTTAATCATAGATATACAATGCCATCAATGCCTAAGGAAATATATATTACAGATACAACATTTAGAGATGGACAACAATCTAGAGAACCTTATTCAGTTAAACAGATAGTAGACTTATTTAAAATGATAAATGAGCTTGGGGGTAAAAATGGAGTTATTAGACAATCTGAATTCTTTGCATACAGTAAGAAGGATGTAGAAGCAATATATAAATGTAGAGAATTAGGGTTTGAATTTCCTGAAATAACTACATGGATAAGAGCTAATAAGAAAGATTTTAATGTTGTAAAATCTTTGGAAATAAAGGAAACAGGTATATTAATTAGCTGTTCTGATTATCATATATATAATAAAATGAAATTAACTCGTGAAGAGGCATTTAATAAATATGTAGAGATTGTTAGGGATGCATTAAATGAAGGAATTATTCCTAGATGTCATTTAGAGGATATAACTAGAGCTGACTTTTACGGTTTTGTTGTTCCTTTAGTTAATGAATTTATGAATATGTCCAAAGAAGCAAAATTACCAGTTAAGATAAGAATATGTGATACGTTAGGAATAGGGGCATCTATGCCAGGAGTGACATTACCAAGAAGTGTACCAGGTATTGTTTATGGATTGAAAAATTTCTCGAATGTTCCTTCTGAGTGGTTAGAATGGCATGGACATAATGATTTCTATAGAGCTGTTATTAATGGAATAACAGCATGGATGTATGGAGCTTCAGCAGTAAATTGTTCATTACTTGGAATAGGAGAGAGAACTGGTAATATACCAACAGAAGCAATGGTTATGGAATATGCATCATTAAGAGGTACCTTCAATGGAATGAATCCTCAAGTAATAACTGATATAGCAGATTATTATACTAAGGAATTAAAATATGATATTCCACCTATGACACCTTTTGTTGGCGAGAATTTTAATGTAACTAAAGCAGGAATTCATGCTGATGGATTAAATAAAGATGAGGAAATTTATAATATTTTTGATACTAAAAAAATTCTCAATAGAGAAGTTGGTGTAGCTATAAATCAATCATCAGGAATTGCGGGTATAGTTTATTGGTACAATAAGAGGTATCCCGATGAAAAAGTTAGTAAAGAATCTGAGATTGTATTAGAAATTAAGAAGTGGATAGATAATGAATATGATAATGGACGTCAACATGCTATTACAAATTCTGAATTAGAGGATTTAATCAAAAGAATAAAAGGATAAATATTATGTATAATTTTATAGCATTATTGAGAAAATATTTGTTGACATAAAAAGTTATATATAGTACTATGTAGTAAAGTTAATAATATCTTCAGGGTGTGGTGTAATTCCCAACCGGCGGTTATAGCCCGCGAGCTCTTATGAGCATGATTCGGTGAGATTCCGAGGCCGACAGTAGAGTCTGGATGGAAGAAGATTAGATATAGAATTTATATATATGATTTGTATATATTTAGATTATGTTGATAATGCACTCTGGAATCTTAGGATTTCAGAGTTTTTTTCTTCATAATAATTGTATATTTTATATTTAGAAGCCTTGAAGTTAATTCAAGGCTTTTTTGTTTATAGGAAATTCAAGCCTATGGCAAAATATCATATAAGCATAAATGTTAACTATATATAGATGAAGATATGAATAACTTATAATAAACTTTTATAGGAAGTGATAAGAATATGGACAAAATCTATATGAAGAGAGCTTTAGAGTTGGCTGCATTAGGTAGAGGCAAGGTAGCTCCTAATCCTATGGTTGGAGCTATTATAGTGAAGGAGGACAAGATCATAGGAGAAGGATATCACAAGAAATATGGTGATAATCATGCAGAAGTAAATGCCGTTGAAAATGCTACTGAAGATGTAAGAGGAGCTACTATGTATGTAACCTTAGAGCCTTGTGCACATTATGGTAAGACACCTCCTTGTGCTAAACGAATAGTGGAAGAAGGCATCAAAAAGGTTGTTATAGGAGTTTTAGATCCTAATCCCTTAGTTGCAGGTAAAGGGGTAAATATACTAAAGGATGCAGGAATAGAGGTAGTGGTAGGAGTCTTAGAAGAAGAATGTAGGAAGATAAATGAAATATTTATGAAGTACATAGAAACTTCTAGACCTTTTGTACTTATGAAATATGCTATGTCTCTAGATGGCAAGATATCAACAGCTACAGGTAAATCTAAGTGGATAAGTTGTGAAGAGTCTAGAAAGGATGTGCATAAGTTAAGAAATAATTTATCAGCAATAATGGTAGGAATAAATACTGTTATAAAAGACAATCCTATGCTTAATTGCAGAATTGAAGGTGGAAATGATCCAATAAGGATAATAGTTGATTCGAATCTTAGAATTCCACTAGATTCTAAGATAGTTAATACATCAAATAATATATCAACTATAGTTGCTACTACCCATAAAGCGGATAAAGATAAAATCAAATTGCTTGAAGAAAGAAATGTAGAAGTGATTGTTGCTAAAGAAAAAGATGGAAGAGTAGATATAACTAGTCTTATAGATAAGTTAGGAGAAAAGAAAATAGATAGTATACTTCTAGAAGGTGGAAGTGAAATTAACTTTTCTTGCTTACAAGAGGGAATTGTAGATAAGGTTAGAATATATATTGCTCCAAAGATATTAGGTGGGAATAATGCAAAAGGGGCTGTTGGAGGAAGAGGTGTATCAGAGATGATAGAATCTTTTAATATAGAAAATATAGATATTAGTACTATTGGTAGTGATATCGTAGTAGAGGGGTATGTTAAGTAATGTTTACAGGAATAATAGAAGAAATAGGTGAAATTAAAAATATAATCCCTGGACATGAGAATTTATCTATAGAGATAAGAGCTACTAAAGTGTTGGAAAATACAAGGCTTGGAGATAGTATTGCAGTAAATGGAGTATGTCTAACAGTATGTAAATTAAATAAAGATTCATTTGTAGCAGATGTTATGGGAGAAACATATAGAAGAACAAATTTAAGTTTATTAAAAAGAAATAGCAAGGTTAATCTAGAAAGAGCATTATGTTTAAGTGATAGATTAGGTGGACATATAGTTAGTGGACATGTTGATGGATTAGGTAAATTAATTAATGTAGAAAAAGAAAATATATCAACGTGGTTGACCATACAAGTATCTAATAATATAGCTAAGTATATAGTTGAAAAAGGATCTATAACAATAGATGGAGTAAGTCTTACAGTGGCAGAAGTGGATAAAGATAAATTTAAAGTTTCTATAATACCTCATACCTCGAAAGAAACAACTATATTGTCAAGAGACATAGGTTATGAATTCAATATTGAAAATGACATTGTAGGTAAGTATGTAGAAAAGTTATTAGGTTTTAAGAATAAAGAAGAGAAGAGTAATATAACAGAAGATTTTTTGATGAGAAACGGCTTTATGTAAGGAGGAAAAAATATGAAGTTTAGTACAGTAGAAGAAGCAATTGAAGAGATAAGAAATGGCAATATGATAATAGTGGTAGATGATGAGGATAGAGAAAATGAAGGTGATCTAGTAGTTGCAGCAGAGAAGGTAACTGGGGAGCATATTAATTTTATGGCAAAAATGGGGAGAGGATTAATATGTACACCTATGGAGAGGGAGTTATTAGAGAAGCTAGATATAAATGAAATGGTAACAAAAAATACTGATAATCATGAAACTGCATTTACAGTATCAGTTGATTATAAAGATACAGATACTGGAATATCAGCTTATGAGCGAGCATTAACTATTCAGAAATTAGTAAGTGAAGATGTTACAGGAAGTGATTTTAGAAGACCTGGTCACGTATTTCCACTTATTCCAAAGCCAGCAGGAGTATTTGAAAGAAGAGGACACACAGAGGCATCAGTAGATTTGGCAAAGCTAGCAGGACTTAAGGGGGCTTCTGTTATATGTGAAGTTATGAAAGATGATGGACATATGGCAAGAACTTCTGATTTGTTGAAGATGGCAGAAGAATATAATTTGAAGATAATATCTGTAGAAGCAATAATTGAATATAAAAGTAAAAAAGAAGAATTAGTAGAGAAAGTTATATCAGCTAATTTACCAACTAAATATGGAGAGTTTACAGTATCTGCATTTGTTAATAAATATACAGGAGAAGAAAATATAGTTTTATCAAAGGGAGAATTTAAAGAAGGTGAACCTACTCTTGTTAGAATTCATTCAGAATGTTTTACAGGAGATGTATTAGGGTCTAAGAGATGTGATTGTGGTGAGCAATTACAAAATGCATTAAGAAGAATTGAAAAAGAAGGTAAAGGCGCACTTTTATATATGAGACAAGAAGGTAGAGGGATAGGATTACTTAATAAATTGAAAGCTTATACATTACAAGATGAAGGATATGATACTGTAGAGGCAAACTTAAAATTAGGTTTCCCAGCTGATATGAGAAAATATGATGTTAGTGCACAGATATTAAAGCAATTAGGTATAAATAAAGTTAAGCTTATGACTAATAATCCAGAGAAGATTACTGGACTTAATCAATATGGAATAGATGTGGTTGAGAGAGTTCCAATAATTATAGAAGCAAATGAAATAGATAAATTCTATTTACAAACAAAAAAAGAGAAAATGGCACATATGCTATAAGGAGGAGTATAGAAATGAAATTATTAGAAGGAAATTTAGTAGGACAAGGTATAAAGGTAGCAATAGTAGCATCTAGGTTTAATGAATTTATAGTATCAAAGCTTATAGGTGGAGCAGAAGATGCGTTAGTAAGACATGGTGTAGATACTGATGATATAACATTAGCATGGGTTCCTGGTGCTTATGAAATTCCACTACTAGCAAAGAAATTAGCACAAAAAGATGAATATGATGCAGTAATATGTTTAGGAGCTGTTATAAAAGGATCAACATCACATTATGATTATGTATGTGCAGAAGTGTCAAAGGGAATTGCAGCAGTATCATTAGAAACTAATAAACCAGTAATGTTTGGTGTATTAACTACTGATAATATAGAACAAGCAATTGAGAGAGCAGGAACAAAGGCTGGAAATAAAGGCTTTGATGTAGCAGTATCTGCTATTGAGATGATTAATTTAATGAAGGATTTATAGAAAATATAAACTCCCCACCTAACAAAAATTATATTTTGCTAGGTGGGGAAAATTTTTAATTATCGCTTATATCTAAATCACCACTTTTGGTAATTACATTTATAATTTTTTCACCAGATTTATGAGAAGAATCATCATATAAATCACCACTTAGTGAAGAAAAATTGACATCAAAATTTTCTTTAGAAGGCACAGTTAGATAAACATCTCCAGAGGTACTGTTTATGTCCATTGATTTATCTAATCTAGTCATTTCAATATCTATATCACCTGAAGTAGTCTTTATTTTACTAATTCCAAGTTCAGAAGTTTCTGCATATATATCACCACTTGTAGTGTTTATATTAGATTGCTTAGTCTTAAAGTTCTCTATATCTATATCTCCACTTATTGTAGAAATTGATGTGTTTTGAGTATTTAAATTATTTATTTCGATATCACCACTTGTGGCTTCTATATTAAATGAACTTAATGTAATTGCATTAGAACAATCGATATCACCACTTACTGTATTAATGTTTATATTATTTTTATATTGACTTGGAATAAATAATTTTAATTTAAATGTTCCAAATGATAATGAATTTTCTTTAGTTGATATAGTGGCAATGTTGTTAGAATATCCAAAATCACCAATGATATCTTCAAAGGACTTGGTATCTGAAAAAGTGCCCTCTATGGTCATTTTTATTTCAGTTGCAATAGAATTAGTGAACTCTACTTCAATATCAGCAGCAGTTGAGTTAATGTTTATTTTTTCAATATTGTCATCTATGGTAATACTTCTAGTGTCATTAAATTTACTAGTAAACCTACCGTTAAATTCAAAATCATCAAGTATGGAAAAATTATGATTTTTTAATTCTTTAGCAAGTGTACAGTTACTATTAAAAATAATAATTATAGCAGTTAAAAAGCAACCAATACATACTATAAGTGAAACAATTGCTGTTATTATAACTTTAGTAGAAATAAATTTCTTTTTCAAAATAAACACCTCCTTAGTTATTCCTGATCCAATTTATAAAACTTCTAATTAATAGAATAATTGCTTTGATTATATATATAATAACAATAATACAAAATATTGAAAGTGCAATTGTTCCAATAAGTGCAAGAATCTTTGATGCAATTGGTAAGTCAGTAAGATATTTTGGAATGGATATACCTGGAACCAATATACCGTAGCCTGATAATGTTACTGCAATTAAAGCAATACATAAAGATATGGGAACTACTATTGCTGTAACACCTATGCCAAAGATAGCACTAAGTATTCCCAAAAGTAAAGGACCACAAAATATGATTAATGCGGAAACTATTATTATCTTTAATATTATACTAGCATTTGAAGATTTTATATCAGGTTCTGGTTTAGTATAATTATTTTTTGTAGTATCATAAGAAGAAGTATTGCTAGTATCTTCTGTGTTAAATTGTGATGAATTAGTAGAGGAATCTTTTTCTGAATTATTGTTATCTTCGGATACAGGTTTTAGATAACCATTTCTATATTGATTAACTATTTCATAAGGGTCTCCTAATTCAGCTATTATCTCTTCATCTGTTTTTCCGTCAGCTCTACCATAAGTAAAGTGTTCTTCATAATCGTATAAAATATCATTTCGTTCACTAGTTGGAAAGTCTTCTAGACCTTCTTCGATAATTCTAAGAAATTCGTACTTAGTCATTATTATAATTTACCTCCTAAGATAAAATTTGGTTTACGGCATCTACAAAATGATGCCAATCTTTTTCAAGTTCAATTTTCCGCCTAAAACCATTATCAGTTAAACTGTAATATTTTCTAGGAGGACCTTCTTGGGATTCACGAAGATATGTTGAGAAGTATCCTTCAGAAGACAATCTTCGTAGTATAGGATATATGGTTCCATCAGAGATTGATATATTCTTAGATATTTCACTTACTAATTCATATCCATAACAATCTTTTTTTGATAAAACAGATAATACACAAAGTTCTAATACACCTTTTTTTAATTGAGTATCCATTCTACATTCGCTCCTTGATTATTTTCTTAACTCTATTATATTATTCGGTATTAAATAATGCAAGGTAGTAAATAATATTTTAGTCTTATCTATGTTCAAATAAGATTTTTGGATAGGTGCTTTAAATATATCTTTGTATAAGGTTTATAAGTTGTGGAATATGTGGATAAAGTGGATAACTCTGTGGATAAGTACTTTTTTATAAAAAAGGTATTGACACAATATATAAGCATAACTTTAAATATTGACAACAATATACAGTAAGTTGCAAAATGTAAATTAATAAGATAAAATCTTATTCGACAAAGATAAGAAAAAGAAAAAATACGACATAAATTATTCACATGTATGTGGAAAAGTTATGTGAATAATGTGGATAAGTATGTTTGTGAGAGGATAAGTATGTTATATAATAAAAATATTTTTGAAGCTAAATTTATAAATAGACCTAACAGGTTTAATGCAGAAGTAGATATGGATAATAATAATATAATAGTTCATGTTCCTAATACAGGAAGGTGCAGAGAACTGTTGATACCTGGAGTTACAGTATTACTTAGAGAAGAATTAAATCCAACACGTAAGACAAAATATGATTTAGTTGCAGTGTATAAAAAAGAAAAGTTAATCTCTATAGATTCACAAATTCCTAATAAGGTAGTTAAAGAAGCATTGCTTAATAAAGCTGTGGATAACTTGAAAGGTTACTCACAAGTTTTAACAGAAAAGACTTATGGAAATAGCAGATTTGACTTCAAATTAATAGATGATGATGCTAGAGAGTATTATTTGGAGGTAAAAGGCGTTACGTTAGAAATGGAAGGACACACTAAATTCCCAGATGCACCTACAGAAAGAGGTACTAAACATATAATGGAATTAATAGAAGCAAAGAAATCAGGTAAGGGTGCAGGGATTTTATTTTTAATTCAAATGGAAGATGTAAAAAGTTTCTCACCTAATAGTGAAACAGATCCTAAGTTTTCTGAAGCACTTAAACTTGCTTACAAGGAGAAGGTGGATATTATGGCATACTCCTGTAAAGTTACTAGAGAAGGAATAGAATTATATAAAAGTGTGGAGGTAGTGCTTTAGTTACTACTAAAATAGGAGTATAATAAAATAGTTAGAAATGTGAAATTAAAGGGGGTACCTATATGGAGAAGAAGAGTAAGTTTATTCCTGAAGTAAAAGGAGTACTTAGAAGTCATGTTATAGAGGTTCCACCAATAATCAGAACTTGTGGTGGAATGAAGATTTTTGGAAAGAGAATTAAATCTATATTATTTACAACAGATGTAGCAATAATAAGAAATACAAATGCAGATGCTATTATTGCAGTATATCCTTTTACACCACAACCACTTATAACAGAAGCTTTGATTAAGGCTGCAGATGTACCTATATTCTGTGGAGTAGGTGGTGGAATTACTCAAGGCAAGAGAGTGGTTAACCTTGCTCTTGATGCAGAGTTTAAGGGTGCTATGGGAGTTGTTGTTAATGCGCCTACAGACAATAGAATAGTAAGAAAAATTCATGATACTATAGATATACCTGTTATAGTAACAATAGTTTCAGATGAAGATGATGTTGACGGAAGAATAAAATCTGGAGCAACAATCTTGAATATTTCTGCTGGTAGAGATACTCCTAGAATTGTTAAGATGATAAGAGAGAAATATCCAGAATTCCCTATCATGGCAACTGGTGGTCCTACTGATGAATCCATTCAGAGAACAATAGAAGCAGGAGCTAATGCAATCACATATACACCACCATCTGGAGCTGAAGTTATGGGGGCGCTTATGGATAAGTATAGAGGAACAAATCAATAAAAATATTATTAATTTGTAATAAATATTAATTTTTATTCACAACTTAAGTGTGATATACTTAATTAAACCTATTAATTATAAGATATTATATGATAATTTGTTATAAAATAATTGTTTACTCTGTAGAAAATTATATAAATTAAAGGCATTAAAATATGGAGGTATATATGGAGATTATGGAAAATACAAAACAAGATAAAAAGAAAAAAATATTTAATGGAATAAAGGAATGGGCTATATGTATAATTATAGCAGTTATAGCAACTGTTCTTATAAATAAATTTTTGATATACAAGGTATATATTCCATCAACATCAATGGTACCTACCATTAATAAAGGAGATCAATTATTTGTAACAAGAGTATATAACCCAGAGAAACTTAAAACAGGTGATATAGTGGTGTTTTATTCTCGAGAAAATAAAGACACATATATAAAGAGACTTATAGGATGTCCTGGTGACAATGTTAAGATAGAAAAAGGCGTTGTATATGTTAATGGTGAAAAGATAAACCAAGATTATGTTGTTTATAATGATACATTTTCAGGCGAATATGATGTCCCAAAAGGTAAATACTTTTTCTTAGGAGATAATAGACCTGTATCTAATGATAGTAGAAAGTGGGTTAAGACTCCATATGTAGATGAGGATGATATTGAAGCAAAAGCAGTGCTTAGGGTATATCCTTTTAAAGATTTTGGACTTCTTAAGTAAAGCATAGAAAGTTAAAGATTATAAGATGAAAAAGAGGTGGTATATTAATGAATGAAGAGAAGAAGAATAATAACATAAATGATAAGAAACCTAATAATATGAACAATAATAATAATAACAATAAAGGCAAATCACAAATATTTTTATATTTTACTTTGATTTTCTGTTTGGTTATGACGTTTAATGTACTTAGAGATACATATTATACTGAGAAGATTTCATATAGTGAATTTAAACAAATGATAGAAGATGATGCAGTACAGAAGGTAGAGATATCTAGTGACACAATAGAGATATATTCTAAGAAGAATAGTGAATATAAGGGTGATGTTTTATATACTATAAGAGTTTCAGATGATGAGTTAGTTCCAGAATTAGAGAAGAAGAATATAGAATTTAGCGGTAAGGATGAGAGAACATCTCTTATGATGAATATATTAGGTAGTTGGATTATTCCAATAGCTATATTATTTTTCTTCTGGAAGTTTGTACTATCTAAAGCTGTTGGCAAAATGGGTGGAGGTATTGGTTCAATATCTAAAAATAAGGCTAAAGTCTACTGCGAAAATGAAATAGGTGTTACATTTAAGGATGTTGCAGGACAAGAAGAAGCTAAGGAATCATTAGAAGAGGTTATAGGATATCTTAATAATCCGTCTAAGTATACAGAGATAGGTGCAAAGTTACCAAAAGGAGCACTATTAGTTGGACCTCCAGGAACCGGTAAAACTCTTATAGCTAAAGCTGTTGCAGGAGAAGCAAAAGTACCATTTTTCTCATTAGCAGGATCTAGTTTCGTTGAAATGTTTGTTGGTGTAGGTGCATCTAGAGTAAGAGAATTATTTAAGGAAGCAGAAGAAAAAGCACCTTGTATAATATTTATAGATGAGATTGATGCTATAGGTAAGAGCAGAGATAATCAGATGCAGAGCAATGATGAAAGAGAGCAGACTTTAAATCAATTATTATCAGAGATGGATGGTTTTGATTCCAATAAAGGAATAGTAATACTAGCTGCGACTAATAGACCAGAAGTATTAGATAAGGCTTTACTAAGACCTGGTAGATTTGATAGAAGAGTAATAGTTGATAGACCAGATCTTAAGGGTAGAGAAGCTATACTAAAAGTACATGCAAAAGATGTATGTTTAGATGCAGATGTTGATTTGGTTGAAATAGCAAGAGGTACTCCTGGTGCAGTAGGTGCTGATCTTGCTAATATAATTAATGAAGCAGCATTAAGAGCTGTTAAACATGGTAGAAATGCAGTACTTCAAGAAGATTTGAGAGATGCTGTAGAGGTTGTAATTGCAGGTAAAGAAAAGAAAGATAGAATACTATCAAAACAAGAAAAAGAAACAGTAGCTTTTCATGAAGTTGGGCATGCACTTGTTGCAGCATTACTAAAAGGCAGCGATCCTGTTCACAAGATAACTATAGTTCCTAGAACAATGGGAGCACTAGGATATACAATGCAATTGCCAGAGGAAGATAAGTATCTACAATCTAAAGAAGAATTAATTAATCAAATAACAGTTCTGTTAGGTGGAAGATCTGCAGAAGAAGAGGTATTTAATAGAATATCTACAGGTGCTTCAAACGATATAGAGAGAGCAACAAGTATAGCAAGAAGTATAGTAACTATATATGGTATGACAGATGAATTTGATATGGTAGCATTAGAATCAATACAGAATAGGTATTTAGATGGAAGAGCTGTTAGAAATTGTAGTGAAGAAACTTCTACAAAGATTGATGAAGAAATAGTTAAGATAGTTCGTGAAGCACATAAAAAAGCAAGAAGTATCTTGAATGAAAATAGAGATTTATTAGATAAGATAGCTAGAGTGCTATTAGAAAAAGAAACTTTATTTGGTGATGAATTTATGGAAATGGTATGTGAAAAGTATCCAGAACTTAAAAAGCCTAAGGTAGATAAGAAAGAGATAGATGAATCAGAGGCTTTAGAATAAGAATAATAATAAATTATTGAGGATTGATGCAGGGTATATTATATTATCCTGCATTAGTTATTTAATTGTCAGGAGTGATTTTTTGGATAATAATTTGGAATTTTTAATGGAACAAGGTAAGCTTCAAGAAACATTAAATATATTAGATAAAGAAATACTTAATTACATAACAAAGCGAAAATATATTACAGAATATATTTTAGATGCTAGAAAAAAATATGTAGAGGAATATAAAGATGATGAAGATAAAATAATAGATTATTTTGATCATGAAACTTATGTTAAAGAAGAGGCATATAAGACTATAGATAAAAAGCTAAAGGAATATTCAATATTAAAGGAATCTCCTTACTTTGGTAAGATTACATTTAGTGAAGAAGAAGAAGGAGTAGAAGATATATATATAGGAAGATTTGGAGTTACCTTAGAGGAAACATATGAACCAATAGTAATTGATTGGAGAGCGCCTATAGCAGGTTTGTTTTATAAAGGTGTCTTGGGAAAATCAGAATATATTTCTCCTGAAGGACCTATAGAAGCTAATATATTAGGAAGAAGACAAATAATAGTAAAGAAAGGCGACTTAAAGGGAATATTTGATTCGGCAATAGATGTAAAAGATGAGATATTACAGATGGTTTTAACTGCTAATTCATCTAGTACATTAAAAGATATAGTTATGACAATACAATCAGAACAGGATGAGATAATAAGAGCACCTCGAAATAAAGTTGTTGTTGTAAATGGAGTTGCAGGTTCAGGAAAAACTACTATAGCTCTTCATAGGGTGTCATATCTTCTATATAACTATAGAAAAGAATTTGGAGATAAAGTTTTAATATTAGGGCCTAATAATATATTTATGGATTATATATCAGAGGTATTACCTACTCTTGGTGAATCTGGAGTAAGTGAATCTACTTTTGAGAATTTCGCTTATAGAGAAATTAACTTAAATGAAGAGTTTATCACTTTCTCTGAATATATGGAGAAAGCTATGCAAGGAGATGAGGATTTCATAGAAGACTATAGATATAAGTCTAGTGATAAATATTTAAGTGATTTAAATGATATAGTAAAGGAATTAAATAATAGTTATTTTAAGATAAGAAATGTAGAGTTCTTTGGAGAAGAGATTGTTTCGCTAGAGGAAATAAAGGAATTATTCACAAAATATTATGGATATATGCCATTGTTTAGAAGAAGTGAAAAGATAAGAAGAATACTTACATCTAAGATAAAAGATAAAAGAGATGAATGTGTAAGAAATATAAATAATGAATTTAGAGAACAGGTAAAAAGTTTAAGTGAAGAACAGCTAGAAATTGACAGAGTTAATTTAGAGTTTAGAAGAAGGTTGAAGATAAGAGAAGTTGTCAGAGAAGTAATGAATGCTAGAGAGGTATTGGATAGTTGGCTTAAACATGAAGACATTGTAGAATTATACAAGAGGCTTTTTAAAGTAAATATGCTTAATTATATGGATTTATCAGGAATATTATATTTAATGATAATGTTAGATGGTAAGAAGGTAAAAAATAAAATAAAGCATGTAGTTATAGATGAAGCTCAAGATTATTCTAAGTTGCAATTCTTAGTGTTAAGAGAATTAACAGGATGCACAAGTTTTACAATAGTTGGAGATAGCAATCAAAGACTTATTACAACAGATGAAAAGCCAGCAATATTAACACTTGAGGAAGTCTTTGGTGATAAGGTAATGAATTATAAGCTAAATAAGAGTTATAGATCAACTCAGCAGATTATGGAATATGCAAGTAAGTTCTTAAAGGAAGAAACTATAGTTCCGTTAGTAAGAAATGGCGAGAAAGTGCTTGTAGAAGATGTTAATAATGATGAAGATATGATTGAAACTATAATATCTCTTATAGAGGATTATGAAGAGGATGGATTAGAGAGTATAGCTGTTATTATAGATAATAAAGATAATATGCAGAGTATATCTACATTATTAAAAGAAAGAGTTAAAATTGTTTCATTTGATAATGACGATATGATTTATAAGGGTGGAAATGTACTTATTCCAGCATATTATGCAAAAGGTTTAGAATTTGATGGAGTAATTATTCTAGATGATAATGAAAAAACTTCAGACCTAGTAAAATATATAATGTGCACAAGAGCACTTCATAGATTATCAGTTGTAAAGAGGAGGAATTAAAATTATGAATAGAGAATTAGAATTAGCTCAAGAGTTAATAAGTTTTATAAATCAAAGTCCAACAGCATATCAAGCTACAGAGAATATCTCATTACGATTAGATAAATTAGGATATAAAAGATTATATGAAAATCAAGAATGGAAGATAGAAGCTAGAGGCAAATATTATGTTAAGAAAAACGATTCAGCAATAATTGCATTTAAAATAGGAACTCAAGAAATTACTGATTCAGGTTTCAGAATAATTGGAGCTCATACAGATTCACCAACATTTAAGATAAAACCTAATTCAGAAATGATATCTGAAGGTAGTTATCTTAAGCTTAATACAGAGGTATATGGAGGCCCAATATTAAATACATGGTTTGATAGACCATTAGCTATAGCTGGAAGAGTTGTGCTTAAGGGAAATTCTCCTCTTAGACCCCAATCAAAATTAATTGATATAAATAAACCTTTAGTAATAATACCTAATTTGGCTATTCATATGAATAGAAATGTTAATGAAGGTTATGCTATAAATAAACAAAAGGATACATTGCCATTAGTGGATATTATTAACGATACACTTGAAAAAGATAATTATTTATTAAAACTTATTGCAGAAGATGCAGATATAAATGTAGAGGATATATTAGATTTTGATTTATTTTTATATGAGTATGATAAAGGAAGACTTATGGGTCCTAATGATAATTTTATATCTGCAGGAAGATTAGATGATTTATGGATGGTATTTGATGGCTTGAAGGCATTAGAAGATAGCAATAATGATGCTACGACAAAAGTCCTTATTGCAATAGATAATGAGGAGATAGGAAGTCTTACTATGCAAGGAGCAAGATCGTCATTTATAAAAACTATACTAGAGAGAATAGCTATAGCATTAGGCAAGAATACAGAACAATTTTATAATATATTAGCAAATTCTATTATGATATCAGCAGATTTGGCACATGCAGTTCATCCTAATTCTGGTGAAAAACATGATCCTACTAATAGACCAATTTTAACTAAAGGACCAGTTCTTAAGCTTGCGGCTTCTGGAAGTTATTCTTCAGATGGCTATTCTTCTGCAATATTTAAGTCGGTATGTAAAGAAGCAAAGGTACCATATCAAGTTTTTGTAAATAGATCAGATTTAAGGGGAGGAACAACAATAGGACCTATGATGGCAGCTGAATTAGCTATTCCAGTTATAGATATGGGAGCACCGTTAGTTGCAATGCATTCAGTGAGAGAACTGGCTACTACAATAGATAATTATTATACAATAACTGCTTTTACCAAGTTTTATGAATTATAATAACTATTAAGGATAGTTATTATATTATTTGTATGATATAATTTATAAGGATTTTTATTCAAATGAAAGTAATTATGAGGTTTGTAAACCTTAGATAGATTTATTACAGAAAATAATAAAAACGTATATGTTACAACGTAAGATATAATAAATAAGAAAGGAGAGAGTTATCAGAAAATAGTAACATAATAAAGATAATTAGTTATTTTTATTGATTTTCTTGATAACGAAAAACACTTGTCTGATTATATTAATGAAATAAAAAAGAGAAGAACATTTGCGATAATTTCTCACCCCGATGCAGGTAAGACAACACTTACAGAAAAGTTCCTATTATATGGAGGTGCTATAAGACTTGCAGGTTCAGTAAAAGCAAGAAAGGCATCTAAACATGCTGTTTCAGACTGGATGGAAATAGAGAAACAAAGAGGAATATCTGTAACATCATCAGTAATGCAATTTAATTATGCAGATCATTGCATAAATATATTAGATACTCCAGGACACCAAGATTTCTCTGAAGATACTTATAGAACACTTATGGCAGCAGATTCAGCTGTAATGGTTGTTGATGCAGCTAAAGGTGTGGAGGATCAAACTAGAAAATTATTTCATGTATGTTCTCTTAGAGAAATTCCTATATTTACATTTATCAACAAGATGGATAGAGAAGCACAAGATCCTTTTAAATTATTAGATGATATAGAGAATGAATTAGGTATAAAGACATATCCAATGAACTGGCCTATAGGTTCTGGAAAAGAATTTAAAGGTGTATATGAAAGAGATAATAAGAGAATAATAGCATTTGATGGAGGAGATCATGGTCAGACAGAAGTAAATGCTATTGAAGGTGATGTAGATGATGATAAGTTTAGAGATATATTAGGATCTGCATTACATGATAAATTAATGGAAGATATCGAATTATTAGATATTGCTGGAGATGATTTTGATTTAGAAAAAGTAAGAAAAGGAGAATTAACACCTGTGTTCTTTGGATCAGCTTTAACTAACTTTGGTGTTCAACCTTTCTTAGAGCATTTCTTAGAAATGACTACAGCTCCATTACCTAGAAAATCATCAATAGGAGAGATTAATCCGTTTGATGAAGATTTTTCAGCATTTGTATTTAAGATACAAGCAAATATGAACAAGGCACATAGAGATAGAATTGCATTTATGAGAATATGTTCAGGTAAATTTGAAAAAGGTATGGAAGTTATGCATATGCAAGGAGGCAAGAAAGTTAAACTTGCTCAACCTCAACAATTTATGGCTCAGGATAGAGAAATTGTTGAAGAGGCTTATGCAGGAGATATAATAGGTGTATTTGATCCAGGTATATTCTCTATAGGAGATACATTATGTTCTCCTAACAAGAAATTCAAATTCGAAGGAATACCAGCCTTTGCACCAGAGCATTTTTCTAGAGTAAGACCAGTAGATACAATGAAGAGAAAGCAATTTATAAAAGGAATTACTCAAATAGCTCAAGAGGGAGCAATACAAGTATTTAAAGAACTTCATATAGGTATGGAAGAGATTATAGTTGGAGTAGTGGGTGTACTTCAATTTGAAGTTCTAGAATATAGATTAAAGAATGAATATAGTGTTGATATAAAGATGGAAAGACTTCCATATAGATATGTTAGATGGATAGAAAGCGAAGATGTTGATCCTGAAACATTAAACCTTACATCAGATACTAAGAAGGTAAAAGATTTAAGAGATAGAAATTTATTAATATTCCAAAATGATTGGGGAATAAGTTGGGCTCTAGAACATAATCCAGGTGTAGTATTATCTGGAGTTGGAAAGGTAGACTAATAGAATTATGATAGATATTCATTCGCATATTTTGCCTAATGTAGATGATGGTTCAAAAGACATAGAAATTACAAAAAGTATGCTTAAAACAGCATATAGATCAGGAACTACTAAGATTGTAGCAACTCCTCATTATAATAAACACTATAATTTCGCAACCTATAGTAAAACTATAGATATGGTAGAAAAGTTGAGAGAAATAATAAAACCTTATAATATAGGTATTGAGATTTATCATGGGCAAGAAGTATATTATTATGAAGATATAATAGAAAAATACAAACAAAATTTAATTGGAACTATTAATAATACTAGATATATGCTAGTAGAGCTACCAATTGAAAAGTATGAATCTAATTCTCTTAATGTGTTATATGAATTGATGTTACAAGGAGTAAAAGTTATACTAGCTCATCCTGAGAGATATAGAGCTTTTATAAAAAATCCTACATTAATTAATGAGTTTACTAGAGAAGGATTTTTATTTCAGATGAATTCAGCAAGTATAGAAGGATATTTTGGAAAAGATGTTAAGAAGACTTGTGAAACATTTTTAAATAGTGGAGTTTACAGTTTCTTGGGATCAGATGCACATAGTAATGTGAGCAGAATAACTGATATGTCAGAGTGTATAGATATAGTTAAGCAAAAGCATCCACAAACTATTATAGACTTTGAGAATAATGGAAATTTGATGCTTAATGATAAAGATGTATATTTTAAGGGTGAAGAAGTATCTGCAAAAAAATCTATATTTAGTATTTTTAAAAGATAAGTCAAAGTATGAGAATATAATTAAAACCTTAACAAGAAGCACATAATAAGGTATAATATCTAAGTAAAATAAAAATTAGAATAAAAAATTATATTTATTAAATATATAGAATGATTTTAGAAGGGTGGTAATTATGAAAGGAATTATTTTGGCTGGAGGATCTGGAACTAGATTATATCCAGTAACAAGAGCTATGTCGAAGCAAATGGTACCTATATATGATAAACCAATGATATATTATCCTATGTCTGTACTTATGCTTGCTGGAATAAGAGATATTCTTATTATTTCTACACCTAGAGATATAGTAACATTTAAGGAATTATTTGAAGATGGATCAAACTTTGGACTTAACATAGAATATGCAGTACAAGAAAAACCTAATGGTTTAGCAGAAGCATTTATAATAGGTGAAGACTTTATTGGTAATGATAGTGTAGCTATGATATTAGGAGATAATATATTCTATGGACAAAACTTCTCTAAGAATTTACAAAAGGCAGCTAGCTTAGATAAAGGTGCCTATGTTTTTGGATATTATGTTCAAAATCCTAAAGCTTTTGGGGTGGTGGAATTTGATAAGGATGGCAAGGTACTATCTCTTGAAGAAAAGCCAGAACATCCGAAGTCAAAATATGCAGTTCCTGGATTATATTTCTATGATAATTCTGTAATAGAAAAAGCTAAAAATATAAAACCATCTCCTAGAGGTGAATTAGAAATAACAGATTTAAATAAAGCATATATGCAAGAAGGAACATTAAAAGTAGAACTTCTTGGAAGAGGTATGGCTTGGTTAGATACAGGAACTCATTCATCAATGTTACAAGCATCGAACTTCGTAGAAGCTGTTCAGAGTACTCAAGGAACATTTATAGCTTGCTTAGAAGAGATTGCTTTTAGACAAGGATGGATTACATCTGACAAAGTATTAGAACTTGCAGAACCACTTAAAAAGACAGGATATGGACAGTATCTTATAGATATTGTTAATGAGTCAAAAGAAAATAGATAGAAAAGGGGTAGAATATGAATATATTAATTACTGGCGGAAAGGGTCAATTAGCTAGCGAAATAAAAACAATAATTGAAACTGGAAGAGCAGAAATAGGCCCTATAGAATTAAACAATGCAAAAACAGAATTTGTTGATGTTGATGAATTAGATATAACTAATTTAGATGCTGTTAGAAGTTACATAAATGATTTTAAAGCAGATGTAGTTGTTAACTGTGCTGCTTATACAAATGTTGACGGATGTGAATCTAATTTAGATGCTGCATTTAAAGTAAATGCAATAGGACCTAGAAACTTAGCTATTGCATGTGAAGAAGTTGGAGCTAAATTATTACATGTATCTACAGATTATGTATTTTCAGGTGAAGATGCAGCAGCACCACGTAAAGAATTCGATGAAACTAAACCAGTAAGTGCTTATGGTACTACAAAATTATTAGGTGAACAATATGTAAGAGATTTCTGTTCTAGATATTATATAGTAAGAACTGCGTGGCTTTATGGATATAATGGACATAATTTTGTATATACAATGATGAAATTAGCAAAAGCAAATGATTCAATTACTGTTGTAAATGATCAAAGAGGTAATCCAACTAATGCAAATGACTTAGCATATCATATATTAAAACTTATAAAGACTGATGAATATGGTGTATATCACTGTACAGGTGAAGGAGAATGTTCATGGTATGATTTTGCTAGCAAGATAATAGCATTATCTGGAGAAAACTGTACTGTTAATCCATGTACTTCTCAGGAATATAAGGCAAAATATCCTAATTCAGCTGATAGACCGGCTTATTCATCATTAGATAATATGATGCTTAGAGCAACAGTTGGAAATGAAATGAGAGATTGGCAGACAGCTATAGAAACATTTATGAAGAATGTTAAAAATAATTAATATATATATAAGGAGTTTATTATGAAAACATATTTAGTAACTGGAGGAGCTGGATTCATCGGCTCAAACTTTGTATTATACATGATGAAGAAGTATAATGACATAAAGATAGTAAATTTAGATGCATTAACTTATGCAGGAAACCTAGAAAATTTAAAAGAAGTAGAAAATAATCCTAATCATATATTTGTTCAAGGAAATATTTGTGATAATGAATTAGTGACAAAATTATTTAAAGAACACAATTTTGATTATGTTGTTAACTTCGCAGCAGAGTCACATGTTGATAGAAGTATAAGAGAACCTGAAATATTTGCAAAGACAAATGTTTTAGGAACAGTTAATCTATTAAATTGTGCAAAAGCAGCATGGTTTACAGAAGAAAATGGTTGGAAAGAAGGAGTTAAGTTCCTACATGTTTCAACTGATGAAGTATATGGTTCATTAGGAGAAACAGGATATTTTTATGAAACTACACCATTAGATCCTCATAGCCCATACTCATCAAGTAAAGCAGGATCAGATTTAATGGTTAAGGCATATGGAGATACATTTAAGATGCCTATAAATATTACAAGATGTTCAAATAACTATGGACCATTCCAATTCCCAGAAAAATTAATACCATTATTAATAAATAACTGTTTACAACATAAAGATTTACCTATATATGGTGACGGAATGAATATAAGAGATTGGTTATTTGTTGAAGATCACTGTAAGGCTATAGATATGGTAATCAATAATGGAAGACTAGGAGAAGTATATAACGTTGGTGGACATAATGAAAGAACTAATATACAAATAGTAGATACAGTTATAGATTACATTAATAAAAATGTAGATAGTGAAGTAACTGAAAACTTAAAGAAATTTGTTGATGATAGAAAAGGTCATGACAGAAGATATGGTATTGCACCTGATAAGATAAAAGAAGAATTAGGTTGGTATCCTGAAACAACATTTGAAGTTGGAATAGTTAAAACTATTAAGTGGTATTTAGATCACAAAGAATGGATGGATAATGTTACATCAGGACAATATCAAGAATATTATTCAAAGATGTATAAATAAAATAATTAGCCTCATTAAGACTTATTTTCTTAATGGGGTTTGTTTATACAGTAAATGAAATTTACATGAATATTATTATATGATAAAATTTAAATGTTAATGCTTAATTGTAATATGAAAATTTAACTATTATGGTTGAAGTTTGACAAACATAATTAATAATAATATCATAAAAAAGTAAAATATCACATGATAGGAGCGAAAATAATGGGAAACTTTAATTTTATAAAGACAAGTATAGAAGGAGTATATGTAATAGAAACTAAGGTATTTGGTGATAATAGAGGATACTTTATGGAAACATATAATAAGAAACAATTTGAAGAAGCAGGACTAGATATGGAATTTGTTCAAGACAATCAATCTAAATCTACT
This sequence comes from Clostridium sp. MSJ-8, assembly GCF_018918325.1. Lineage (GTDB taxonomy): Bacteria > Bacillota > Clostridia > Clostridiales > Clostridiaceae > Clostridium. The sequence continues at coordinate 58,114 of NZ_JAHLQH010000041.1, read as the reverse complement.
AAGGGAGTCCTTAGAGGATTACATTTCCAAACAAGAAATACCCAAGGTAAGTTAGTAAGAGTTACTAAAGGATCAGTATATGATGTTGCTGTAGACTTAAGAAAAGGTTCACCTACATATGGAAAATATGAAGGAGTAATTCTTACAGAAGATAATAATAAACAATTCTATATTCCAGAAGGATTTGCACATGGATTCTTAATATTATCAGATGAAGCTGTATTTACATATAAGTGTACTAATTTCTACACACCAGATGCAGAAGGTGGATTGATGTGGAATGACCCAGATGTAGCAATAGAATGGCCATTAGAAGGAATAGATAATATCATTCTATCAGAAAAAGATAAAGTTCATAAAACATTAAAAGAATTAGATTCACCATTTGAATATTAGAAAATAGCTTAAGGGATGAAGGGTATGCTTCATTCCTTAATGTGAATAATTATAAGAAGATTGGAGATAATTATGAGTGTTTCTATTGTAATCCCCAATTATAATGGAGAAAGATATTTACAGAAATGTTTAGATAGTATAATGATACAATCAATGCAACCTGATGAGATTATTATTGTTGATAATGATTCCCATGATAATAGTATGGATATAATACGTAGATATGGTGATAAAATAAAAACAATAATAATGGATAAGAATTATGGTTTTAGTGTTGCAGTAAATAGAGGAATAAAAGAGAGTAAGTGTGATTATGTTGCCTTACTTAATAATGATACAGAATTACAACCACAGTGGTTAGAGAAACTTGTGGAATGTATATCATCAGACGATAAGATATTTGCCTGTTGTAGCAAGATGCTTAGATATGATAATAGAAATATTATAGATGATGCAGGTGATTTCTATACAGCTCTAGGTTGGGAGCAAAAGATAGGTGATGGTGCCCATGATGATACTGATTATTTAACATCTAGAGAAGTATTTTCAGCATGTGCAGGAGCAGCTATATATAGAAAAAGTGTTTTTGATACAATTGGATATTTTGATGAAAACTTTTTTGCTTATATGGAAGATGTAGACATATCTTATAGGGCTAAGGTATATGGATATAAGAATTATTATTGTGCTGAAGCAAAGGTATATCATATTGGAAGTGCTACAAGTGGAAGTAAGTATAATGATTTTAAGGTTAAATTAGCTTCGAGAAATAATATATATCTTATTCATAAAAATATGACTTTATGGCAGATTATTATAAATTTTATATTTATATTATTAGGCATAATTGTTAAAGCAATATTCTTTAGTATAAAGGGTTATGGAAAGACTTATATATCTGGAGTAATAGAAGGATTAAAGAATAAAAAGAATATAAATAAAATCAGATTAAATAATAATGGATATGTGTATAGAAAAATTGAAATAGAACTACTCAAAGGAATGTTTAAGCTTGTAAAGGAAAGGATAGCAAAATGATAAAAGAAAATCAAAAAGCTATTAATAGAATAGCTATGCTTATAGATTGCATGACATTAGTGATTGCTTTTTTATTATCTTGGTATATTAGAGTTGCTAGTGGACTTGTAGAATTAGAAGAATGGCATTTAAGTTTTAAGGAGTTTTTAATTCCTTTTTTAATAATGATACCTGTGTATTTGATTATTTACAATTTTAAACGACTATATAATAGTGAAAGAATGATGTTTGTAAGTAATGAAATATGGAATATAATTGTATCTAATGTGATTGGAATTATAGTTTTTATAGGGGTATTATTTATAACTAGACAGATTCATTATTCAAGAAGATTTTTATTTATATTTTTTATAGTATCAACTATATTAACATCATTAGAGAGAGTCGCTTTTAGAAAGATTTTAAGAAAGCTAAGAAAAAAAGGATATAACAAGAAGTACACTGTGTTTATAGGGTATAGTAGCAGTACAGATAAATTTTATGACTTAATAAAGAAAAATAAACATTGGGGTTATAGTGTTTGTGGTATCTTTGATGATTATAAAACTAAATATGAAGAATTAACTTATTTAGGCAAAATAGATGAGTTAGAAGAATATTTAGAAAAAAATAGAGATGTTGAAGAAATAATTATTACATTAGAGATGAAGGAATATGATAAGTTAAAGGATATAATAGAAGCTTGTGAGAAGATGGGAGTAAGAGCACAGATAATTCCTAGTTATACAAAATATTTTCCTGCAAAGCCTTATGTAGAAGAGATAGGTGGAGTGCCACTTATTAATTTGAGATATATTCCTTTAGATAATATAGTAAATAGGTTTGTTAAGAGAACTATGGATATTGTAGGCTCATTAATTGCGTTGATTTTAGCATCACCTATTATGTTAATTGTAGCAATACTTATTAAATTAACATCTAAGGGAGACGTAATATTTAAGCAAGAGAGAATTGGGCTTAATAAAAAGCCTTTCATAATGTATAAGTTTAGAAGTATGAAGGTGCAAGATCCAGACGAAGAAAAGCAGAATTGGACAGTTAAGAATGATACTAGAAAGACTAAAGTGGGAACATTTATAAGAAAGACTAGTATAGATGAATTACCACAGTTTTTTAATGTATTAAAAGGTGATATGAGTCTTATAGGCCCAAGACCGGAGAGACCTCAATATGTAGAAAAATTCAAAGATGAAATTCCTAAATATATGGTTAAACATCAAGTAAGACCAGGAATAACAGGATGGGCTCAAGTAAATGGATGGCGTGGTGATACATCTATAAAGAAGAGAGTTGAATGTGACATATATTATATAGAGAATTGGAGTTTTATATTTGATGTAAAAATAATTATATTAACTTTTATAAAGGGATTTGTTAACAAGAATGCATACTAAAAAATAGGAAGGTAAAGAAATGAAAAATAAAAAGAAAAAAGCTGGGTTTTTATTAGCTTTTATAGTTGTTTTTGTTGTTTTGGCTGGATTATTTAATTTTTATTATACTAATCAAACAGAAAAATTTAAGATTTCTATGGAAGTTAAAACTGATAGTACTGATCAATTTTCAATTTATTATGATACAGATGGTTCTGAGGCTTGGAGTGAGCAAAATAGAGAAAATGAAACTTACAAAGGTAAAGGAAAATATGAAAAATTATCTTTTTGGATTCCTATAGAAGCAAAAAATATAAGAATAGATTTTGGTAATAGAGTAACAAAGATAAATATAAAAAATATAAGTGTATCTAGAAAAGGTTCAAAGAAAATATCATTAGAAGAATTTAATAATATGATAATGGAGTATTCAGATGTTGATATGACTATTGAAGGTAGTGAGGAAATAGTAGATAGCAATTCAGAAGATCCTTATGTAGTAATACCTGATTTTGATACGATAACTAAAGATATAAATGGAAGACCTGTTTATGTTAATGTAGTTCTTGTTATATTATCATTTACATTAGGATTATTAACTACTTATTCCCTTAAGGGATTAAAACAATCAATAAAATTTTTAAAGGCTTCAATAAGCAATAGGAGCTTAATAATTAATTTAGCCAAAAATGATTTTAAGCAAAAATATGTTTCTTCATATTTAGGCGTAATATGGGGATTTATTCAACCTCTTATAACAATTGCTGTATATTGGTTTGTATTCCAAGTAGGATTTAGATCAGCAGATGTTGATGGAAATTATCCATTTATATTATGGTTTATGGCTGGAATAATACCTTGGTTCTTTTTCTCAGAAGCTTTAAGTTCATGTACTAATGTATTTATGGAATATAGTTATTTAGTTAAAAAGGTTGTATTTAAGATAGAAACATTACCTATAATAAAAATAATATCAACTATGTTTGTACACTGTTTCTTTATATTATTTTTATTTATAGTATGTTGGTGTTATGGCTTTAGACCTGATTTATATACATTACAAATTTTTTATTATTTATTTGCAATGATAGTATTAACTTTTTCTATTACAGTATTTACATCATGTGTAGTGTTATTCTTTAGAGATTTAACTCAAATTATAAATATAATTGTTAATATTGGATTTTGGGCTACTCCTATAGGTTGGAATATAACAATGCTTCCAGAGGTATTACAGAAGATATTTAAGCTTAATCCTATGTTTTATATAGTAACAGGATATAGAGATACATTTGTTGAAAAAGTATTCTTTTGGAATAGACCATTTCACACAATTTATTTCTGGTTATTCTGTATAGTTATGTTACTATTAGCAGTAAAGATGTTTAATAAATTAAAACCACATTTTTCTGATGTTATTTAGTGAGGTATACAAATGAGTTTAATGATAAAAGTCGATAATTTAGTTAAAAGATATAACATGTATGATAATCCAATAGATAGATTAAAAGAAGCTTGTTCAATAACTAAAAAAAGCTATCATAAAGAGTTTAGTGCTCTAAATGGTATAAGTTTTGAGGTTGAAAAAGGTGATGCTATTGGAATATTGGGTAAGAATGGTTGTGGAAAATCTACATTGTTAAAAATGATAACTGGAGTTCTAACACCTACAAGTGGAACTATAGAGGTAAATGGAAAAGTATCTGCTATATTAGAGCTTGGAACAGGGTTTAATCCAGAATATACTGGTATTCAGAATATATATTTAAATGGTACTATGATGGGATGTACTAAAGAAGAAATAGATGAAAAAGTTGATTCAATTGTAGAATTTGCAGATATAGGTGATTTTATTAACCAACCAGTTAAAATATATTCTAGTGGTATGTTTGCAAGACTTGCATTTGCTGTTGCTATAAATGTTAATCCTGACATACTAATAGTAGATGAAGCATTAGCTGTTGGAGATACACGTTTCCAAATAAAATGTATCAACAAAATGAAAAGCTTAAAAGAAAGTGGTACAACAATTTTATTCGTATCACATGCTACAGAACAGGTAAAAAGATTCTGCAATAAAGCAATATGGATAAAGGATGGCAAGATAAAAGAACAAGGTCCTGCAAGCGAGATAGCTGACTTATACGAAGATTATATGAAATATGGAGATGTAGATAATAAACAAGATGTAAGGCTTAAGAATTCAAATGATACATCTTCTGATGAAGAAGCTATGGAAGAAGAAGAAAAAACAGCTGATGGATTAAGACCATTTAAGATGCCATTAGATGAAGATACTTTAGCTGCGATTATTAATGTTAAGACAAATAAAGAAAAATTAAGTACATTTGAAGATTTTGAAGTAGAAGTTACTTATGATGTATTTAGAGAAAAGATAGAAGGATTCTTATTAGGAGTTGCTATATATACACCTAATAGAGAATACATATTTGGGCCAAACACATATCTAGAAAAAGCAGAAGTACCTAATACTTATGGTAGGCATAAGGTAGTTTATAGAATTCCAAGTATGACCCTTCTTGGAGGAAAATATACAATAGATGTAGGAATATTTACAGATGAAAGTATTATTAATTTAGATTATAAGACAGCAGTAAAGGCATTTACTATAGCTAATGAATACATTTCAGAAGGAAAGTTTTATATAAAGCATGAATGGAATGTAATAGAATAAACTTTATTATATAGAGAAAGGTTAATTTTTATGAAAAGCGAGAATCAAGATAAGATAGAGATTTTTAGAGTAGGCGGAGAACCAACTAATAGTATAATTATAAAAAAAGACGAAGCATATGAATGTAAAGTTATATATAATGATTTCAACATAAAGAAATTAAGTATATATTTTCCCGAGGAATATGCTTATGAAAAAAAACCACTAAGGGTTGAAATATATGAAAATACTTGTAATAGTTTAGTTGCAGAACAGATTATTAATTCAATAGAAAAAGGTTGGAATGACTTTGAATTTCCAAACACAAACGGAGTTTTTGAAGAAGAATTAATTATAAGAATAATTGAAAAAGAAAGAGAAGAAGTACAGGTTGGTTCTGATAATAAGAATAACCTATGTATGAAGTTCTATCATGAAGATGTAGATAAAGATATCCAGCTACAATTAGATAACTATGTAAAGGAAATTAGAAAAATATATAATTCAAGTGGTTGGAGATTCTTAGTTAAGCTTTATGATATAAGAGATTCTATTAAGAGAATACCTAAAAAGATAAAAAAAGCAATATCTATGTGTGGAAAATTAATAAAGAATATTAATAAAAATAATATTAGGAATGCTTCTTCTTATATAAAAGAAAATGGATTAAAAGAATTCTTTGCTAAATTATTAATGAAGTTAAAAGGCTCAAAGATATCGTATGAGCAATGGTTAAAATTTAACCTTCCTACTGAAGAAGAATTAAATTTGCAAAGAGAACATGAATTTGAATACAAGCCACTTATAAGCATATTAATACCTACATATAAAACACCTAAACATTTGTTGATAGAAACTTTAGATTCAGTATTTAAACAAACTTATTCTAATTGGGAATTATGTATTGCTGATGGTGCTTCTGGAGAAGCTTATATAAAAGAAATGTTAGATGATTATGCTCAAAAGGACAAAAGAGTAAAAGTAAAATATCTAGATGAAAATAAAGGAATTGCAGGAAACACTCAAGAATGTTATCATATGGCAACAGGTGATTATATAGGCTTGTTTGACCATGATGATTTATTAGAACCAAATGCGTTATATGAAGTTGTAAAAGCAGTAAATGAGGATAGAACTATTGAATTTATATATACAGATGAGGACAAGATAAACGAGAAGAGTACTCATAGATTTGATCCTCATTTCAAGCAAGATTTTGCTATAGATACTTTTAGAAGTTACAATTATATATGTCATTTTTCAGTTTTCAGAAAAGACTTAATGGATAGCATAGGTGGCTTCAGAGAGGGTTTTAATGGTAGCCAGGATTATGATATCATCTTAAGAGCAACATATAAGGCTAAGAATATACATCATATTCCTAAGATATTATATTCGTGGAGAGTTCACTCTGGTTCAACTGCTGGAAATCCTAAGAATAAAATGTATTGCTATGATTCTGCAAAGAAAGCACTAAGTGAAGATTTAAAGGTAAGAGGACTAAAAGGAACAGTTAGAGATGGTAAATATATAGGAACATATGAAGTTGATTATGATATAATAGGTAATCCTAAGGTTTCAATTCTTATTCCTACAAAAGATCATATAGATGATCTTAATAGAACAATAATGTCTGTAATACAGAAAACTGAATATGAAAATTATGAGATTATAGTTATAGAAAATAATTCTGAGTTAAAAGAAACTTTTGATTATTACAAAGAAATACAAGACAAATATAACAATATAAAGGTTGTAACATGGGAAAAAGGGTTTAATTATTCAGCAATAAATAATTTTGGTGCAAGATATGCTACTGGAGAATATATACTTTTACTTAATAATGATGTTGAAGTAATTAATAAAGAATGGCTAACTAAGATGTTAGGATTGGCTCAAAGAGAAGATGTAGGATGTGTTGGAGCTAAATTATATTATCCTGATTCTACTATTCAACATGGTGGAATAATAGTAGGCTTAGGAGGAGCAGCAGCACATGCTCATAGAGGATTTACTAAAAAAGCTTATGGATATTTCTTAAGACTTGGAATAACTCAAAACTTAAGTGCAGTTACAGGTGCTTGTCTTTTAGTAAAGAAATCAGTGTTTGATGAAGTAAATGGATTAGATGAATCATTTGAAGTAGCTTACAATGATGTGGATTTTTGTTTAAGAGTTTTACAAACAGGAAGAGTTAATGTTTGGACACCTTATGCAGAATTATATCACTATGAATCTAAAAGCAGAGGAGATGATTCTAAGGATCCAGTTAAGGCAGAGAGATTCAGAGGTGAATTTAATAGATTTAGAGAAAGATATGCAGATTTCTTAGAAAAGGGAGATCCATATTATAATCCTAATTTAACTTTAAGTGCGGAAGATTTTTCTTTGAGATACGAAATTCAATAATTAATCAATCTAAAAATGAGAAAGGGGAGAATTACTGAAGTTATAATATTATTTCAGTAATATTAGTATGACTATATCAATAATATGTCCTATATATAAAGGAGAACGATATATATCCAGTTTAGATGCATCAATTAAAAAACAAAAAAAAGTAAATATTAAAGAAATATTGTATGTAGTTACAAAAACTAAAGATGATTCTAGTATAGATATTTTAGAGGGGCTTGGTGCAACATATAATACTATTACACCAAAAGAGTATTCTCATAGTTTAACTAGAGAACAGATGGCTTATAAAGCTAGTGGAGATATACTAGTATTCATTACTCAAGATATAATAATAGATAGTGATGTATGGTTGTATAATTTAACTAAAGATATACAAGCTAAAAAATGCGAAGCTGCATTTTCTAAGCAAGTTGCAGTTGATAAGTCAATAGAGAGATATACCAGGATGAATAATTATCCTGAGAACAGTAGAGTAGTATCTAAAGATGACGTAGAGAAATTAGGTATATTAACATATTTCTTTTCTGATGCATCTTCTGCAATTAGTAGAGAAGTATTTATGAAATTAAACGGATATGACGGAAAAAGACTATTAACTAATGAGGATATGTATATTGCATATAAGATAATAAATAATGGATATAGAATAAAATACTGTGCTGATTCAGTAGTTATACATTCACATAATTATAGCTACAAAACTTTATTTAAGAGGTATTTTGATCAAGCTGTATTTTTAAAACAAAATGAATATATAGATTGTGGTTCTAATAAAAGTGCCTTTGCATTATTAAAATTTGTACTAAAGAATGCAATTAAAGAAGGTAATTTTAAGGTCTTATTTAAGATTATTCCTAATTTTGGAGTTAGGTTTATTGCAAATAAATTAGGAAAGAAATATGAAAATATGAGTAAGGAAAAAATACTTAAATATACAGCAAATAAAAGTTATTGGAGTAATGTGGATTAGTATAAAAATAATAGAGATGTCATTCTAATATAAATAATTATTAGTGACATCTTTTTTTATGCAAAAAACTATTGATTATATATAAGTTCTGGAGAGAGAAAATTAAATTTGTGTTGGGGTAAAAGTATTGTTAAAGTAAAATTTAAATATTGGCTTGAGAATATATTTTTGTATTAAGTAACATATAAAAATTAAAATAAATAAAAAAAAATTTAACAATATGTTAAGTTGCATTAAGAATAAAGTATAATGTGGTACAATAAAAATGATGTTTTTTATAGTGTATTATTTTAAATAAGTATAGGAAACTTTACAATAACAAGGGGGAGGAAAAATGAAAAAGAGTATAAGGGTTTTAATTGGGATATTTATAATAATTAATATTTTTTCAGTAGTTGTGTTAGCAAATACAAGCAATAATACAAATGTATCCACAGAAGTTCAATCAGAAGAACAAGTATATTCAAATGATAAAACTATAAATGTAAAATATACGACACATGTTCAAAATATAGGATGGCAAGATTGGGTAACTGATGGAGAATTAGCAGGAACATCAGGTGAAGGATTAAGAGTTGAAGGGTTAATGATTAAGTTAGAAGGTGCTCCTGATGCAAAAATATATTATACAGCACATGTTCAAAATATGGGATGGCAAGATTGGGTAACTGATGGAGAACTAGCTGGAACATCAGGTGAAGGATTAAGAGTTGAAGCAATTAAGATAAGAACAGAAAACCTTCCTATAGGATATCATATAGAGTATAGAGCGCATGTTGAAAATATAGGATGGCAAGATTGGGTGACTGATGGAGAAATAGCAGGAACATCGGGTAAGGGGTATAGAGTTGAAGGAATTGAAATAAAAGTAGTTGAAAATGATAAATTTTATGATAAAATTCAGTATAATTCAAAACTTGTTAATAGTGATGAATGGATGGGAGTAGCAAAGGAGGGGAATACATCAGGGAAAATAGGAAATGATATTTCAAACTTTAAGATAAATGTAGACAAGTCTATAGCAACAATAAGATATAAAGCATATATACAAGAAGAAGGATGGCAAGATTGGATGTCCAATGATGAAATTGCTGGCAAAAAAAATAAAAGGATAAAGGCAATAAAAATAGAGTCACCAGATATATCAGATGATGTTCAATTGTTATATAGAGTATACATATCTAATAAAGGATGGCAATCATGGAAGTATAACGGACAAATTGCAGGTGATATTGAAAATTATAATTGTAATATTCAAGCAATTCAAATAAAATTTGAAAAAGATATTCCCAATATAGAATATCAAGCGCATGTTGAAAATATAGGATGGCAAGATTGGGTATCTAATGGAGAACTAGCTGGAACATCAGGTGAAGGATTAAGAGTTGAAGGTATAATAATTAAAATGAATAATTTTGATAATGGCTCTATTTCTTATAGAACTTATGTACAGAATAAAGGTTGGCTTGGTTGGAAGCATGAAGGAGAATTGGGCGGAACATCAGGTGAAGGATTAAGAGTTGAAGCAATTCAAATAAAGGGAGATAATCTTCCAGATACTTATCAAATACAATATAGGGTACATATACAAAATAAAGGTTGGCAAGAATGGAAGACTGATGGAGAAATAGCAGGTACTATAGGTGAAGGATTGCGTCTTGAAGCAATTCAAATAAGAATAGTACGAGCTGTTAGAATTACTCCTATACAATGTATAGATAAACCAGCTGATAGTGATATTATAACTGATAACTTTTCAGTAACTGGATGGTCATTGAGTTATAGCGGTGTTGAAAAGGTTCAAGCATATATAAATGATAAATTTCTAGGGGAAACAGTTCCTAATATATCAAGAGAAGATGTTTATTCAGCTTATTCAGAATACAAAAGTCATAATTCTGGGTATGAAATAAATAATTTAGATATAACAACTATTGCTCCTGGAAAACAAACATTAGAAATCAGACAGTTTGGTAAAGATGGTTACATTCACCATATGTACAAAACAATAACTATAAGAAAAAAAGATAATATTACAACTATTGATGCCCCAAATGTTAATTATGTAGAAGGTAGTGATTGTATATTAGTTAAGGGGTGGGCTTTAAATGGTTCAGGAGTAAAAAAAATAAATATATATATAGATGGAGTGTTAAAAGGAACAACTATAACTAATCAAAGTAGAGAAGATGTAAATATAAAATTCCCAGGATATATTGGAGGTGCTAAATCAGGTTACTTAACAAATGTTAACTTAGGTGGTTTAAAAGTGGGTAAACATACGTTAAAAGTTGAGCCTATAGGTTATGATGGAACAATTCAAGAAGCAAATGTTGAGTTTTATTACAAAAGCAAAGGGACAACAATAGTTGTTGACGCAGGACACAATTATGGTGGGGATTATGGAGCAATAGCTAAACATAATGGAATAACTTATTCAGAAACTGAACTAAATATAAAGATAGCAGATTATTTAAGGACATATTTAGAAAATGCAGGATATAATGTTATTATGACAAGAAAAACATCTGATAGAGATGTATCTAGTGTTAATCAAAGTTTAGCAAATAGAGTTTCTATAGCCAATAAATCTGAGGCAGTGTTATTTATAAGTATACATCAGAATGCAGCAACTGCAAGTGCCCATGGTGTAGAAGTTTATTCAACTACTAATAGCCCAGATAAAGGATATAGTTGGGATAATTATAGTGATAAAATTAATAAATCAAGACAATTGGCAACTAAGGTGGTAAATAGTATTGCATCAAATGTAGGTTTTTATAATAGAGGAGCAAAAACTGCTAATTTATATGTATTAAGAAATACAAGAATGCCAGCTATATTAGTTGAATGTGGATTTATTACAAATTATGGTAATGCAACGGCTTTATCAATTGATTTGAATCAAAGAAAAATTGCGTCAAGTATAACAGATCAAGTAGTAAGTATGTTTGGAGCTAGGTAGGAAAAATGGATTTGCCGCATTAGCAGTTAAAAACTGCTAGCGACAAATCCATTTTTCATGTCTTAAATTAAAATAAACTATATTATAGCAATATAACATTAAATTATTAATTAATAATTACCATTGATTTCAAAATAGACTAATTTACAATTTTAATTTGTTGTGATAAAATTATAAAAGTTGTATTATTTTAAAGGTGGAGGGATGTTATGAAAATTAAAAATCTAAAATATAGATTAGTATTAATTTTGATTTTTATAAGCATAATAGGATGTGTTTCTTATAAATTTAACAAACCAATAGATATAAAAGTTAATGAAAAGGAGTCTTATTATGGTGATAAGACTATAACAGGTGAATTAGTTCAAAATATAAAAGCTACATATAGTAAACCACAAAACATAATATTTAAATTAGGAAAATTATCTAATGGAAACAATTATAATATTGAAGTAAAAAATGGTGATGAGGTAGTTGGAACAGCAGAGTTACCTAAAGAGGAGATAAATAGTGATTATACTGTTAGTATTAATATTGACGGGAATGACATAAAAAAAGGTGATATATTAGAGTTAATAATAAAAAGTAAAGAGACTGCTAAATTAAACATATTAACTTCAGTTAGTGATAAAGATAACTTTTCTATTAATAATGTACAGAGTAATGAGGGATTATTTTATGTTATACAATATAATGGTTTTACTCCAGTGTATATCGGAATTGTTGCTTTGTTAATTATTGTGACCAGTGCAAGTTTATTGTTCATAAATATTAAAGAAATTCATAATAGTATGTTTGTAATAATATTAGTGTTAGGTATAATGTCTGCAGTATTAAATCCTGTATTAGACATTCCAGACGAGCATGACCATATATCAAGAGCTGATTTAGCTTCTAGAGGTTATCTTATGATGGGTGAAGACTATCAGGATTATAGAATATCTAATACAATAGGAGATATAATATACTATAATTGGTCAACTTTTGATAATACACCTTTAACGAGTACGGATCCAGATTGGAATACAGAATCTACATATTATAGTTATGCAAATGCAAATTTATTTTTTGGATATATACCTCAAACTATAGGAATAATGATTTCGAAAATTATTGGAATTAATGATTATGGAGTATTTTTAATTGGAAGAATAATGAATTTGATTATGTATGCTATAATTGTTAGATATGCATTGAAGAAAACACCGATGTATAAGATTCCATTAGCAATAGTATCTATATTGCCTATGACTTTGTTTATAGTTGCTTCATACAATGCAGATGCAACAACATATTCATTAGCAATTTTGGCAATTTCATATTTCTTATATCTGTATGATAAAAAAGATATAGATATAAAAGATATGTTTAGCTATTTTATTATATGCACTATTTTGGGGTTGGTGAAATTACCATATTGTTTATTAATAAGTTTATTATTATTTATACCTAAAAATAGATATAAATCTTCAAAGTGTTATTATAGAAGTATTATATTTATAGCTATAACAGCAATTATAGCATTAGGCTGGGCTGGTATATCAGTAATAAGAACGAAATATTCCCCATTTCAACCATATTTTGATGCGTATGGTGTTAATAGTAGAGAACAAGTTAAATTTATAATAAACAATCCAGTTTTATTTATGAAAGGATTTATAATTGCGTTAGCTAAAAATTTAGCAGGGTATATTAATCAATTAACTGAATTTGGTTGGCTATTATATGGTATGCCAAAGATTCTTAAATATTTATTTAATACATTCTTGGTGGTGGTAATACTAGGTTATCCATCTAAATATGTTTTATCCAAAAAGACTATTTGGGGCACTTTTTTGGTTTCAGTATGTATATATGTTACTACATGCTTAACTTTATATATTACATGGACTACCGTAGGTTCAAATACTATTTTAGGAGTACAAGGAAGATATTTTGTTCCAGTTATAGGGATGCTATCAATTTTATGTCCATATAGATTAAAATGCAAGGACGATAATAGAGAAATTATAGATTATACATTTATTTGCGTTGGAATATTATTTGCTATATTGTATCTGTTAACAGTAACCAATCAATATTATTAATATATATATATAAGATACTAGAGGAAAAATATTATGAAAATAGATAAGAAAAAAAAAGAGATAAATATTTTTTACTTTTGGATAATAATAGTTATACTAGCAATAATAAAGCAATTATTAGTAGCGAAGTTACCGTTATTAGCAATTCCAGTTGACAAATATGATGATGGATGGATGATGAAATTAGGATATTTTATTGCTAATCATAATTGGCTTGGAAAGTTTGATGAAATAACTTTAATGAAAGAACTAACAGGCCCTATTTATTTAGCAGTATGTTCAAAATTAGGGCTATCATTTATAGGTACAACGACTTTCTTATATTCTTTAGGGTGCTTACTTTTTGTATGTTCAATAGAAAGTTTATTCAAAAGGAAATGGCCATTGTTAATTATATATAGTGTTTTATTATTTAATCCTGTATCATATGCTTCGTGGACATTACAAAGAGTATATAGATGTGGATTGACTATCATAGAGGTTTTGGTTTTATTTGGAAGTTATTTTGCTTTATATTTAAAAAGAGATAAAAGTAATAAATCATTGTTTTTGTGGTCTATGGTTGCAGGAATTGCTTTGGCAGCTACATATCATACAAGGGAAGATCGCATATGGGTGCTTCCATTTACAATAGTTGTAACTATTGTATTAGTAGTAAATACAATAATAAATAGTTTAAAAGATAAAAAATTTAATTTTCATAATGTTAATTATTTCCGTATAGCATTGGTTATATTACCTATAGGAATTTTAATGTTTAGTAATATTTCACTTTCCTATTTGAATTACAAACATTATGGATTATATTCGTATAACTTAATTGATGATAGTAATTTTTCAAGAGCGGTTAGCTGTTTTTATAGAGTAAAAACTGAAGATGATGATAAGCAATATAGGGTATCGGTTCCTATATCGAAACTTAAAGTGCTTTATGATATAAGCCCTACACTAAAAAGTATAGAATACAAATTAACTGATCAATGGAAAGCTTGGGGACAAGCAAGATTGGGAGTAGATGACAACGAAAATGGAATGATTATATGGCCTTTAATTTCTGCTGTGGCGGAATGTGGTTATTATGAAGATGCAAAAAAAGCTGATGAATTCTATAAGAATGTTGCAGATGAAATAGAGAAGGCTA
The DNA here is from genome assembly GCF_018918325.1 of Clostridium sp. MSJ-8. GTDB lineage: Bacteria > Bacillota > Clostridia > Clostridiales > Clostridiaceae > Clostridium. Next base: position 43,052 of record NZ_JAHLQH010000041.1, on the reverse strand, counting down.
TTAAAGATGGAACGGTTGCAAGCAGAGCACCTATGCCATCACCATTGATGCCTCCATGGAGAAGAGAATACACATATCAACTACCTAAAACTATGTTGAAGTTTACAATAGATTCTATAAGATTTATAGATGTAAATGCCGTATGCGAAGTGGGAAGAGGAGATAGTGAAGAAGATATAAGATTTGCAGAAGCAATTACAAACGATATAGCTATAAAAAACAATGATGATTATGTTATAAGTAGTAAGAAGAAAATAGTGGATAGAGTCAATAAGATTACACCGATATATTCGCATATCTTTCCTATTTTAGCTATATTAGGAGGGGGATGTTATATATTAATAACTGTAAAAGTGATTTGTAATATGAAAAATAAATTAAAAGAAAAGAAGAACTTTGATGTATGGTTGATATTAACTTCTATATTGTTATCATATATTGTATTAATCGGGGGGGTTGCATATAATGAGATTGCATCAGTTAAATCATCTTATTATATGTATAGATCTGGAGGATATCCATTAATGATAATGTTTGTTATGTTATCATGCACATTTGTATTAGAAGGTGTAATTAAAAATATCAATAAGATAAGAAGTAATAAACTATAGGGTATAAATTACTTGAAGATAAATGATAAAATATATATAATTAATGTTGATTATACTTGCAGAGGAGATATTATGAATATAATAATAAAATTAAAAGATAATAAGAGATTTAGAGAAATTTTTAGATTTGCAATAACAGGTGGAATAAGTTTTGTATTTGATTATGGAATATTATTATTATTAACTTCTTTATTAGGAATTAATTATCTTATATCATCAGCTATAAGTTTTACTATATCTGTTATTGTCAATTATTATTTGTGTAAATTATGGGCTTTTGAAGGAGCTAAAAACAATACTGATAAGAAGGTTGTTGTAGCATTCTTAGGTTCGAGTGTTATTGGACTAGGATTTAATCAAATATTTATGTGGGTATTTGTATCAATTATAGCTATTGATTACAGAGTAGCAAAGATTATAACTACAATATTGGTCATGATATGGAATTATATTATGAAGAAAAAAGCTTTAGTAAAAAAAATATAAAGATTATGGAGGAATTTAAATATTATGAAAACAGCAATTTTAATACCATGTTATAATGAAGCAAAAACTATTAAAAATGTTATAGAAGATTTTAAAAAAGAAATGCCTCATGCAGATATATATGTGTATGATAATAATTCAACTGATGGTACTGATAAGATAGCAAAAGAAGCAGGGGCAATTGTAAGGTACGAGTATAGACAAGGAAAAGGTAATGTTGTTAGATCTATGTTTAGAGATATAGATGCGGATTGCTATATAATGGTTGACGGTGATGATACATATCCAGCTTCATTTGCACCAAAGTTAGAAAAGCTAATATTAGAAGGAAAAGCGGATATGGCTGTTGGAGATCGATTATCGTCTACTTATTTTACAGAGAATAAAAGAGCATTCCATAATTTTGGAAACGTATTAGTAAGAAAATTGATAAATATAATATTTAAATCAAATTTAAAAGATATAATGACTGGAGCAAGAGCTTTTAACAGAGATTTTATAAAAATGTATTCAATTTGTTCAAAAGGATTTGAAATAGAAACAGAAATGACAATATTTGCATTAGAAAATAATTTTAAAATAGTAGAAGAACCTATTGAATATAAAGATAGAATTGAAGGAAGTGAATCTAAGCTTAATACATATTCAGATGGATTTAAGGTAATTAAGAAGATAGGTGCATTATTTATGGAAACTAAGCCATTTGCATTCTTTTCAATAATAACATTGTTGTTAATAGTTATAGCATTAGCATTTTTTATTCCGGTATTTGTTAAATTTGCACATACTGGAATTGTAGATAAAATACCAACCATAGTGTGTGCTGCAACATTAGGGATAATTGCAGTCATAATATTTTTCTCAGGAATAATATTATCAGTATTAAAATCTCAAGATAGACAAAACTTTGAGAGAACATTTAATATTATGCGATATATGCAAGAAATATTAAAAAATAAATAAAGAAGATTGTTTTTATATGAAATGGTAAATTATATAATATGAATTGTTAAAACTAAGGATTACTGTAAGAAAAAAATTTCATATATAATGTAACAATTGTATAAGGTTTGTATATAATTAAAACTTATAATTAATAAAGGCATATCCAAGTCATAAGAATCTGTATAGGATATGCCTTATTATTATTTTAAAATAAAGACTATTTACTAATTGGTTTTTGTTAAAGAATTATTCATTCGATTTTATTTTGTAATTGAATAAAAGTTTTTTAATTTATGTTTTTTATCAAATAAATAATTATACTGTAATATTTGATATTGGTGTAAAAGTTTATTTTCATTTTCAGATATTGAATTACCTTTTATAGAATGATAAGTACCACTTGAATCAACATAACAAAAATTATTTATAGCAGGAATTTTATCACGAACATAAGTTAAATAATTTAAATAATCACTTTTTTTAAGTCCTGTAGCATCTAGCAAATATGTGGATAGATAATTAATGCTTGTACAATCAATAAATTGTTCTTGTATATCATAGTTTGCCCATATATAAAAGGGAACTTTATATAATTTTTGATTTTCTTCTAGAGATAACTCATTTTTATCTTTTCCGTATAAGTATTTTATAAAGTCATCTTCTACTATTCCCTGATGATCACCAAACATTAGTATTATAGTTGGTTCATCTACTGTGCTAAAATAATTAATTAGATTTTCAAATGCCTTATCAGTTTCATACATAAGAGATAGATACTGATTTGCAGCAGGATATTTATTTTTATTAAATCCATCTATTTTTATTTGTTCATCAAAATTATCAGATTCATCATCATAACCACCATGATTTTGAATAGTAACGTTAAATAAAAATAACTTTTCTCCATCTGCTTTTTCATTATAAATATCTATTATTTTATTAAAGTCATAATAATCACTGGCTAATGTTCGTATATCATTATCAGGAGTTATATATAAGTTTTCTGCATAATAGTATTTATCAAATCCAAGGTTTTTATAAGCATTTATTCTGTTATAATTTGAACCTTGGTATGGATGTAGAGCAATTGTTGAATAACCTTGCTTTTTTAGTAAAGAAACTAATGAGTCTGTTTTTGTATTAATATAAGATTGGTATGCAATTGCAGAACTAGGTAAAAAAGCAGTGGATGCACCAGTTAAAAATTCAAATTCAGAGGTAGCAGTTCCACCACCATATACAGAACTTAATGCATAACCACTTATTGTATTTTCAGATAACGAATCCAAAAATTCTGTAACAGGTTTATTTGTATTAAAATTTCCTATACAATGTAAGTCAGCAAATGATTCATCCATTATCGCAATTATGTTAGGTTTTACTTTTGGCTTATTTGTAGAATTTTTATTTGAAGTCGAATTTGTTTTGGTGATTTTTTTCTGGAGATCCTTTAATGTGTTTTTTGAATAGTTATCAGGTTTAGCTATTCTATCTAAATTTCCTTCTATTATAAAGTTGATAGCTACACCATTAGTTAAATGACCATACCAATGAATTTGCTTAAAACCTAATTTGAAAAGTAATGTGCTAAAAGTAAATAAACATAAAGATATAATTGAAAGTATTAATATTGATATTTTGGTTGCAAAACGATAAATATATTTTACTTTTTTTATAGGAAATTTTATTATTATAATCATCCATAAAACAAATATATATGTAATTGTAAGCATTTCTGATGTAATGGTGAATGATATATTATCAACAATAGTAGTTGCTGTTTTTATAGAGGATATATCGTTAGGAAAGAGACCACGTCCTCTATAAATAACCATAAAATGGTTTGCGATAGAAACTATATAAAATAAAGTATGACATAATAATAATGACAATTTTGGAATATTTAGCGATATATAAAATATTGTATATATTAAATAATATACTAATACATTAAAAAGTAAAGTTTTTAATGAGAAATTAGTAAATGGATTTTTACCACTTAAACTTAAAAATTCTATTATAAAATATGATACCAACGGAGATAACGCTAATATTAAAGGTTTAAAATTAAATTTAATATTTGATGTATTGGGTATATTTAAAATAATTAGCATAATAATAAGAAGAAAATATAGTAAATGCATTGTAGAAGGAGTTGCAGCTTCTAATACATGCGGAAGAAAGCAAGTACATCCTATTAATAATATGCTTAATAATATATTTAGTATAACTTTTATAATTCTAATATTATTACAGTGAAAATTGAATTTCATAAAATTTAAAACCTCATTTCATTTTATCGTATTGTAAAAACAATGTTAAATCTATATTAAATATACAAAAAATATTATAGCAAATAACAAGATAAAAGTATATAAATATAATTTATAGAATCGATAAGAAAATTTGAGTGTTTTAATAATTAGTTGTAAAAAAATTTAGTTTGTTTTTAATAAATTAAAAGTTTTTATACAGTAGTAAACTTGATTAATAATTTACTATGTTAGCATTTATAATTAAATTAAATATATGTAAATTATGCATAGTCTAAATTATTTATTGTGCTTTGTATGATAAAATTATATTATAATAAAATTATATTAAATAAATTAATGAAAGGAATGGGTAGGAAAACCAAATGAAGTGTGGTATAAAGAAGTTTATCTCTGTACTCTCTTGTATATTTTTACTTCTTAGTATAATTCCAAGAGATGTATATGCAGACAATGTTAATTCAACAAATGCAAATAAAACAATAAGTGCAGAAGAAGAAAATGCTTTAATAGAGTATGTAGTACAAGCTTTAAATATTAAAGAAAAGTTTGTAGGACAAGAATACACAACTAGTATATGTGAAGTATTACAAGGAGATGTGTTAGAAAATTATGATAATGTAATAAATCCTGATAGAACAGATGAGGGAGAAACATTATTAGAAGATGAAGAGTTTGAGGAAGCATATAAACAATCATTTGAAGTAGAAAAATTAGATAATATTACAGAAAGCAATTATGAAGTATCTTTGGCAAAATATGATGGAAGTTATATACATATAGATACAGCAAGTACTTATGATGAAGCTGTTACAACAGCTAATAAAATAGAGGAAATAATAAAAAATTATGATGAATTAAATATAGAAGATGAATATATCCCAGCAGTTATAGATAGTAATGGAACAACTGTATATGCTACAGAAGCCATTGCTAGGGCTATAAAATGTACAAGTGGGAAGGTTGATAATTCTAATGTGACATATTTATATGATAATGTAAATGATGTTGGAAGTAAGAATACAAATTATTATATTAATCATAATTCAATTGAAGATGTAGCGTTAGTTGATAAAACCGATAGTGCAGTAAAGGTATTAGTGAATGGATATACAGGTTGGGGCAAAAGTAGTGAAGCAGGCGATGGAACTTATGACTTTGACATAATTCCTATTAATCAAGCAGTAAATCCTAGTTATTATATAGTTAATAATAATCAATTAAGACACTTTATATCTTTTGATATATATGGCAAGGCAACTCAAAAAGGTTGGACTATTTCTGCAGGAGTTGCACCTTCATATTTAGCAAAAGATACAAAGTATTATAGTTATGATGCACAATACTTTTATACTAGTTTGTCTGCATTAGAAAAAGATGTACAAGCTGGAGTTCATACTAATGCTGTTAATAGTAATAATCCATATTATAATTATTATCAAAAGTTACCATTGAGAAGTAAAACAAGTTATACTGCTGCACAATTAGATTCCTATATTAATGCGAACACTAAACCTAACAGTAAATTAAGAGGATTAGGTTCAAAACTAATAAGTGTACAAAATACTTATGGAGTTAATGCAGCTATGATATTATCAGTAGCTATAAATGAATCAGGATGGGGAGTATCTAAAATTGCACTTGAAAAAAATAATTTGTTTGGACTAAATGCAGTAGATACAAATCCAGGACAAGCTGCAAATACTTATAATTCTCCAGCAGATTGTGTAGAACAATTTGCAAAATATTATATGTCTAAAGGATATTTAGACCCACAAGATTGGAGATATTATGGTGGAATATTTGGAAATAAAGAAATAGGCATAGGAGTTAAATATGCTTCAGATCCATATTGGGGAGAAAAGAATGCAGCTCAGTTTTTTGCAATAGATAGGTATTTAAGTGGATATAATAATAATTATGAAGAAGATTTGTTAAGAGAATATAAAAAATATAGTATAGGAATATATAATAAAGACACTTCAGTTACTTTTAATAATGGCAGTGCAATATATAATGTAAGTAAGAAAAAAACAACAGCAAGAGAAATAATAAATTCTTCAGTAATTATTAATTCTTTGAACAGCGTTTATATAAATGGTACTAATAAATATAAAGTAACTCCTGAAAGAACAACAACAATTTTAGATGTTTCAAGTGAATTTTCAGGAGAGTTTTCGTGGACAACAACGGGTTTTGTTCCCCAAGATGCAGTCACAATAATAAGTCAAAGAAAAAAGCCAACAATAGAATATCAAGCCTGTGTTCAAAACATTGGATGGCAAGATTATGTGGGAGACGGAGAATTAAGTGGGACACAAGGAGATGGATTGAGAGTAGAAGCACTTAGGATTAATTTAAATAAGTATGAAGGTGCAAAATTAAACTATAGAGTTTATATAGAAGGATTAGGATGGCAAGATTGGAAAAACGAAGGTGAGGTAGCAGGAACAGAAGAGAGAAGCTTGAAGATAGAAGCAATACAAGTAAAAGCCGAAGGACTTCCAAGTGGATATGATATAGAATATAGAGCACATATTCAAAATGTTGGATGGAAGGATTGGTGTGGTTCAAATGAAATAGCAGGAATAGAGAATAGTGGTTTAAGTTTAGAGGCATTTGAGCTTAGGATTGTTAAAATAGATCCTAAGGTACAATATAGATCTCATGTGCAAAATGTAGGATGGCAAGGTTGGATGAGTTCGGGAGAGCTATCAGGAACAGAAGGTCAAGGATTAAGAGTTGAAGCTATGGAAATTTATATTTCAGGATGTCCAGGTGTAAAGTTGGAATACAAAACACATGTAGAAAATATAGGATGGCAGAATTGGGTAGAATCAGGCAAAATAGCAGGAACAGAAGGAAAAGGATTAAGAGTTGAAGCTATTCAGATAAAAGCTTTTGGTTTACCATCAGGATACTATTTAGAGTATCGAACACATGTAGAAAATATAGGATGGCAGAACTGGGTAGAATCAGGTGAAATAGCAGGAACAGAAGGAAAAGGATTAAGAGTTGAAGCTATAGAAATAAGAATTGTAAAAAAATAGATTAATGTACAAGGAATATACAAAAAAATATTGTTAATCTAATAATAGGTATGATAGAATTAAGGTGAAATCTTTATTTAGGCGAAGGGAGAATAAGAATGAAAGTTAAAAAAGCAATAATACCTGCAGCAGGTTTAGGAACAAGATTCTTACCAGCAACAAAAGCACAACCTAAAGAAATGTTGCCGATAGTTGATAAGCCAACAATTCAATATATTATAGAAGAAGCAGTAGCATCAGGAATAGAAGAAATACTTATAATTACTGGAAGGAATAAGAAGTGTATAGAAGATCACTTTGATAAATCTATAGAATTAGAAATGGAATTGGAGAAATCAGGAAAATCAGAATTGCTAGAATTAGTAAGAGATATTTCTGATATGGTAGATATTCATTATATAAGACAAAAGGAACCTAAAGGATTAGGACATGCAATTCATTGTGCAAAGACATTTGTAGGTAATGAACCTTTTGCTGTGTTGTTAGGTGATGATGTAGTTTATAGTCAAGTGCCTTGTTTAAAGCAATTAATAGATTGTTATTCAGAATACAAAACAACAATATTAGGTGTACAAGAAGTAGCTGAAGAAGACGTATCTAAATATGGTATTGTGGATGGTATTCACATAGAGGATAGAGTATATAAGGTTAAAGACTTAGTTGAAAAGCCAAAGCCAGAAGAATCACCAAGTAATATAGCTATATTAGGTAGATATATTATAACTCCACAAATATTTGAAAAGATAGAAAATACAACTCCAGGTAAAGGTGGAGAAATTCAATTAACAGATGCATTAAAAGCATTAATGAATGAAGAGGCTATGTATGCATATAATTTCCAAGGAAAGAGATACGATGTTGGAGATAAATTAGGATTCATACAAGCAAATATTGAATTTGCACTTAGAAAACCTGAACTTAGAGATGGTGTAATTAATTATTTAGATAGTGAAAGATGGAAAAATATATAAGTTGAGTATTTATAGTAATAACAAATTGAATTAAATTTTATTTAATTGCATAGTTTGCAATAAAAGTGTTTAAAATAACTCTTCCATTGAATGATAGTTTTATATCTTCTTTGGAAGAGTATTTTTAATTATAATGTAAATATTTGTTTTGTAGACTCATTACATCTAGTCCATAAATAATTATCTTTAGAAAGGGATAAAAAAATAGTAGTAACACTTCCTAGCAAAGTTTTGTTACTACTATAAATAAAAATTATAGCAAAGAAATGATAGCTAATTTAAATACAAAAATCAAGTCACTTTAATATTTCATTAGATCTGAGCATTTCAAAACAATGCTTAGAACATTTTAACAGACAATTTATGCAAATTAAATGCATCCCTAATATTTATCATCATAAATCATGACAAATCCCCCTCATTTTTATTGTGTATTTTGATTAATACACTTATTTTTACATCAAATAAATTTAGAATTATAGCATCAAATAATTTAATATTCAATACATAAGAAGAAAAGAATAAAAGTAATTATGAATAACATGTAAATCCAAAATTTAAGTTTTATTTATTTTTGTGTGTTATAAAATATCCTTTTAGGGAATAAATGAAATGCAGGTAAAAAAGCAATGTAAGATAAAGATGTTCCAAGGGAAATAACAAGATAATAAAGGAGGTTTGAAATGAACTTTAAGTTAAAAGATAAGGTTGTACTATTAATTAAATATTAACTATATGTTAGTAAATCAAATTTTAATTGAATTCACAATAACGACATTTTTTTATGGTTATTTTGTTTTGTTGTAGATTCAATTTTAACATAAAATTAGGGGATGTTTTTTTATACAAAAAAACATGTGAAACCTTGATATATAAATAAGAGGGGGAAGAAAATGAAATTTTTAAAAAAATTAGCAACAATAATGATATTATTAATAATCTTTGGGGTAATGACTCCTATAGTTAATGTTAAGGCTGCGGAGGAAAATATTATTACATACGAAACGCATGTAGAAGGGATTGGATGGCAAAATACATTTAATGAAGGTGATATAGCAGGAACTACTGGTAAAAAATTGGGAATACAAGCTATAAAAATTAACTCAATAGAAGGATTAAATATTAATTATCAAGCTCATGTAGAAGATATGGGGTGGCAATCAAGTGTTAAAAATGGGGAAGTAGCTGGAACTGTAGGAAAGAAAAAGTCTATGGAAGCAATAAAAATATGGCTTTCAGATGAAAATGGAAACGAATGTAGCGATTATTCAATATATTATAGAGTTCATATATCAGGTAAGGGATGGCAAGTATGGACTAAAGATGGTCAAGTAGCTGGAACAACTGGAAACAGAATAAAGATAGAAGCTATTCAAATATGTATAGAGAAGGTTGGAACTTTAGAATATCAAAAAATGGAGTCTAAGATTGATAATAAAGCCAATATTGATGTTTCATATCAAGCACATATATCTAAGCAAGGATGGAGTCAAATTGTAAATAATGGTACTGTGGTAGGAACAACTGGTTCAGACTTGGGAATTGAAGCATTAAAAATAAATTATAACAATAATGTAGATTTGAAATTAAAATATCAAGTACATGTAGCGAAGATAGGTTGGCAAGATACAGTTGAAAATGGAGAATTAGCTGGAACAACTGGACAAAAAAAATCAATAGAAGATGTAAAGATGTGGCTTGAAGATGAAAATGGACAAATATCAAATGAATATTCTATATTTTATAGAGTATATGTAAGTGGAAATGGTTGGAGAACTTGGGCAAGAGATAAAGAGGAATGTGGAACAACTGGAAAAGGGTTGAAAGTCGAAGCGATTCAGGTTAAAGTTATAAAATGTGGAACAAGCGATTATGAAAAATATGAGAATTTAAGAAGCAATGTTTATAATACTATAGAATATAAAACTCATATATCTAAGGAAGGATGGAATGCTTTAGTAGGTAATTCAGTAGTATCAGGAAAGCCTAGTTCAAATGCTAATAATGTGGAAGCAATAAATCTTGTATATTCAAATAAGTCGTTAGGGTTAAAATTAAAAGGGCAAGCACATGTAGAAAGTGTTGGATGGCAACAAGTTGTAAGTGGTGAAAATATTAAAATAGGTACAGAAGGACAAAAGAAAAATCTAGAAGCAATAAAATTAAATATTGTTGATTCTAATAATGTTGTATCAACTGAATATTCTATATTTTATCAAGTATATAGAGGCGGAAATTGGTCTAAGTTATTCAAGGATGGAGAAAGTTGTGGTACTACTGGCAAAAAGGTTCCTATAAAGGCTGTAAGAATAAAAATTGCTAAAATTGGAACATCTGAATGTGATCAGTTATATGCTGAATGTAATAAAGCAGATTCTCCAATAGTTGTAGAGCCCGTTGTAAAGCAACCTATAAAAACAGCACAAGAAATAAAGAGAGAAAAAATTATAGAATTTGCTAAAAGATATAAAGGAACACCTTATCAATGGGGAGCAACAGGTCCTTATAGCTTTGATTGCTCTGGATTTACACAATATGTATATAGAAATGTTTTAGGAATAGAGATAGGAAGAACAACTTATGTTCAAATAAATGCAGGAAAAGCAGTTTCCTATGCTGAATTACAACCAGGAGACTTGGTATTTCCTCATACAGGGCATGTTGGAATATATATAGGAAATGGGCAAATGATCCATGCACCTCAAACTGGAGATGTAGTTAAAATTACGTCTGTATACAAGTTTATGACAGGAAGAAGAATAATTTATTAATAATATTATATATTAGAGGAGTTGTTATTAAGTTAGAGAGTTGTTAATAGCAACTCCTTTTTTGTTATATTATTTGAACCCATACATTTGAAAAAAATACACTATTGAGTATAATTTATTACATAATAAAAAAGGGAGATGTATTATGTATGGAACAAAAGACAGTAAATACAAGAGATATTGTTTTAACTGCGTTAATGATAGCATTAGTATATTTAGCAGGAAGTGTAATTAAAATTCCATCAGTAGGTGGCTTTGTTCATTTAGGTGATTGTATGGTGTTCTTATCTGTTATTGTTTTAGGCAAAAAGAAAGGAACCTTTGCTAGTGCAGTAGGTATGGCATTAGTAGATATATTAGGTGGATATTATTTCTGGGCTCCATTTACATTTATTATAAAAGGAGTAATGGCATATATAACAGGTGCTATTATAGAAAAAATTAATCATGGCGATAAGGTAAAAGGATTTAAGAAAGAATATATATTGGCTTTTGTAGTAGGTGGAATATTTATGGTAGTAGGATATTTTATCGCAGGGGCAATTCTTGCAGGATTCTTAACTGATAATTTAGGATTAGTAAGTGGATTAGCATATGCTGCAAAAGATATTGTAGGAAATATAATTCAAGTTACTACAGGTATTGTAATAGCAATTCCATTAACAGGGGTTATTGTTACAGCCAAGAAAAAAGCATTTAATTAAATATTTATAAGATAAAATAAGCTTCTGTAATTTTGTAAATAAAAGTACAAATAATACAGAAGTTTATTTAGTATAATATCTAATTATTGAAAAGAGTACTAAATTCCATTATAGTTTAATTTTTGTTATTACTTAGTTCGTTTTGTTGTAATTATTATAACAGAGAAAAGCAAGAACATAACACATAATGAGTACATTAATACTTGCAAGAAGTTATATAAAGTATAAGTATTGCTAGAAATTAAGTTAGAAACAATAAATATTGCTATAGATATAAGTGTAATAAACAAAACATTTTTAGATTCTGTTTTCTTAAGGATAAGTTTTAATCCATATAAACATAATATGTATTTTATAAAGTACATACTAACACTTCTAAATATAAAAAATAATTCTCCAAACTCAACAAAATCTGCTATTTTTATACGTTGAAATTCTATGTATTCAGGAAAAAATATATAGCTTCCTCTAGTAGAGCCTAAAAAAGCTATCATTGTAGCAAATGCAGTAGTTATAAGTGCACCAACTATTATTACTGATAATATGCAATCAGATAATAAGGATCTCTTGTGAGCTAATAGTCTTAAATAAGGCATAATTATAATTATACTAGATAACCCTCCTAGTAACGAGATAACACAGGTGAACTTATCCTTGGTAGTTGTGCTCGCAAATATAGGTAGTAAATTATTAAGATCTAAGTACTTAGAGGCCAAAGCTAGTATTATAATATCTCCAATTAAGTTTATAACAACTAATACTATAGTTGTTATAAGAACTGAATTAAAACTCTTACTTGCAACATATGTAGCTGCTATTATAAAGAATAATAAACAGAACCAAGTAGGTGTATTAAGAAAATAATTATTATGAATAGAAGTTGCTTCAGTAGTTGCTGATTCAATACATAATAAGAATAATGATATTATAGAGATTATCTTAAGTATAATATTATCTCTGCACATATCAAAATAGTTAGTTTTTATTATATGCCTAAATATAATCCATATAAATAATGTCATAATAACAGAAGCAAGTAAGGCTAATATCCATGTATCTCTACCCCCACTAGATATAAATATAGAAGAGTAGCTACGTAATGAAATTGTAGAAACCCCAAGTATTAATAACATTAAATGTTTAGATGATAGTTTATCCATATAAAAATCTCCTTCAGAAATAAAATTAAATTACCTAAGATAGTATTTGCAAAAATAAAGAATATTAAACATTATTTTTGGAATAATAGATACTAGGTGATGAATATGAACAAGAATTTAGAATATATACAAGATAAGTTTTTAGATGTATTTGATGTTAAGTATAGGACTATTAGTACAGTACTTGGAGAGTGTACCTTGGTTTTTATAGATGATATGTGTAGTACAGAGTTTATTAGTGAATATGTAATAACTCCTCTTACGAAGAAGGATTATAAGTGTAGTAATGTAGATGATGTAATTAAGAATGTATTAGATATAAACATTACTAGCAGTACAGAAGATGTAGATGATGCTATTAATCATATATTGTCAGGAGATATAGTTCTTATATTTAGCGATTATTCAGAAATAATAGTATGCGAGGTTAAGGGGTACGTTAGAAGAGGAGTATCTATACCAGAGACAGAAGCTGTTCTGAAGGGCCCTAGAGAAGGGTTTACAGAAGCTATAGTAGATAATGTTTCACTTATTAGAAGGAAGGCTAAGAATCCTGATTTGAAGTTTACAGCACTTAATGCAGTAGGCAAGAAGAGCAAGACCTCTGTTGTTATAGCATACATAAAGGGAGTTGCACCAGAATATCTCATACAACAAGTTAAGGATACTATTAACAATTTAGATATTAACTTTGTATTAGATACTAATTATATAGAAGCTAAACTTCGTAGTAAACATTCAGCATTTGATACAGTTGGGTACACAGAGAAACCAGACGAGATAGCTGCAAAACTATTCGAAGGTAGGGTTGCAGTTTTAGTTGATGGTACTCCATTTGTTATAACTGTTCCGTATTTTTTCCTAGAGAATTTTCAGGCTCCAGATGATTATTATCTTAATAAGTATTATGTGAATTTTTCTAGGATTCTTAGGTGGATATCGTTCTTTATTGCAGTTTTATTACCTGGATTTTATGTTGCTATGATAACTCATCATTTTGCTCTTATACCTTCTATGTTTATATTTAGATTAGCAGTAGCTAGGGCTGGAGTTCCACTTCCTACTATTGTTGAAATTATAATCATGATATTAGCATTCCAAACTATAAAAGAAGCAGGAATAAGATTACCTCAACCTATAGGCGGTGCTATGAGTATAGTTTCTGCACTTATATTAGGTGATGCAGTTGTAGGGGCAGGGATAGCATCAAGAATAACAATCATAGTTGTTGCACTTAGTACCCTTAGTTATTTCCTTATTCCTAAACTATACGGAGCTTTATCTATATGGTCACTTATTATAACTATAAGTAGTGCTATTCACGGATTACCTGGATTTTTTATTATGAGCATAATAATGTTAGCGAAGATTGCAGACCTTAAGACTGGTGGATATTCATATTTATTTCCATTAGGCAGTATAACTACATATAAGTTTAAAGACATTATTTTGAGAGGCAACTTAGATAAGATATCGAATAGAATAATTTCAAGGTGGGGAGAAGACAGAAATGAAGAAAAAAATATTTAAAATTATTATACTTATATGTATTTCAGTGTCATTAGTTGGATGTTTCAATTATATGGAGATTAATAATATTACTTTTGTTACTTCAGTTATATTTGATATAGATGAATATGATAATACTATAATGTATTTAGATTGTGTAGCTCCTTATAGAAATGCAAATGAAAGTTCAGACAAAGGTAAAAGAATAGTTTTTGAAGGTAGAGGAAAAACAGCATTAGAGGCAATGAGGAAAGTAAATGTGGATTCTAGTAATGATCTTAATTTTAGTCAAGTAAGGGCATATATATTCACAGAAAATGTACTTCTAAAAGGTGTAGATAAATATCTTGATTTAATAGAAAATAATCAACAACTTTCATATAAAACATATATGTTTGCATATTTCGGCGATATAGAAGCTTTATTGGATGTACATAATAATGATGAAGAATATCTTGGATTATATTTAGATAACTTAATAGAGATGAATAAGAAAAATGCGCAGGTGATAAGTTCAAATGTTAGTGATTATATAACTAATTCAATAGAATCGCCTAATATATGTACTATGAGTATGATAAACTTAAAGCAAGATTTAGTAGAGAAGAAGATTTTATTAGATGGTGCAGTAGTAATGCAAGATAATAGGATGATTGATACAATGAATTTAAGGGATACTTTAGCATATAATCTATTAACTAATAAAAATCTTAAAGAAGGGACTTTTCAAGTTACTAATCCTAACAATGCAGAACAATTTATATCATTAGATATTTTAGATAATTATAATAAGCAAGGTATACGTATAGAAAATGATATAATATATTTAGATGAATATATTAGAGTAAGAACATCTATAGGCGAAGTACAGGGCAATTATTCAATAGATGACAGTACAATGAATACAATAAAAGAAGAACAGGAAGAAAAGCTACAAAAAGTATTTATAAAGCTATTTGAAGAATATAGAGATAAAGGAATAGACATATTAAGAATAAAAGAACTTATAGATAGATATTATCCTAACTATAATTCAGATGATTACTTATCTAAAGTTAAAATAATTCCTGAGATTGAGATAATAATAGATGGTAGAAGTATAAGCAGATAAAAAACAAGGGACTGTAAAAGTGTCCCTTTTTTAAGCTTCCTTATGTAATTAGGCTTTTTGAAGTCTATCCCTTTTGATATAATTAATAAAAGGGATAATATAAGGATGAGGTAATATGGATATAAAAAAATTAAAAACATTATTAAAAAAAGAAGAAAGTTCAAAATTAGATTATAAATTAGAAATAGACTTACTTACAGAAAGCGGAAAAAAAGAATTTGCTAAGGATGTATGTGCAATTGCTAATTCTAAAGGTGGTAGAGGATATCTAATAATAGGTGTTGTAGATAAAACAAAAGAAATAAAGGGTGTAGAAGATAAAAATATATACATGGAAGAGAGGATGCAACAGATAGTAAGCAGTAGGTGTGAGCCTCCTATTCCATTATCCATAGATTATGTAGAAATAGAAGATAAGGTAGTAGTTGTAGTAACAATATATGATGGAGATCAGAAACCTTATCAGATAAAAGAAACAGGTGCATTTTACATAAGGAGAGGATCTACTACAGATGTTATGAGAAAGCAAGAAATACTAAGGGTGCTAGAATCTCAATTAGAATTAAATGTAGAGACATGTCCAATGATAAGAAGTAAAAAAGATTTCTTGAATAATGAGTTGATAGATAAATATTTTAATAAAAAAGGAATATATATAAATAATGAAAATATGGATTTTCTGTTAGAGAGTACAGGGATAGTATATAAGGGGTTAGATGACAATGAGTATAAATGTACTTTTGGCGGATTATTAGTATTTTCAGAGAACAATAGTTTATGCATACCTAATAATATTATAAAAGTAATAAACAAATTGAATAATAAGTCAGAGGTTACCATAGTGCAAGGTAGTTTATTAACTATGATATACAGAACTATGAAAATTATTAGAGATATACTACCTGAAAATTATCCATTTACTGCTATAGATGAAGCAATAAAAAATGCAGTATTATATAGAGAATATATGGAAGTAAATAGATTTATAGAGATAGTTGTTACACCGAGAAGCATTCTTGTAGAAAGTCCAGGAGATAGAGTGACTAAGAATGTTGGAAATAATATGACTCCGTATATTAAGAGAAACATGTGGCTATATGAAAAACTTATTACAATGGATAATAATCTATTTATTAATGATGGAAGAGGATTTGCAAGGATGAAAAATTGTTTTAAGGATAGAACAAAAAAGAGGGTTAAAATCATTAATTTACAAGAGCAAAATACATTTAAGGTTATTTTGCCTGGAATTATGGATATTGATTAAATTTATTATCAAGTATATAAGGAGTGTTTATAGTGATACAAGTATTCTGTAATGAACGAGGTGCTGGTAAAACAAAAGAATTGATTACGTTAGCCAATAAAAAGCTTACAGAAACTAAGGGAGATTCAGTATATATAGATGATGATATAAGGCATATAAGACAAGTTGATAGAAGAATTAGATTTGTGTCATTAGAGGATTATAGTATATTAGATTGCAGAGATTTCTATGGGCTATTATGTGGAATAATATCTTCGAACTTTGATATAGAAAACATTTATATAGATGGATTTTTTGATAGCTATAAATATAATAATGAAGAGATGAGTAATTTATTTAATAAACTAAAGAAATTAACATCAGAATTTAATATAAATTTATTCATAAATATAAATAACAAGTTAAAAGAAGTTCCAGATTTTATTAGAAGCTATGTAGCATAAAGTATTAGTTTAGTGATATTGTAACTAGAAAATAGCAATACAATATCACTAATTTTATTGCGAAAAAACTACAATATATGTATACTATAATATATGTTTAAGTAATAATATAGGTAATTCAATAAAAGAGTAATACTTTTATTATATTATAAAAAAATTAATGGAGGGAAAAAAATGGCTAGTATATTAGATGAGTTATTGGAACGTGGATACATAAAGCAATTTACTCACGAACAAGAAACAAGAGAATTGTTAGAAAAGGAAAAGATAACATTCTATATAGGCTTTGATCCAACAGCTGATAGTTTACATGTAGGACACTTTATAGCTATGATGTTTATGGCTCATATGCAAAAAGCAGGTCATAGACCTATAGCTTTAGTTGGTGGTGGTACTGCTATGGTAGGAGATCCTAGTGGTAAGACTGATATGAGAAAGATGTTAACAAAAGAACAGATTCAACACAATGTTGATTCTATCAAAAAACAAATGGAAAGATTCATAGATTTTAGTGATGATAAAGCTATATTAGTTAATAATGCAGATTGGTTATTAGATCTAAACTATGTAGATTTCTTGAGAGATATTGGAGCACATTTCTCAGTAAATAGAATGTTAAGTGCAGAATGTTTTAAACAAAGACTTGAGAGAGGATTATCATTCTTGGAATTTAACTATATGTTAATGCAAGGTTATGATTTCTACGTATTAAATAAAAAGTATAATTGTAAGATGGAATTAGGTGGAGATGATCAATGGTCTAACATGATAGCAGGAGTTGAGTTAGTAAGAAAGAAATCTCAACAAGATGCTTATGCTATGACTTGTACATTATTAACTAATAGTCAAGGTCAAAAAATGGGCAAAACAGTTGGAGGAGCTCTATGGTTAGATCCTAACAAGACACCACCATATGAATTCTATCAATATTGGAGAAATGTAGATGATGCAGATGTAGAGAAATGTTTAGCATTATTAACTTTCTTACCAATGGATGAAGTAAGAAGATTAGGAGCACTTGAAGGTGCTGAGATAAACAAAGCTAAAACAATTCTTGCTTATGAAGTAACTAAATTAGTACATGGCGAAGAAGAAGCTAATAAAGCAAAGAGTGCTGCAGAAGCATTATTTAGTGGCGGAGTTGATATGAGTAATGTACCAACAATTACTGTAGCAAAGGATGAAGTTATAGGTAAAGATATACTTCAAGTATTAGCTGATAATAAGATAGTTCCATCAAAGGCAGAAGGAAGAAGATTAATTCAACAAGGTGGATTGTCATTAAACGGAGATAAGGTTACAGATGTTAAGAGAGCTTTCTCTGAAGAAGATTTTAAAGATGGTTCTGCATTAATTAAGAGAGGTAAAAAGAACTACAATAAAATAGAATTAGCATAGAATGGGGCGTCGCATTAAAAAATGCGACGCTTTTTTGTTATGAGGATATAATAGGATTGAGATTATATATATAAATTTGAGTGAAAATTTACGGTTGATATTATTAAAATTGAGCAAAAGTTTTGCAAAATCAATAGTATTCTATTTTAATTACAAGCAAGGACTTCAATTTTTATTAACTTTGTACGATAATATTATTAATAAATATTAAAGGAGAAGTTAACAATGCCTACTATATGGAATATAAACCAGAACAATGGTTTAAATAATAGAAAGATGTCTAGTAAGTTAACATTTTCAGTAGGAGAGAAGTTTGCTGGAAGGTTAATTAAAAATGAAGATAGCAATGAAGTACAGGTTAAGCTTCAAGATGGTTGGCAATTTCAAGCTGAAATAGAAGGCGATTATTCTATGCAAGAAGGAGCCTTATTAAGATTTCAAGTATTAGGATATGAGAATGGCAAACTCAAATTAAAGCTTATAAATAACAATTCTGATGGCGATAATGATATAGAGAGCTCATTAAATAGTATTATAAAAAAAGAAGGCTTAACTAAAGAAGATGCTTCTATACTTAGAGAAATGGTTGAACATAATATTCCTCTTACAAGAGAAAATATAACTAATGTAAAAAGTATATTGGATTTTAAGGACAAATTGAATAATGATCCAGAGGAAGCAAACAGATTTATAGATAATTATTTAAATAGTAAAGGAATATCAGAAGAGAGTTCACAATATACTGAGATGAAACAAGTTTTAACTGAATTTTTTCAAGAAGTTAAGAATATGTCCTCTAAAGATATAATGTTGTTTTTAGAGAATAATATAGAATTATCTAAAGAGAATATTGAGAGTTTTAATAAACTATTTAATGGGGAATTGTCTGTAAAAGATTTTTTAGATTCTATAAAAGAGGAATTACAGAAGGCGGGATTATTAGATACTAGTGATGGGTCAGAAGGAGTTGTTAATAAAGATATTATTGATAATATGTCATCAAACAACGTAAATAATAATTTGAGCAATATGGCAACTAAAGTATATGATATGGTTGAGGCTAACAATGGCAAGGTTAACGTTATGAATTTGCTTAAATTGATGATAGATGTAGAATCTGGAACAACAAAAGAATTATTAAGTAATTTATTAGCTGACAAAGTATCTATGTTTACTATGGGCGAATACAATGAACTTGTTAATAAGTTAAATTCTATGTCAGATGAAGAAATTGCTAATTTGTTTCAAGATACATTAAAAGGTGGAGAACTTACTCAAGAGGGATTAGAGAAGACACTAACAAGTCTCTTTAATAAAAACATTACCTTAACAGATGTGGAAGCTAATCAATTAAAGGATGCTATAACTAATGTAAGCAATAATATGCAACAAGAATTTCTACAAAAATTAACTGATACGATAAAAAATCATAGTAATGAGATAAATCCACAAGAGTTAACTGCTATGTTAGATAAATTGCAAAATATATCTGAGAAAGATATTATAAAAGGAAATAACATAAATGAGACATTAGCTAATTTATTCAATAAAAATATAAAGTTAACTGATGAAGAGATAAATGAATTTAATAAATTTTTTACTACTCAAAATAAGGTGGGTGTGGAGAATTTAAATGGAAAAATTATAAATAATGATCAATTAAAAGGAATAATTAATTCGAGATTAGCAGCTATGAACAATACTGAATATTCAGCAGCTATGAATAAATTAAGTAAGCTTACAGATGAAACATTTTTACAGAGCCTTATGAGCAAAGGAGCTTTAAGTAATAATAGTCTTAGTCAAACATTTTCTCAATTACTAGGTAAAGAAGTACAATTATCAAATAGTGAATTTAATGCAATAAAGAATTTATTAACTCATGAAGCTAATTCATCTACAATTAATAATTTGAAAAATGAATTGTTAAAGAATGTTCAAGAAAATAATGAAACTGTAAGGGATATAATTAAATCTATTACAAATTCTAATGTAGAAGCAGCAAAGTTACTTCAACTTATAAAAGCTAACGTTAGTGATTTTAAATTATTAGATACAATGAATAATGAATATTATTATTTAAATATGAATTTACATGCATATACAAATGAATATCCATGCAAACTAATAATAAAGGATAATAGAAAAGGTGGAAAACAAATTGATAAAAACAATATAAAGATGGTAGTTTCTGTTGATACAGTTAATCTCGGAAGTGTAGATGGATATTTATCAATAAAAAATAGTTATATAGATGTAAATATAAAATGTAACGAGAAGATGATAAATATTCTCAGTAAAAATAAAAATAGGTTGGTTGATGGTTTAAGGACTATAGGATTAGTTGCTAATGTAACGGTTACTAAACAAGAAGAAAAGGTGAATATATCTAACTGTAGAGACTTTTTTAGTACTAGAAATGAGAAATTGATAGATAGAATAGTATAGGTTTGACCAAATGCATAAAACCATTTATTATAAAATAAGATAAGGAAGTGATGACATGAATCAACGTAGAAAAGCTGCAGCATTAAAATACGAACTGAATTTTGAAGCACCAGTTGTAACAGCGGCAGGTGTGGGCAAGATTGCTGATAATATAATAGATAGGGCCAAGGATAATGATGTGCCTATAGTATATAATAAGGAATTAGCAAATCTACTATGCAATGTTGATGTGGGAGATTCTATTCCTCCAGATTTATATGAAGCTGTTGCTCATGTTATTGCTTATATAACAGACATAGATAAGTCAAAAGAAAGGTGATAGTAATAGATGGGTTTATATGCAATATCAGATTTACACTTAGGATTTAATTTAGATAAACCTATGGATATATTTGGGGACAATTGGAAGGATCATGAGGATAAGATAAGGAATAATTGGATAAGTAAAATAACAGAAAAAGATACTGTTTTAATTGCTGGAGATATATCTTGGGGAATTAATCAAAAGGAAAGTTTAGAAGATCTTAATTGGATAGAAAGTTTGCCAGGTAAGAAGATAATATCAAAAGGAAATCATGACTATTGGTGGAATAGTATAAGCAAGTTAAACAAAATGTTTGAGAATACTAAATTTATTCAGAACAACTTTTTTACTTATGAAGACTATGCTATATGCGGAACTAGAGGATGGATATGTCCAGGATCAGATAAGTTTACAGAAGAAGATACTAAGATATTTAAGAGAGAAATTATTAGATTGAAGTTATCTTTAGATTCTGCAAAAGCAGCAGGATATAATAAATTTATTGTGATGTTACATTATCCACCAACTAATGAAAAATTTCAAAAATCTGAATTCATAGAAGTGGTTGAAGAATATAATGTTGAAAAAGTTATATATGGACATCTACACGGGGATGCTCTAAAAAGAGTGTATTCAGGTGTTCATGGTAATATAGACTATATAGTTACTTCAGCAGATTATTTAGATTTTAACCCAATACAATTATTATGATAATTAAGTATTTCTAAATAAAAAAAATTAAGTTAGCTAAATGTTGTGAAACTACTAAGGTTCAAACAGTACAACATTTTAAACGCTACCTTAATTTTTTTATTACAAGAAATACTAAAATTCATTTAAGCATTTTTTTGTAATTTCATTTCTTTAATCATATCACGACCATTTCTAGCCATTTCTTTAAATTTGTAGTTGGCACCAACTGTTGTAATAACATTAGAATACCAAGTTAAAGCTTTATCATATTCTCCGATTCTTCTATACAAATCTCCTATTAAGTATGTTAAAGAATCTCTTTGAAGACCATATATAGGGAATGGTTCAGTACTAAATGCTTCTTCAAAACATTTAACTGATTGAGTTAAGAAATGATTTTCTTTTTCTTCATCTTCTTCTAACCTATACATCCATGCTATTCTCAATAAAATAAATCCTAGTGTACCTTTACTCCTACCTAAAATACTAGCATTAATAAGAGCTAGTTTGTATTTTTCAAGTGCATCACTTGGTGTCATAATTTCATTGAAGTGTCTTTCTTTCCATTTTGGTAATAACTGTTCTTTTAATATATCTTTTTCAAAACTTTTGATTTTATCAAAGTCAGATTTCATAGCAGTATAACCACATTTCTCACAAGTCCAAATATCGTATAAGTATGGATTACCAGTTTTATATCTAACAAAAAAATCGGAGTCTTTTGAAGCTATTCTTACAGAATTTACTTTTACCGATTTAGTTGTGAATTCATTTCCACAAATAGGGCATGTAATTTTTCTGTCGAATAAAGAAGCCTTAATATCAGGCGAATTATAGTCTGTCAAGTCTATCCCTCCTACTCATATCTTTTCTATAATTAAATTATAGCATGAAATTAAGTAAAAATAAGTTAAAAGTCTGTTACAAGAGTTACATATTTGATATAATAAAAAGGTATAAGAATAGTGTAGGTGATTAATATGGCAATAAATGATTGGAAGAATTTTCTTATACCTTATGAACAAGCAGTAGAAGAAATAAAGGTTAAGCTTAAAAGTATAAGAAAAGAATACAGAAAGAAAAATGAATATTCACCAATAGAATTTGTTACAGGAAGGGTAAAGGAAATTGCTAGTATAATAGAGAAGGCAAATAAATTTGAAATTCCTATAGATAGAGTGGGGTATGAGTTAGAAGATATAGCTGGTATAAGAATAATGTGCCAGTTTGTTGATGATATTGATAGAGTTGTAGAACTCTTGAGACAGAGAGAAGATATGACTATACAATATGAAAAGGATTATGTTAGAAATGTTAAGGAAAGTGGATACAGAAGTTACCATATGATTATTAAGTATCCAGTATATATGGCTGAGGGGACAGTAAATATATTAGCTGAATTCCAGATAAGAACATTAGCAATGAACTTTTGGGCTACTATTGAACATTCACTGAATTATAAGTATAAAAAGCAATTACCTGTTGAACTTAAAGCAAAGCTTAAGAGTGCAGCTGAATCGGCTTTTAGATTAGATGAAGAAATGCTAGAAATTAAAGATGAAATAAAAGATGCACAAAAGTTATTTGAAGTGAAATCAGATATAATATCATCGATAATGAGTAAGATACTTACATTGTCAGCTATTGGCAGAGGGGTAGAGGCTGCGAGATATCAAAAGTCATTAAACAAACTTCTTGAATGTGGAGAAGTTTGGGAATTAAATGATTTATTAACTGTAATTAATAGAGAGATTGAAAGGTATCGAGATTAATATATTATGATAATGATAAGGATGTGAAGTTTTAGTGATTCAGATAAAACACAGAATAAAAGTTACCATTATGATATGTATTATTTTTATAAGCGTGTCATTAAATGTTTTTTTGGCTGTAAGTAATTATCAATATAAATATAGAACTGGAAGAGAATCTTATAATAATATTTTGTCTGTTAGGACATTAAATGAAACTAATAATGATATGTTGAAGAATATATTAGAAATTGGAAAGATAGGTAATGCAGATTTATTAAAATTATATACTAACTATAATACTATATCTGAGAATATATCATCTTTATGGTATGAATATAGTAATTATAAAAATGATAGAGCATTATTTACTTCTACAAAAGATATAGATACTAATGATGCTCTTATAGGAGAAGTTAATTCAAGAATAACTGAATATTTAAAGAATATTTTAGAATTAGAGATGGAAACTCAGAATTTTGAAATGATTTTAGATGGTGATATAAAGACTAAATTTACAGAGATACTTTATGTATCTGATGCAACTAAGGAGTTTTTTGAGAAATTTTCTGATGAACACCTTAAAGGACTTGAAGGTGAAAAGAGAGTTAAATCTATTATAAAGAATAAATATTGGATAGATATATTAGAAAATCTAAACAAGATAGATCAGCAGTATGTTGATGTTGATTTCTCAATGCCAGATGATACTGAAGAAGAGCAAAATGACTTAACATCTTAAAGCAAAAAGTGTCAGTAAGCTTATATAAGCATACTGACACTTTTGTGTATTTACTATTAGTGACAACCGCCACCGCAGCTACCACAACCACCTTCACCAGGATTGACAGCTTTTAGTGAAAGGCCGTTTCCGTTATTTTCATCAGATGAAAGGAATATAAATCCTTCAAATTCATCTATTAAAGTTTTTTCAGCAATAAAAGTAATGTCATTAACAACTTCTACTATATCAGCATCAGTTGGATCGCTTATAGAGATATTAAATACAGGACCACTACAAGAAAATCCTGCTAAGTTGATTCTTATACTATTCTTCTCTACATTATTTTCCTTAAGAAAATCTAGAAATTCAGTATATGCTTCATTACTAATAGTTATGTTTTTCATTTTTTTAATACACCTACTTTTAAGTAAATTTGTTATGGTATAGTATATCACATTATCAATAAATTTCAAGGTGTTTTTTTATCCTTTATGTGTTAATATTTTTAATTTCAATGTATAATAATATACAGGTTAATAAAATGATAAATATGGAAAGGAGAACTTTTTTATGAAACCCTTTCATAAAGATTTTGTTGTAAACAAAATAAACGATTATAAAAAATATATAAAAGAACAAGAAATAGGAAAATATAAAATAACATATGCTAATTATACTCAAGAAGAAAGCTCGTATTTATATAAGGAAGATAATATGTATACTATGGATGTACCTACATTATATTGTGGAGATGAGAAGGTAATGCAGCTTCATCCTAAAGAGATTCAGAGCTCTTATGAAACTATAAAATTAGCAAGAGGAAAAGTAGCCATAGTAGGATTAGGACTAGGTTATGTAGCTAGAGAAATTGCTACAAAGGATGATGTTTCTGAAGTAATTGTATATGAAATAAGCAATGAAATCATAGAAATGTATAATAATAATTTTGAGCCTAATGATAAAATAAAAATTATACATGGAAATGCTTATGAGGCTGAGAGAGAACATTTTGATTATTTTTATGTTGATATATATAGTTATACTCTTGGAGATAAAATGGTGGAAGACTATGTTATATTCAATGAATTACATGATATAGAAGAATATGCTTTCTGGGGAATAGAGCACTTTTTATTAAGTTGTAGATATGATGAGATTGTATGGGTATATATACCTGAGAATTGGATGACTATGAGTAAAAGCATATCATCGTCTTTAGATAGTGCTAGACTTATGGACAAGTATGTTCCTTTAGATCCTGAATTTGTTAGTGATTTATTAGCGAAATTCAAGATAGTATTAAATGAAGAGGAATAATAGTTAGGAGAGTGTAGTAAGGTTATTAAATTTAGAGTATTCTTTATAAAAAATCGCTATAAGCTTAATGCCTATAGCGATTTTTTATTAGGGAGTTTTTTTAATACTCACTTTATATATTATTTTACTACTATATTAACTAAACGTCCTTTTATAACTATTACTTTAACTATATTCTTACCTTCAGTATTTTCTTTTATAGTAGAATCATTAAGTGCAGCTTCTTTTATTTCGTCTTCTGTTAAGTTTGAAGCAACATTTATTCTGCTCTTAATCTTACCGTTTATTTGAATAGCAATTTCAACTTCATCTTTAATTAATGCAGAAGGATCAAATGTTGGCCAGCTTTCATTAAATACAGAAGTTGTCATACCCATTATACTCCATTGTTCTTCACTGAAGTGAGGTGCAAATGGTGCAAGTAATCTGATAAAGTCTAATACTGTTTCTTTTAAGAATTCTAAGTTCTTAGTATCTTCTTGGATATACTTAGATAGAGCATTAACAAATTCCATCATTCTAGCTATAGCAGTGTTGAATTGCATCTTATCAGCATCTTCTGTAACTCCTTTTATTGCTGTGTGTCTCCAGAAGTTTAATTCTTTTTCAGCACTATCTATTGTAGATTTTGAATTAGAGTTTGATTTAATTTCATTTGATACTGTTTCGATAATTCTTTCGATTCTTTCAACGAATCTAGCAACTGATTTTATTCCATCGTCACTCCAAGCGCCACCTTCAGTATAAGCGAAACCAAACATTAAGTACATTCTAAATACATCAGAACCATATTCATTTATACAATCATCAGGAGAAATTGTATTTCCTTTTGATTTACTCATCTTTTGACCATCAGGTCCTAGAATTAATCCTTGATGAGTAAGTGATTTAAATGGTTCATCAAAGTTTAAGTAACCCATATCTCTTAAAGCTTTTGTAATGAATCTTGCATAAAGAAGATGCATACAAGCATGTTCAGGACCACCTACATATTTATCTACAGGTAGCATTTTATTTATTAATTCTGTATCAAATGGTTTTTCATCATTTTTATTATCAGGATATCTTAAGTAATACCATGATGAACATACAAATGTATCTAATGTATCTGCTTCTCTCTTAGCAGGACCACCACAACAAGGACATGTAGTGTTCATAAATTCTTCGCTTTTTGCAAGTGGTGATTTACCGTCTGGAGCAAATTCAACATCATAAGGAAGTTTTACAGGAAGATCTTTTTCTGGTACTGGAACAGTTCCACATTTATCACAATATATTATTGGGATAGGAGCTCCCCAATATCTTTGTCTAGAAACTAACCAGTCTCTTAATCTATAATTAACTTTTTTCTCTCCTAAGTTATTTTGAGCTAGTTTATCTACTATTTTTTCCTTGGCCTCAGCAGTAGTTAATCCATTAAATTCACCAGAATTTATTAGTATTCCATGTTCACAATAAGGAAGTTCAGGTGTTGATCCATTCTTTGGAGCAATAACTCTTTCTATAGGTAAATTAAATTTAGTAGCAAAAGCAAAGTCTCTTTCATCATGAGCAGGAACAGCCATAACAGCACCTGTACCATATGATGCAAGAACATAATCTGATATCCATATAGGAACTTCACGACCATTGATTGGATTTATAGCATATGATCCAGTGAATACTCCAGTTTTTTCTTTTGAAATAGATTGTCTTTCTATATCAGATTGTTTTGCTGCAGCTTCTTTGTAATCAGCAACTGCTTGTTTATTATCTTCAGTTGTTAATTTATCAACTAGTTTGTTTTCTGGAGCTAGAGTTACATAAGTTACTCCATTTAATGTATCAACTCTTGTTGTAAATACATCGAAGCTAATGTCAGAATCCTTTACCTTGAATGTAACTTGAGCACCTGTTGATTTACCTATCCAGTGTTTTTGCATAGCTACTGTTTTTTCTGGCCAATCTAAGGTATCTAGTTTCTCTAATAATTCGTCAGCGTAATCAGTTATTTTAAAGAACCATTGAGTTAGTTCTTTTTTAGTTACTTCTGTTGAACATCTTTCACAACACCCATCAATAACTTGTTCATTAGCTAGAACTGTGTTACATGATGGACACCAATTAACTGGAGCTTTCTTTCTGTAAGCTAATCCATGTTTATATAATTGTAGGAATAACCATTGAGTCCATTTATAATAATGAGGATCACAAGTTATAACTTCATGTTCCCAGTTAAACATTGCTCCCATAGCTTTAAGTTGTTTTTCCATAGTTGCTATATTTTTGTAAGTTGAATCTTGTGGATGTATACCTGTCTTTATAGCAAAGTTTTCAGCAGGTAAACCAAAGGCATCGAATCCCATAGGTTGGAATACATTATATCCTTGCATTCTCTTCATTCTAGCCCATGAATCAACTGGACCATAATTAAACCAGTGACCTGCATGTAGTTGACTACCAGATGGATAAGAAAACATTTCTAATGTGTATAATTTCTTATCTAAATTTGATGCATCAAATTTGTATAGTTCGTTCTTTTCCCAGATTTCTTGCCACTTCTTATCAATAGAAGTTCCGTAATTTCCCATTGTAAATCCTCCTTAAATTATATAGGGTATTTTTTCAGCCATTATGACAGGTTCAAAAACTTTTTTTGGTGTTCTGTCATGGCGCTATTTTTTATTCTTTAGGTAGTATGTTCTAATATTACTTAAAAACTATATTTAAGATACTTATTCACAGCTACAAACAAAATATAATTTCCTAAAGAGTAAAAAAAGCTTTCATCTCTTAAAATTTAAGAGACGAAAGCATAATTCCGTGGTACCACTCTTATTAAGACATAATACTATGTCTTCACTCGACAACTATAACGCGTTACCGTACTTACTTGTATAAGCATAGCTCCTAGATAAGTTCCCATATATATAACATTATCTCACACCAAACGATAATTCTCTGTAGATATATAAATTATGGTACTACTTCTATTCTCAGCCATAAATATTCATAATATAAGTAATTATATAGTTATAATAGAAATTAGTCAACTATGAAAATAAGATAATTAGAATGGTTATAATTTGACGATAAAATTTTATAAATGTATAATTATAATGGAATTTGGCAAAGGTGCTTACAACTAGGAGGTAAGCACCTTTTTTTTAGGGGTGGAAAAATATGATAAAGGAAGTTGTATCAGTAGGATTGCCTATAGATGAGAGAATTATTATAAAGAAAAATACAATTGAACCAGATAATATAATGGGAAATGAGAAACGAATATGTATAGTTACAGGAATTCATGGAGATGAATTAGAAGGACAATATGTATGTTATGAATTAATAAAAAGGATTAATGAAAATAAATCTAAATTAAAAGGAATAGTTGATATATATCCAGCTATAAACCCACTTGGAATAGATTCTATAAGTAGGGAATTACCAATGCTAGAGTTAGATATGAATAGAATATTTCCAGGAAGTGAAGGGGGAACTATGGAAGAATTCCTTGCGAATAGAATAATATGTGATATTGAAGGAGCTGACATATGTATTGATGTTCATTCTAGTAATATCTATTTAAAAGAAATACCTCAAGTAAGGATAAGTGAAGAAAATGCTACTGAACTTATGGATTATGCCAAGAAGTTAAACGTAGATTTTATATGGGTACATGAAGCAGAAACAGTATTACGTTCTACATTATATCATAGTCTTAATTCTAGAGGAGTTAAGACATTAGTAGTAGAGATGGGAGTAGGTATGAGAATAACTAAGGAGTATTGTAATAACTTGGTAGATGGAATATTTGCCCTTATGAAGAGTGAAGGAATATGGGAAGGAGAATCTATAATACCTAAAGAACCAGTAATATCTAGTGATGGAGAAGTAGCATTGATTAATGCTCAGTGTTCAGGAGTATTTATACCTTGTGTTAAACATTGGAAGGATGTAAAGAAAGGTGAACATATAGGTGACATAATAAGTCCTATTGAAGGAAAGGTTATAGATGAAGTGATATCACCATGTTCAGGAATGTTATTTACCCTTAGAGAATATCCAATCGTATATGAAGGATCACTTATAGGAAGAGTGTTAGGAGGAGAACAATAAATGAAAAAAGAAGTTTTGTATACTCTAAAAGCACCTTATAGAGATGATTTAAGAATAACAGGATATAAGTTTGGAAGAGGTCCTAAGAAGGCTGCTTGCATAATGGGAGCGATAAGAGGAAATGAAATTCAACAATTATATGTGTGTTCTCAATTAATAAGAGAACTTAAGAAATTAGAAAAAAATAATTGTATATTACATGATAATGAGATAATGGTAATACCATCTATTAATAATTATTCAATGAATATAAATAGAAGGTTTTGGACTGTGGATAACACTGATATAAATAGAATGTTTCCAGGAGATAAAAATGGTGAAACAGCAGAGAGAATAGCAGGTAACGTATTTGAAAAGGTTCAAGGTTATACATATGGAATTCAATTTGCTAGCTTTTATATGCCAGGCAAGTTCGTGCCTCATGTTAGGATGATGAAAACAGGATATCATAGTGAAAGTTTGGCTAACCTTTTTGGTTTACCTTATGTTGTATTGCGTACACCTAATCCTTATGATACAAAGACATTAAATTATAACTGGCAGATGTGGCAAACTAATGCATTTTCAGTATATACAAATTCAACAACTCAAATAGATGAAGAATCAGCAAAACATGCAGTCGTGTCAGTACTTAGGTTCCTTACTAGAATGGGAATAATAAAATATAATTGTCATAGTGGTTATATAGCTAGCATAATAGAAGAAAATAAATTAAAAACAATAAGAACAAATAAAGCTGGATTTTATAAAAGATTAAAAGAGCCAGGCGATGCAGTATATAGAGGTGAAGTTCTAGGAAGGATATATGACCCCTATGAAGGAGAAATTATATCAGAAGTTATATCTCCTACAGAAGGAATAATATTTTTTGCTCATGTTGAACCAACTGTAGTAGAAAATAATGTTGTGTATAAGATTATAAAGCGAATACATACATAAAAAAATATGGATGACAAAAGGGCTCAAATGAGAAAAGTTTTCATTTACAAAGAAAATGTATTGTGATACATTTGTAATGGTATAAATTTATCGCGGCAAAAAATAAATTTATAATTAGGAGATGAACAAATAATGGCAAAGATGATGGGCCCAAGATTTAAGAGATGCAGAAGACTAGGATTGAATGTTATAGGTCATCCAAAGGCAATGAACAGAGCAGGTAATGGATCAGCGAGAGATGCTAAGAAATTATCAGATTATGGAAAGCAATTATTAGAGAAACAAAGATTAAAAGCTTATTATGGAGTAATGGAAAGACAATTTAGAAATTACTACAAAAAAGCTGCAAAAGAAAAAGAATCAACTGGTACAACTCTAATAAGATTACTAGAATGTAGACTTGATAATATAGTATATAGACTAGGATTTGCTTCATCTGTTGCACAAGCTAGACAGATGGTTGTACATGGTCATATATTAGTTAATGGTAACAAGGTAGATATTCCATCTTATAGTGTTAAGATAGGAGAAGTTGTTTCATTAAAAGAGAAATCAAGACAAAATGTTATATTCAAAGAAAACTTTGAAAGCAATATGAATCAATATCCATATTTAGAAAAGGATGTTGAAGGATTTAGTGGAAAGTTAATAAGATATCCTCAAAGAGAAGAAATACCTATACAGATAAACGAAGTTCTTGTAGTAGAGTTCTACTCAAAACAACTATAATATAATAAATTTTCGACCTTTAATATTATTTAGAGAGATTTTATTAAAGGTCGAAATATATTCATAGGAAAGGGGGATAAATCTTGAACTATAAATATAAAAAGAATTATAGTACTTATTCTTATTGGGAGAAGAAAATAATTGATGATGAACCAATATGGCTGGGAAATTTTAATAATGAAAATATAACTAAAGATTCTGTAATATTGTATACAGGAATGTTTAATGAAGAGAAAGACATATATGAATATGGTTGGGTAGCATATCCTAATATATATACAGCATTAGGATTTATAACAAATGTTTTTGTGCCAACAGCTACAGTTACATGGCATAAAAAGAATGTACAGGGATTATTAGTTCCTATTGAAGATTATGAAGATGTTTTAGATAGTTTAATAGAAGAAAATGAAGAAGAGATATCAGAGATTAATAAAGCTAGAGATATCTATAATAAGTTAGAAGAACTGTGGGATTGCAGTGATAAGGATATTATAAGAGAGAAAATTGATATTTTAATAGATAGATGTAATGACTTATGGGAAGAACAACATAATAAAAAAATATTTATTAAAGTATTTCATGATATTGATGAAATAGTTCCATTTATAAGAGAAACTATAGGATGGGATGAGCTTATAGAAGAGGAGACTTCTATGAGCATAGAAAAATTAGAATATATAACAGAAGAGAATGTTCTATCAGATGAATTATTAAATAGAGTTTTTATGGAACTTCTAAATAATAATATGCCAGTTTTGTTTTAATAATTGCTAATTACCTCCACAATTAATTTGTGGGGGATTTTTTTATAAACAGTCAGCTAAAAAACCACGGTATTTAGGTGGTGGATAGTCTATAAGTAAAATAATTAGAAAAAATATGCATTAGCACATAAAAAAATAGGCAGATAATTATAGAGATACAGAATTAGATATGATAAATTATAATTAGCAATGGTGCAAGATATTAGTATCATTGTTTTTTTGGGTTTAAAAAGAATGGAGTGATTAATAATGAAGATAATTGGATTTATTGGTGTAGGAATTATGGGAAAATCTATGGTTAGAAATTTAATGAAAGCAGGGTTTGAATTACATATATATGCTAGGAATAAGAATAAGGTAGAAGATGTTATTGCTGAGGGTGCTATATTCTATGATAGTATAGGGGAGTGTGTAAAAAAATGTGATGTTGTAATAAGTATTGTTGGTTACCCAAAAGATGTTGAAGAAGTATATTTTGATGATGGAAATATTTTTGATAGTGCTGAAAAGGGTGCTTATTTAATAGATATGACTACTAGTAGTCCAACTTTGGCTAAAAAGTTATATGAAGAAGGTACTAGAAGAGGTTTTCATGTTATAGATGCTCCTGTTACAGGTGGGGATGTTGGAGCTAAAAATGGAACTTTATCCATACTTGTAGGAGGTAGAGAAGAAGATTTTAATGCATGTCATGCTGTTTTTGAGGCTATGGGAAATAACATTAATTATTTTGGAAATGCTGGTAGTGGACAACATACAAAGCTTACTAATCAGATAATATTAGCAGGTACAATATCTGGAATATGTGAAGCATTAGAGTATGCAAAAGTACAAGGATTAGATTTAGATAAAGTATTTCAAGCATTAAAGACAGGTGCAGCAGGAAGTAAGCAATTAGATTTATTAGGACCTAAGATATTAACTGATGATTATGAGCCAGGTTTTTTCTTGAAGCATTTCATTAAAGACATGAAACTAGCATATGAGGAAGCTGATGAGAAGAATTTATCACTTGATATATTAAAAGAAACCTTGAGTAATTATATAGGACTTGAAGATAATGGAATGGGGGATTTGGGAACTCAAGCATTAATTAAGTATTATGAAAAGTAGCATAAGAAAATGAGGATAGCATATATCGGAATATTTTATTGAGAATATTGAACACAAAATAGGAAGGATTGCACAAAAAAGTAAAATATAATATAATGTATAAATCAATAAATGGATATAAAGGAATAATTAAAGCATATTTTGGTAATAGATAATTTTAAACTAATAAAATCGGTTATGTATTCAATAAGAATTATTGGAGAAAAGGATATGCATAAAAGAATCGTGCAAGGCGTTGATAGAGAATATCTTTAATAATATAGGGGTAAGAGGTGCGAATAAGGGGAATGGATAAACTTAATATTGAAGAAACAATTCATGGCAATAATAAGTATTTACAATTAATATGTAAGAATTATGAGATAATTCAGTATCAGATAAAAATGATTAATAATAATAAAGAATTATCATTTATTGAAATAGAAGATATGAATATAAATGATGATGTATATATGAATTATAATATTACAAACTATCATAATATGTATGAATGTATAAATGATATGACATTATCAATAAAGGATATTAAAAATATTTTATATAAATTAATTTCAGTATTAGCGGAATTAGATAGTTATTTATTAAATAGGAATAACATTATATTTGATATGAAAAGAGTTTTTTTGAATACAGATAATAATGAATTAAAGCTAGTATATGTACCATTAAAAAATGGATTAAGTGAATCAAAGATTGATGAAAAAGTTTGTATTCTTAATTTATTATTTGCTTATAAAAATATTATAGGTAATAATGAGGAATTAGAAAGAGCAATTATTGAAGTAAGAGAAGAAAATGGAGATTTAATAAGTTTAAAAAATCATTTGGATAAGATAGAAGACAATATAAATATAAAAGAGACAACAGTTTTAGAAGAAAAAGAAGAAGAGGATGTTGTAGTAAAGAAGAAAAGGTTCTGGAATTTTAAGAGAGAGAAAAATATAATTCAAGAGGAGCATATAGAACCTGTTAAGATATGGACTATTATCTGTGAAGATGGTAGTCTTATTTCGCTAGATAAAGATACATATATTTTAGGAAGGCTTAAATCAGATGTTGATATACAATTAAAAGATAATTCTGTAGGAAGAATTCATGGCAAAATAGAGAGGGAAAATGATAAATATTATTATATAGATTTAAATTCTAGAAATGGATCATATCTAAATAAAGAGAGATTAATACCTGAAAAAAGGTATTTATTAAGCAATGGTGATGAATTAAGATTAGCTAATATAAAAATGATTATATCAGTTAATGATAGGGGAATGTAGTATGAAAGAATTAAATTTGGTTATATGTGATACAGATTATATTTATGTTAAAAATTTTATTAAGTTTTTAAACGAATATTATCATAATTATTTTCATTGTATTGGAATAACCTCTAAAGGAGAATTACAAAAACTTATTTTTTCTGGGAAAAGCATAGATATACTTTTAATCAATGAAGAATTAATTAATTGTTCCATTTCAGAAATTAATATGCTTAAACTTGTAATTACATTAAATGAGAGCGAAAGAATAAATAATATTGAAGACAAAATTATATTTAAGTATCAAAGCGGTCATGCTATTTTTAACAGTATTCAAAAAATTTATGCAAGTACTAATAATGGACAAACATTTGCTAATAAACAATTAGATACTAAAATACTATCTTTTTTCTCACCTATAGGAGGAGTTGGTAATACAACTATATCACTAATGTTTGCTATAAATCTTGCAAAACAAGGCAAGAAGGTATTATATGTCAATTTAGAATATATATCTAGTCTGGGGATATATTTTGATGTTAATAATAATCCATATTCGCTTATGGATCTTTTCTATAAAGTATCAGATAATGTGGAATTAGATAAAAATTCTCTAGGTTCTTTTATCAATAGGAATGAAGTTACTAATGTATATTATATTAATCCTCTTAATTCAACAATAGATTATGAAGAGGTAACTATTGATGGAGTTATAGAAATAATTAATAGCATAAAGAAATATATGGATTTTGATTATGTGATTGTGGATTTGGATGTTTCTATAAAAAATTCATTAGTGTTTTTAAGCGAATATTCTGATAGAGCAATAGGATTATTTACATTAACTAATAGTAATGTATACAAGATTCAGCGTTATCTTGATGAAGTTGTAAATGATAAAAAGGTTATATTACTAATTAATAAACATAAACTAGGAGACGTTAATTCACTAAGAACTAATAATATTACTATAGATAATAAATTATTTGATTATATTAATTATGATAATAATTTAGATAATAAGAATGTTAATTTAGATACATTATTGAATTCAGAGAATATAAATTCGCATATTAATAATATAATTAATAGATTGTCAGGGGGAAATTAATTGAATAAGGGAATTGTACTTGTACAGATTGGTGAAGATACTAAAGAATATGAATTAGAGATTCCGTTAGATATAACTGTTAGAATGTTATATGTATGCATATTAAAAGCTTTAAATATAGAAGATACAAAAGATATAAAAGTACACTATCTAAAAACTGAAAACCCCACTTGTTTTCTAAAAGAAAATGATGTTTTATCTGATTATGGAATATCATCAGGTAGCAAATTATATTTGGTATAAGAGGAGATAAGAGATGTCAGATAATAAGGTTAAGAATACAATAATACTTTATAATAGTTATTTTTATAACGAAGTAGATTTAGATTCTTTTAATAAAGATGAATTGATTATAAGTAATACAAATTTATGTGATATAAAAGTTAATATATTAACTAATGATTTTAAGATAAAGCTATTAAAGGTAGATAATTATTGGGTTATTTTAGAATCAGATAATGTACTTTTTGTTATTAATAATAGAAGAATAGTTAAGAAGAAATTAATGCATGGTGATCAAATTGCTATATTAGATAATAGTAGGAATGAGATATTTAATATTAATTTCTTTTTAGACTTTGCAAGTGGAAAAGAGGATTATAGTAAGGAGATAATATTAGAAGGAAAAAGTGAGATAAAGATAGGATCAGCATTAGATAATGATATTATTATAAAAGACGATATGGTTAATAATTATCATTGTGTAATGAGGACTGAGAATAAGAATAGAATAATTCAAGATTTAGATTCTAAATATTGTGTTTATGTAAATGGAAATAAAGTTATAAATAGTGCTTCTCTTAAGGATAATGATTTTATAATTTTATGTGGATACAAACTATTGTATAAGGAGGAGAAGATTTATTGTTCTAGAGATAATATAGAAGTTTCTCCTAAATTAAAAATAGTTATAAATGAGAAATTTGCAGTTGATTATCCTGTTTTTATAAGAACTCCAAGAATGATATGGCGACTTCCTGATAATAAGATATCAATAGTTGCACCACCTAGGTTAGAAAAAAAACAAGGGCTTGAGACATTTCTTAATTTAATCCCAACTATAGGTATGTCACTTCTTGTATTATTTTTACCTTATGGCAATCCTATATACAGAATAGGTATGCTAGGGGTAACTGTATTTTCTACAGTTACAATGTTTATATATAATAATAGAAAAACAAATAAGAATATAAAAAAAAGAAATAAAATGTATATAGATTACATATCTAAAACAGAAGATAATATAAAAGAACTAATTGATAAACAGAGGTATGTATTAGATAAGTTATATCCTTCTGTAGATGAAGCATGTAGTGTTATAGAGAAGTTTGAACGAAAATTGTGGGAAAAGTCATTTCATGATGAAGATTTTCTTAGAGTTTATCTAGGACAGGGGGATTTAGATACATCTATTGAGATTAAAGTTCCGGATGAAGAATTTGGTGATAGAGAAGATGATTTATTATTAAAACCTAGAGAGATAAAAGAAAAATATTCAAGAATTACCGATGTTCCAATAGCTATAGATTTGTTTAATAATTATAGTATAGGAGTAACAGGGGAAAAGAAAAATATATATAGTTTGATTCGTAATATAGTTTTAGAAATATCAGTATTTCATTATTATGAAGATGTGAAGTTCATATGCTTATTTGATGAGTCAGATAAGGATATGTGGTTATGGATGAGATGGCTACCTCATATATGGTCTAATGATAGAAAGGTTAGATTTATGGCAATGGGTAAAGAATCTAGTCATGCTATTTTAGAAGTTGTGAATTCTATAATATCTAAAAGGCAAGATAATGAAGGAGAATTTCATCCACATTATATAATGATAGTTACTTCACCTAAGCTTTTAGAAAACGAGAGTATATCTAAATATATAGATAGAGAAACATCTATGAATTTAGGATTAACAACTTTATTTGCATATGAAAAGCTAGATTTATTACCAAAACAATGTAGTGAAATAATAGAGGTAATAGATTCAGAAAAAGGTAAGTTGATTAATGTAAATGATAGTGGAAATAGTATTGATTTTTCATTCAAGAATTATGATATAGATTATTTAGATCAGTTATCAAGGCGAATGGGACCTATATATGTTAAGAAGAATTATTCTGAGAATACACTTCCAAGTAAAATTACACTATATGATTTGTATCATGTTAATAATGTAAGGGAATTCAATATAGAAGCTAGATGGCAGAATAACGATGTTACAAAGAATATATTAGCACCATTAGGTGTTAATAGTAGTGGAAATTTAATAAGTTTAAATCTGCATGAGAAGGTTCATGGACCTCATGGATTAGTTGCAGGTACAACTGGATCTGGAAAGAGTGAATTATTACAAACTATTATTATTTCCCTTGCAATTAATTATCCACCAGAAGATATATCCTTTATACTTATTGATTACAAAGGTGGTGGAATGGCTAATTTATTCTTAAAACTACCACACTTAATAGGCACAATTACAAATTTGGATGGAAATTTGGTAAATAGATCTTTAACATTGATAAAAAGTGAATTGAAGCGAAGACAAGAATTGTTCGCAGAATATGAAGTTAATCATATAGATTCGTATAAAAAATTAGAAAAATCAGATGTATCTATGGAGAAACTTCCACATCTAATTATTATAGCAGATGAATTTGCTGAATTAAAAAGTGATCAACCAGATTTTATGAAGGAACTGGTGTCAACTGCAAGAATAGGAAGAAGTTTGGGGGTACACTTGATACTAGCAACACAAAAACCAGCAGGAGTTGTTGACTCACAGATATGGAGTAATTCGAAATTCAAATTATGCCTAAAGGTTCAAGATGTTGGTGACTCTAAAGAAGTGTTAAAAAAACCAGATGCAGCAATGATAGTTGAACCTGGACGAGGTTATCTACAGGTAGGAAATGATGAGTATTATGAATTGATACAAACTGCATATAGTGGTGAATATAAATATGTAGATGATAGTGTAAGTTCAGAAGATATACAAGTATCCTATGTTTCTATAGAGGGGATAAGAAAAGTCCTATATTCTTCGGCAGAAGAAAATAAAGATAAAGAAAAGATTACTGAATTAGATGAAATTGTTGGATATATACATGATTTTAGTGAATATAAAGGTTATAAGAGATGCGATAAGTGTTGGGTAGAGCCATTAGAAGAAGAGATAAGATTAGAAGAATTAATTCATTCAGAGGAATATTTCTATAAGAATGTACATAAGATGAGTAGAGTTGAAGCGATTATTGGTGAAGTTGATTGTCCAGATTTATTAGAAAAGGAATTATATAAGATTAATTTTGCACAGGATGGAAATACTTTATTAATAGGTGGGAATGGATATGGAAAGACTGTATTTATTCAAACTATTATACTTAGTCTTATTGCAAGGTATACTCCAAGAGAAGTCAATATTTATGTATTGGATTTTGCCTCTAGAATATTGAAGGTATTAGAAGAATCTAATCATGTAGGAAATGTAGTATACGTAGAAGATAATGAGAGGGTGCTTAATCTATTTAAGATGGTTGGACAGGCAGTACAAGAAAGGAAAAAAATATTTTCAGAATTTGGAGCAAGTACATTAGAAAATTATATAGAAGCTTCGGGAAATATTATTCCACAAATATTAATATGCATAGATAATTATTCTGAATTTAAAGAGAATTATCCTGAACTGCTAGATGAATTTATGGTATTTATGCGTGAGGGTCCATCTTATGGAATTAACTTTGTAATGACTAATATATCATCTAATAATATTAATTATAAAATATTAAATGTGTTTAAGAGAAAGATTTGTCTTACTTGTAATGATAAAACAGAGTATACAAATCTATTAGGATATTCAAAACAACAACCTGCTAATATAAAAGGACGTGCAATAATAAAATTAGATAATTGTTATGAGATGCAAATTGCAAAATTTGGTGAAAGCAATAAAGAATTTGAGAGAATAAATGAGATAAGAGAATTTATAAATGATATTAATAAGTATTGTGCAGATGAGAAAGCAGCAGAGATAATAGTAGTTCCGGAGAAGTTAACTCTAGAAAGTGTTATACAAAATGTTAATTTAGATAAAAATGAAACAACAATACCTATAGGTTTCAATATTAATGATCTTAATTATATAGATATAGATATAGCAGATACTACTAACTTCACAATAGTAGGGAAAGAAAGGTCTGGTAAAACTAATTTTATTAAGATGATTATAGAGGTATTAAAACAGAAAGATAATTATTTCTATATATTTGACAGCAATAAAGGTAGCTTAAAAGAATATAGTGAATATGAAAAGGTGCTAGGATATGGAAAAGATACAGATGAAGAATTAAGAATACTAGATGACATTCTAGTTGAAGGGGAAAGAAGAAAAGAGATTATAGAGAAACAAGGCGAAGAAAGTCTAGAAAAAATGCCATTTGTTATCGTGATAATAGATGATATAAATAATCTGATAAAGAATATTGAAAAGAAATATTTAGATATGTTTGAACAAGTTGTTTTAAGTTATAAAAACTATAGGATAATAACTGTTGCAGCAGGAACAGAAGGTGAATTCAAAGCAAATACATATACAGTTAAGTTTATAAAAGCATTGAAAGAATCTCAAACAGGTATAGTATTTGGAGCATTAACAAGTCAAACATTTTTTAACAATGTTAAGTTAAAATATGGAGTTAAAGAGCGTGAATTTAGAGAAGGCGAAGGATACTTGATTTTAAATAGCAAGTTTAAGGTTATTAAGACGCCTTTATTAAGCTAGATGATAAATAAAAAAATGTAAATGAAACATTTACAAAATATAAGTGAAATGTTA
Source organism: Clostridium sp. MSJ-8 (assembly GCF_018918325.1). GTDB lineage: Bacteria > Bacillota > Clostridia > Clostridiales > Clostridiaceae > Clostridium. The sequence goes on along the minus strand of NZ_JAHLQH010000041.1, from coordinate 2,266 downwards.
AAATATCTCTGAAAGGGTGTGGAAAAATTGGCAGGAAATATAAAATTTAGTCCTGAAGAAGGAAGAGAAATGGCCAATGTTATTCTTCAAAAAAGAGGAGCAATAGAAGGCGAAATAGAAGATTTAAGCGGTTTAATCTTAAATGATTTATGTGGAAATTGGGAAGGATCAGCAAGTGAAAAGTATTCAAGTGAATATACTAACTTAAAAGCACAAGTTATGGACAAGTTCTTAGCTATGCTTGATGATTTAAGTGCTCAATTAAATTCTATAGCAGATGCAATGCAATCAGCTGATGAAGATATCGCAAGTAAGATTAGCATGCAATAAAATAAAAAGCACATATAGAAGCATAAAGAGCTTTGATATGTGCTTTTTTCTTCTATTTAAAAGTAATATATACCAATAATGGGTTAATTAGCTATATATGAAGAAGGTTATGGAGGAAAAATTATAACTATGTTAAGTAAAAGTGAAATATATTTATTAAATGAAGCATTAGATGGAGAAGAAATTTATGGATTGCCAAAGGATGGGGTTATGTTTCTTAAACAAAATGGATCAGATGCAATGCAAGCATTAATTGATAAAAAAATAGTTAATGAAGATGGTAGTGTAAATGAGACTTCATATTTAATAATAAAAAGTTTAGAGAAATATAAAAAATCAAGAAGTTATATATGGATTAATGATATAGTAGCGTCTATAGATGATGGCGATAATATTTATTTATTTAGAAAAGATGAAGAAAATAAAGATGAATATGTTTTTCAAAAAACAGATAACGGAGTACTAATGTATTCTTTATTAAAACAGTTCAATTTTTTATGTGAGTATAAGGAAGTATTAGATGATACTAAGATAAAAATGTCACTAGAAGAGTTATATGATAAATATTTATCAAGTAAATTAACTAGAGAGATGATTGAGATTGAAAAGGAAGAAGGAAGAATAATTAAGAGTAAGAATTTTCATGCAATATATTTTACTTATGATAATAAATGTTATAAGTATGATGAAATGAAAGAATTCTTATATGAGATAAATCCTAAAGCTGTAAGAATGGAAATAGCTAAATTAATGAAATTGAATTCAAAAGAGGTGAGAAATTAGTGTTATGTTATTTTAAATACTCAGATACATATTATTCTTATTGTAGTGAATATAAGAAATATAAAGAAGCGCTAGAATATGTAGAAGAGAAACTTAGATGTATTAGATCTAGTCTATCAGGATTAGATGATGCAGTAAATAGATTTTATAGATCAGAGATTACAGCTAGAAGTGTTAGTGGCAGACCTAAAACAGCATATAATTATCAACATTCAAAGGTGACAAATAAGATAAGGAATGAGGTAGCTACATTCAATAGTATGATAGCACAATTACAGAAACAACGAGATGTAATTGAGAGACAGATGAATAGATATATGAATATGAAGAATATAGAAAAAGCTAGGTGTGAAGAGGAGATGCGAAATGAAAAGAGGTGTTAATATAGAGGCAAATGTAGCATGTAGATTATTAGAAAATAGTATAAATAGTCTAGAAGCTGCTAGTCATAATATTGATAGTGCGTTATTATTATTAGCTTGTTCAAAGTGGTCAGGCAAAACAAGGGTGGCATTTGAAGATTTTCTTGTGCAAGCTCAATTAATAAATGACAAGATAGTAGATGTGTCTAAAAATAATGAGGAATGTTTAAAAAAGTTTTTTAAAGATGCGGATAATTATATAAGCAATAATAAGATATTAAGGGATTTAGAAAAGTAGGTGTAAGATGTCTGAGATAAATATACCAATAAATGAATTAATTAATATGTATAATTTATTAAGCGAAGCATCAGAAAATATAAATGCAGCTAATAGATGTACAACTTTAGCATATAAGATGTTATGTGATGATAATATTTATAAAGGTAATGCAGAGAGCAACCTAGAAATAGTATCAAGATCATTAACTGGAAACTATGAAAAGATAAGTATGGTATTTACAATATTAAAACAATATTTATTAGAGGTATTGAATGATTATGAACAAAAGGAGAAGGAAATAGAGAAATATATAGAATCAGAATATGCAAGAATGAGAGGAAATTAGGGTGAGTGGATTTTTCTTAGATGATATAGAAATAGGGGATAAATCACAAAGAGCAGTAAATGCAATAAATGATATAATAGGATGTTTAAGACCAGCAGAAAACTATATAAATCAAATATGTGAAAAGATAAATCAAATAGGATTATCAAACATAAGATTTGACAG
>NZ_JAHLQH010000049.1 GCF_018918325.1 Clostridium sp. MSJ-8 | reverse complement strand
AAGAGATCTTTTCTTTAAAAGCTCTCTTATCATATAATCACGTATTGATTCAATTTGCTTTATATCTAATTTTTCTAAGAAATTATTAATTGTATCATAATGAGGAATCTCCTCTAAAGTATCTATTCCTAAACTTTTAGCAATATTATTAATAGATTCTTCAGTGTTGAAATCCCTTGTCATTTTATTCATGCTAAATATTCCCGAAACATTTTTCATAATTACTGTAAACAGTAATATATCCGGTTCATATGTAATATAACTTGTATGTCTAACATCTTTAACTAATCTTAACTTCTTATTAAAATCACGGAAAAAGTGTTTTCTAATTTTAGTAAATTCCGCGAAAAAATTTATTTTTGATTCTTTTTCTCTCTTTTGTTTTCTTGTGATTTTTATCATAATAAAATCTCCATAAACATAGTAAAATTAAGGTTTTTCCTAATATAATTATACCATAATTTATTACATTTATGGAGATTATTAACTCGAAAATTATTTACTCTTTATTACTGACTAATAATAATATTACTAATGTACAAACTTTTAAATTTTATTTATCTAAAACTTCAAATATACAAGCTGTAAATGGAGCTAAATTAATAGTAAATGAATATTCAAAGTTCTTATACGGCTCTTTTTTAGATTGTATAATTCTTGTATTCCTTCTATCCTCTCCACCATATTTTATATTATCAGTATTAAATCTCTCTTTTATTCTACACTTTTTATTAAAGCCTAACTTAAATTCCTTATAATGCTCTGTATATGCATTAAACACTATTATAAATTCCTTTTGTCCATCACTTCTTACATAAGAATATGTTCTATGTTCACTATCATCTGCATCTATCCAATAGAATCCATCTTTCGCATAATCATTAACATAAAAAGCTTTATTATTCTTATATAGCTTACATAAATCCTTAAAGAAAGTATTAAATTTCTTATGAGCATCAAATTCTAGTAGATTCCAATCTAATTCTCTAGTTTCATCCCATTCTCTAAAATGTCCTAATTCATTTCCCATAAAATTAAGTTTCTTACCTAAATGAGTCATCATATAAGTATATAATACTCTTGCTTGCGGAAACTTATCTTCATATTCTCCATACATTTTATCTAAGATGGTTTTTTTACCATGAACCACTTCATCATGAGAGAAAGATAGTAAAAATCTTTCGCTATAATAATACATCATTGAAAAATTAATAAGGTTGTGTTCATATATTCTATCATATGGATGCATAGAAAAATATCTTAATGTATCATTCATCCAACCTAAATCCCACTTATAATCAAAGCCTAATCCACCTTCTTCTATTGGTTTTGTTACATTTGGGAATGTAGTACTATCTTCTGCAATAAGCATTACACCATTAAACATATTGTTTATTCCAGCATTCATAGTTTTTATTAAGTCAACACCACCTACATTTACACCTCTATCACTATTACCTTGCCAATATAGTGCATTAGAAATAGCATCTAATCTTAATCCATCGAAATGAAATACATCAAGCCAGTATGCTGAAGCTGATAATAAAAAGCTTCTAACTTCTTTTCTAAAAAAATCAAAATTACATGTTCCCCATTGACTTCTAGAAACTTCACCATATTGGTATTCATACATTGGTGTTCCATCAAATTGAGCCAATGCATAATCATTTATAACAAAGTGAACAGGTACTATATCTAAAATAACTCCAATATTATTTTTATGGCATTTATTAATAAATTGCATAAGATCTTTAACCTTACCATATCTAGAAGTTACACTATAGTAACCGCTTACTTGATATCCCCAAGACCCATCAAAAGGATGTTCACATAATGGCATTAGTTCAATATGTGTAAAATTATTATCTTTAATATATTTTATAATATCATCACTTAATTCATTATAATTGTACCATCTATCTTCTATTCTATCTCCTGACTTTTGCTTCCAAGAGCCAAAATGCACCTCATATATATTAACTGGTTTATCATAATTCTTAGTTCTACTATTCATCCATGCTGCATCTGTAAATACTGAATTATCTATATCTGCAATTATAGATGCTGTTCCAGGTCTAAGTTCTGAATAAAAAGCATATGGATCACACTTATCTATAAAACCTCCATCTCTTTTGAAAACTCTATATTTATACATCATGCCTTCCTTGGCATACTCAGTAAATAATGTATAAGTTCCTCTATCATCTATCTTCTGCATTTCATAATCAGCACCATACCAATCATTAAATTCTCCAATTAGCTGAATATGCGTTGCATTTGGTGCACAAACTGTAAATCTTACTCCTTCTTTACCATATTCATTGCATAAATGTGCTCCAAATACTTTATATGCCTCAAAACTATTTCCTTCATAAAATTTATTTAAAATATCCTCTCTCAAAATATATACCCCCAACTCAATTGACAATTTTCTCCATAATTGATATTATATTTATATCATTATAGAAGCTAAAATAGTAATACTTTTAGCACTTTTATTATATTTTATTTTACTACATATGTAAATTAGTAGGAGGAAAAATGAACAAAAATTCACAATCTCAAGCACTTTTTGAATTTATTACATTAGTATACGAAAAAATTTCAGGGACTTATACTTCTTCTTTTAGAGAAGTATTGAGCCCATTACAATACTATACTATATGTGTTATCTATTATTATAAAGAAATATCTATGACTTCTTTAGCAGACTCTATGAAAATGCCTAAACAAAACATGACTAAAATAATAGACAAGTTGTTTCAAATGGATTTTGTAAAAAGAGTTAAAGATTCTAATGATAAAAGAATAATTAAAGTTTCTCTGTCTCAAGCAGGAATTAATTTTTTAATTAACCATGTTAAATTAAATTCAGAAACTATTTGTGATTCGCTTAGCAAAACTGAAGATGTTGATATTGAAGAATTTTTTAATGCATTAAATTGCATTAATAAAGTTTTATCTAAAATCACAATAGATGAAAAGATTTTTGATTAACATCAAATTATTGATTTAAACAAATTATCTATAATATACTTAAGTATTTCTTATAATAAAAAAGTAAAGGTCTCGTTTAAAATGCTATACTGTGTGAGCTTTAGTGAGTTATAGCATTTAGAGATCTTTACTTTTTTTATTATATTAATAAATACTTAATTCTATCATATTATTTACTTAGAACATATAATTTTGATATTAATTATTGTGAAATTTACGTTATCTAATAATAATACAATCTTAATTTTTTATGTTTAGAAATTCTTAATTAGTCTCTACTACTTCTTCATAGTACTCTTTTAAAATTTCTATATTAGCTATTGTTGTAATTTCTTTAGGAAAGTCCTCAATTATTCTCTTTATACACCTTATACAGAACTTTTTTCTCTCTTTAGAATCTTTTAATAATACATTTTTATATCCCCATAAATGAGTATATAATCTCTGGTTATTATTAATTAATTCTATTATTTTAGATAATTCCTTTGTAGAAATATCTTTTTCATGAGCACACATTGATAATAGTCTCTGCTCTGCAAATACCATAAATGACCTTCTGTCATTTATAAGTTTGACTTCTTTCATAAATTTAAATGCTTCTGTAACATAATAATCTTTAAAATCATCATTATTAAAATAAGCGAAAGCAGTATTATAAGCAGGCAATGAAAAATCCCACTCTTTTTTAAATGAATAATCATCTTTGAAATTGAAGAATTCCCTGGAAGGATATGCTTTTGAATTTATTTTTTCATTATGAATAACAACTAACTCTTGATTCTGAAGAGATGATCTTATATCATTCCATATAACAAAATCATTATCTAGCATTGCAACGTCACCTTTTATATCTCTAAGAGCATATAACTTTGATGCAGCCCAAAAGATATTTGAATCTATCTTAGGATCAATGTTATCTAACTTTTCTTCAATTCCCAAATCATATATATGATCTATTCCTAAATTATAATATTCTTCTGCACTTATCTTATCTGCATATAACACAATAGATCCATTATACTGACGCCATTTTAGGGCGGAAAGCATAATTATTAATATTTCAAAGTCTTTAAGATGATATTCTTCTCTCCAATTTCTAATACAAAAAGGCTTACTCCAATTAGTATGAAATGCTGTAGTCATAGTATCCTCCTACTATCTATATAAGATTTAATCCGTATCCTCCTAGCCCCAATCCATCGGAAGAGAAAAATTCCTCTGAACAATATGAGGTTACTTGTGTTTCTTTATGTTTATTGATAACTTTGAACCTATGCTTATTAATATCCACATTGTATACTTCTTCTTCTGTAATAGGCTTAAAAGATTCTTCCTTTAATATATAGATATCATCTAATGAATTTTCTATGAAATTTGCTAATTCATCTTGAGAACAATTATTTCTATCTACTAGTAGAAAGTTGATTTCATTGCCCACATCACCATCATGCATTTCTAGCCTCCTTTTACTTAGTCACTTAATTAATATTATAACAGTTATTATACAATATGGTAGTAATTTATTAAAATATTTTTTCTAGAATTACTTAAATCAGAATATAATTATTTTTTAACATTAAAAAGAACCTCTCAAGGATTAAAGCTATTAAAGTCTCTATCCTCTTAAGGTTCTTTATCACGTATATATTTATTTAAGAAAAAGTTAGTTAACATTCACCACTCCATTATGACTAGATAAAAATCTAAAATCATTATTAAATTTTAATTCTTTTTTGCCTGTAGTGCACCACAAAACAAAACTTTCACAATTGTTATTTATCATATGATAATTACCAAAAGATCTATTAAGTCTAGAAAAAGCTCTATCCAAGGCTTCTATTTTATTAAACTTATACTCTATTCTATTATCAAGTTTAACTTCTAGACCTCTAGAAAATTCATCCATAGATGATTCTACAACCTTTTGTACTAAATATCCTTCTTCGTCATAATTTACGAAATGTATTACTTTATTATTACCAACTTCTATTCCATAATCTCTGAAGTATCCGTTATCTTCCTTTACCTCTTTAAAACCATTACACCAAGTTCTTCGCTCAACATACACAACATCACCTAACATACAATTCCTCCTTGTGTAATACTACTAATCTAATGGTAATTTTTTTATTGTTTTGTATTATACATAGCAGATTATCTTTCTTAGATAATTCTTCATATTTTCTCTTCCTATATAATATAAAGATTGTGCTATGTACTTTTTTCTGTACCTATATAATAGCACTTTTTATGTAATATTTTGTATATTTTATATGTATATTTTATGTATTTTATGTTAATATTTAGGACTTGATTTTTGCTTCATTATCTCAGTATACTATTTGTTTTACATTTATAATAAACTAAGATATACTAATTGTTAGAAACTAACTTTACAAGAAAGGAATTAATTTATGGAAAAACTAAAATTTGAATCGTCTTCAGAAAAGGTTATAAAAATTATTACTGCTATATTATATATACTAAGTTTTGCTTTTTTGCCTTTTGTACTTTTATTATTTTATAGAACTAGGTTTTACACAACACTTGCTAATAACTTTAATTTAATATTTTATATAGCCTTTGCAATAATATTAGCTTTCCAGTATAGGAAATTTATCAAACAAAATCTTCAAAACATACATAAAGATTTTTTTAAAAACTTGTTATTAACTATAAGTACTTATATTCTAATGCTTGCACTTATAATTATATGTTCTATGATAATTCAACAATTCTCTAATACGACTAATGCTAACCAAGACAGTATCAATGATGAACTAAAGCGAAATTTCTTAAGTATGTTCTTAGCCGCTGTTGTTTTTGGTCCTTTTGTTGAAGAATTAATTTTTAGAGGTTTAATTTTTAGGCTTCTACGCAATAAATTTAAAATACTATCACATATAATATCAGCATTATTATTTGGATTATATCACGTGTGGACATATATTTTATTTTTAGGAGATTTCTCACAACTTATAAATGTTCTTCCTTATTTCGCTATGGGATTGGCATTCTCTATATTATACGAAAAAACAGATAATATCGGTTATCCTTTGCTTTTGCATATGCTTAACAACTTTATCTCTTGTATATAGCATCAATATAACAAGTTCTATTTATAATTAAAATAAGAAGTGATTTGATTTTACAAAGCATTTGCTCAATTTTATTCATACTTACTTTTAATTTCTCACAGTATTTTATTTATTATAAATATTATTAATTCTTCTCTAGCAAAAATGCTTTGTTCCATCAAATAACTTCTATTTTAAATATTCAAGCGTTATGGTTATTTTTAATGTATCTGTATTGTCTGTAAATATCTTAAGACTCTATATTTCTATTATATTATTTACATATTTAATTCAATTTGTTTAATTGCTTCTTCTATCTTATCTACAGGAAGCACTAATGCAAATCTCACATATCCTTCTCCAAGAGTCCCAAAAGCACTACCTGGAGTACATATAACACCAGTTTTTTCTAACAAATCTATGCAAAACTCACTTGATGTCTTATACTCTTTTGGTATCTTAGCCCATGCAAACATAGATCCTTCACTATCTTCTATTTCTATTCCGACTCTCCTTAATCCACCACATAAGGCATTTCTTCTATTTTCATATTCTTTTCTATGAATTTCCAAACTATCTTTAGGTCCTTTTAATGCAGCTATTGCTGCCTTTTGTACAGGTATAAATATTCCATAATCAATCTGAGAACGAAGAGTTTTAAAGCTTTTAATTATCTCTTCATTTCCAATTAAAAATGATATTCTAGATCCAGTCATATTAAAAGATTTAGACATTGAATAAAATTCTACCGCTACCTCATTACCACCTTCATGGGCTAATATAGAATTTCCTTGTCTACCATCATATATAATATCTGCATACGCATTATCATGTACAATTATTATATTGTTTTCCTTTGCAAATTGTATTATTTTATCATAAAATTCTGAAGGTGCAGCTTTACACACTGGATTCATAGGATATGATATAATCATAAACTTAACATCTTTTAAGACTTCTCTATCTATAGAATTCAAATCTGGAAGATAGTTATTCTCTGGTAATAAATCATAGTATATAAGATCAGCCCCTGCTAGAAATGGTCCTATTTCAAATATTGGGTATCCTGGATTAGGTACTAGAACCTTGTCTCCTCTATTACATAAACTAAGTCCTATATGTGCTAACCCTTCTTGTGAACCATATACAGAAGTTACTTGATTTTTATTTATTGTAACATTAAATCTTTCCTTATAATAATCAACAACTGCTTCTAGAAGTTCGTCTAAATCTCCTAATGAATATACCCATTCCTTTGGATTAGATGCAGACCTTACTAATGCGTCTACCACATGTTTATCTGGTTCAAAGTCTGGTGTTCCCACTGATAAATTATATACTTTCTTCCCTTTAGCTATTAATTCTTTTTTCTTATCATCTAATATATTAAATATCCCTGCTTGAAAATGCTTTAAATTGTCCGAAAATTTTATATCCATTCTAATTCTGTCCTCCTAAGTAAATTTAACACAAAAACAATTATAGCACTATTCTACTAAGGTTGGTATAATTTTCTTAATTGCCAGAAAGTCTATATTAATCATAGTACTCCTCTAAAAAAATTTATACTTTCATATACGTTAAAAAAAGACGAAACCAGTATAAAACTAGCCTTCGTCTTTTTCAAAAATTATAAGGGAATCATATAAATATATAAATATTGTATACTTATATATTACCAAAATAATTAATATATAAATTACGAATTTATTACAAAATAGCTTATTTTATTACTTTTTTATTACTTTTGACATATTATAACAAAATAAATTCATCAAGTATCCACGAGTACAACCTTCTTCTGTTATAGCACCCTTCAGTATAATTAAATATAGCAATATTGACTTCTTCAAATATTTAATATATTTAAACCTTTTTCATAAGATCGAGTAGGTGAATCTCAGAAGTAATTTTCTGAGATTTTTATTCTTAAATAATGCAAAACAGCTGTTTCTACTTTAGACATGCCAAATAATTCACTTTTGTTCAGATTTAGAAGCAGTATTATTTGTAGAAGAATTGCTGTCTGATACCTAATACATCGAAACCAAAACAAAGAATGCATTTATAACTGTAGATAATGCCAAGCAAAATCCATCGGAAATGCCTATAAATTTACTCAACAAAGCATATGCTAAATAGAAAAATGGAAAAAATGCCAAAGAAAGAAATAAACTAGCCACATATGAGCCACAAGCCCACTTTTCCTTTTTTCCCTCAAAAAAATCAAATAAAATTACCGCAATAACCATCATCACAACAGAAAAAATAATATAATGATTTATCAGTTCTATAGTTCTACAAAATTGCACATATAATAGGCTCAATCCCACAAATTCTAAAATTTCACAAAAATTGATGAATTTCTCACTATAAAAATGTCCAATAATCATTGTAAATGTTGAGAAAATAACAAGCCACAATGAAACAGTATTAACGCTCAATGAATTCATAAACCAAACTCTATCAGAGCCCTGTGTAATTATCAAAGCTAATGAACTAGCAAATTCAGTTGCAAGAATAAAACCAATTACGACAGCAAAAACATTTCTTGTTTTTCTAAGAATCGAATTACTTGTAGAAGATGTATTATTTGTCCTTGCATTGTTTTTACTAACAACTATAGCATCTGGTTTTGCTTTATAATCAATTTGCTTTACTTCTTCCACTGCATTATTAAAATCCGGTAATTTTTCAGTTGTTTGTTCATATATTTGTTCTGATTCTTGTGCAATATTTCCATCTTTTGAAAGTATCGGCGTATCTATCACCGCTTTAACAGCACCAGCCAACGATCTCGTTACAGCCATCAACTTTAATTCATCTTCTGTAAAATCATTTGAACTTAGTTTTTTCTTAAAAATCCTACCTTCTTTTTTCCTTATAACACCTGCCATTATTCCAACACATTCTGCAAACATGGAATTTAAATCAACCAACAGATCATCGAACATATCTGATCTCTTTGATATAGCATTACATAAGGTTTCCGATACTTTCATTTTTTCAGATGCCGCTTCTGCTTCTGAATACATAGCATTCGCTTTTTCCAAATTTTCATCAGCTTTCATGCTTGCAGATATTCCAGTAAACAACACAACAGGAGCCGCAACAGCTGCTAAAGGTGTCATAGCCGCTCCAAACGATAAAGCCGACCCAGCTATTCCAGCAGCTGCAGTTACTTCTCCAGCCAACAAAGCACTTCCTGCTGTTGCTAGACCACCTGTAACTACAGTTAATGAACCACTTGCAGCCAACGCAACTACTGATCCCGCTGCTACTCCAGTTGCGCCACTTTTAATTGTTGATGAATATATATCTGTCATTTCCCTAAGCTGTATTGCCCCTTGTTGGTCAATTGCAAAATTTGATATTTCATCTAAACCTATTGATTCTTTTACTTCGATGTTTTTAACTTTTTCATATGAATTTAAAAACACTCTCATTGACGAATCTAATACATTTTTCTTTTCATATCCAAGTTTTAACAATGCTTTCTCAGTTGAATTCTGTGCCTGCTCTAAAGACCTTTTTGCACTGTTATACAAATCTTGTGCATCCTCTGCTACACGTTGTGCTCTTTCATTTGTTTCTTTGGCTGACAAGTGTCCACCGGCTCCTAAAACACCGGCTCCAACTGCTAATGCCCCTAGTAAAAATGGTATTGGCATACTTTACACCTCCTACAATATATCTGTCGAATTATCATCAAGAAAACACTTAAACTCATCCACCGTTTCATAATGAACCTGTCCACCCAATTTTCTTGTAATCTCATTTGCGCTTGCTATCATTCCATCCGCATCTCCATTAGTATACGCAAATCTCATACTTGAAATTGCTGTATCAAAACAATCTTTGTAATCGTTAAAATAATTATCTAAATACATCTCTAACTCTTTCCTAAATGCTTTCGTTTGTTCTGCAGCCGCATGACATTCTTCAATAATACGCATTCGTTCTTGATGTTCAAGTTCTCTAGTTTGAAGGGTATTAATAAGATTATTATAATATGTACTTGTAAGCATTGAACCAACCAATGCACCAACAGCACCACCTACCACAGGAATTGGTATAAGTGCTTGTCCAACAGCCATCGAATACCCTATAGTAGCCATATTTAATCCTTTATCTCCCAATTCAATTAGACACTCCTGTGTAGTTATTTCCCCTGTTCCCCATTTTTTCAAGGTATCTCCTGTACCAATTACAGCAGTTATCACCTTAGCAGGAACATTCGAATTTGCTAAAGCTTTTATAAATGGAGCAGAAGATTGCGATAATGATTGAGTTGCTACCGTCAAACCTCCACTCATTGCATATCCTGTAATAGCAGCTTTTCCACTATCTCTTATAGTATCGGCAATGGCCTCATCACTACTCTTATCACCCTTTATTAAAGCAACAGTATTCATAATTCCTGACATTGTCAAAGCTGTTAAACCTGCATTATAAGCTCCAACTCTACCTGCGTTTCGTCCAGTCTCAATAAGATTTTTTCTTGACTGTTTCTTAAAGCTGTCCTGTACATATTTCAATGCATTTTCTTCATCTTGTATCGCAAGTTTTTTCCCTTCTTCAGTTACATTAACACCTTTCTCTTTTAGATATTTTTTATCTATAACATACTCCTTATTTGATCTACTTCTTTTGGGATTGTTAAATCTGTGAGATGTTACTTTCATATTTCTCTGATTATTGGCAATTTGCTTAACATCATCTACAGTAAGCCATGGATTAGCCTTGACAATCTCATGTATTTCTTCCAAAGCAATAATATGGTCACTCTCTGCCAAATGCTCTAAGTACTTATCTCCATATAATAATTTTGCTTCTTTTTTGGTGAGAATCAATCTTTCCCCAGTATATGGACACTTAACAATTTGACCATCTTTAAATAGCATTTGTTTTGCTTGATTTTTTGCTACACCCGAATCATACAAAATTCTGTTATTTGTATATTCAATAGGTTTTGCAAACCTTACAGCAGCATCTTTAGTAGATGTTTTGACAGTCTGTGTTGTTACATATCCCACACTAATTTTAGAAGCGCCATTATCACTTTCCTTTCCTTCATCCTGGCTTTCAATCACTTCTTTAGATAAACTACTTTTTTTTAACAAGTCAAAAAAACCCATTTCGCACCTTCTTTCTTATCCAATGACAAGATTATTCATTCTATTCTGAAATGAGATATACTCACCTATAACTTTTTCACATTCATCACCAAAACTCTTATCCAGCCCAAATTTATTTTCCATATCTAATATAATTGCTCTCTCATTATCATCATAGTTATTATCTGCCATTGCTAATCCAACTGCCTCAAATACAATAATTTTCTTTGTTTTGAGATCTGATTTTTGACTGAACTTACGAATAATTTCATCAATTGGTTTTACCATTGTTTTTTTATCAAATTCCATTTGCATTTCATGACAGTATCCCTGAATAGCAACCTGCTCCTCTGCACTATAATCTCCATCAGATGTAGCCAAATCATATGCTAATCCCAAAAACATTCTTTTTTCTTCACTTGTTAGAATTGATAAATACATTACTTTTCTCTCCTTTTCAATTTTTCACACGCCTCATAATTCAATTCATAGTATTCGTCTTTACTCATGCTCTTGCTGAAAACCAACTCATACATTCTATCAACATTGCATCTATCTGGTCGATTTTGATATATAGAACATAATCTTGTACTATCATTAAAATATCTACATATCCCATCTCCTCTATCAAGATCTGAATACAATTCTGATGTTCCTACATTCATACAGCATAGACCACAACAATCACATTTAAACATATCTCACATCCAATTCTACTATCCTAACTAAGCAAAAAATATTACTCTAGTATTTTTCAGTTTTTAAGGTTATTCCTTTATAAGCCAATATCAGGTTTACTTGCATTACATTTTACATGTCCTCTAACACTTCCTTCATACATTGCTGTTTACATTAATTTGCTTTTCTGCGATTGTTTTTGACTCTGTTTTTTTAGTTATTGTATTGCTATTTGAACTACAAGATATACAAGTAGTAGCTATTAGCACTATTAGTGCTATTTTTAATAATTATATCACTTTTAGTTGCCAAATAACAACTTATTTATGTATATATTTACATGAAATTAATTTCATTTACATTTTTTATTAATATTTTTCTATTGAGTCTATTCAGTGTTATTATAAAGTAGTAGTGAACCCTTTTTAGTCAAACTATGTAAAATATTATTTAGTTAATAAAGAATGTATCCCTCCAAAACAACGTTTTACAGATATTGAAGAATAATATATAATTATCTTGATATAGTATTGATTTCATAATGTTAAGGAGGCTTTATAAAAATGGCAGTTAATTTAAGAGGTAAAGATTTTTTAAAACTACTTGATTTCACTAGCGATGAAATAAGATATTTAATTGATTTAGCTAAAGATTTAAAAAGTTTAAAAAGAGCTGGTATAGCTCATGATAAATTAAAAGGTAAAAATATAGTTTTATTATTTGAAAAAACTTCTACTAGAACTAGATGTTCTTTTGAAGTAGCAGGACACGACCTAGGAATGGGTGTTACATATCTAGATGCTGCTGGATCACAAGTTGGTAAAAAAGAAAGTATTCCTGATACAGCAAGAGTACTTAGTAGAATGTATGATGGAATAGAATACAGAGGTTATAGTCAAGATTTAGTTGAAGAATTAGCTAAATATTCTGATGTTCCTGTATGGAATGGATTAACTGATGAATTCCACCCTACTCAAATGATAGCAGATTTATTAACAATTGAAGAGAAGTTAGGTAGATTAAAAGGCGTTAACTTTGTATATATGGGTGATGCTAGAAATAATATGGGAAACTCTCTTATGGTTGCTTGCGCTAAGATGGGCATTAACTTCACAGCTTGTGCACCTTCTAGTCTTTTTCCAAATGAAAGCTTAGTTAATACTTGTAAGGAAATTGCAAAAGAAAATAACTGTACAATAACTTTAACAGAAGATGTAAAAGAAGGAACTAAAAATGCTGATGTTATTTATACAGACGTATGGGTATCTATGGGTGAACCTGATGAAGTATGGGCTGAAAGAATAAAACTTCTTATGCCTTATCAAGTAAATCAAGCTGTTATGGATAATGCTAACAAGGATGCAATATTCATGCACTGCCTACCTTCTTATCATGATTTAGGAACAAAAGTAGCCAAGGAAGTTCATGAAAAATTTGGCCTTGATGAAATAGAAGTTACTAATGAAGTTTTTGAAGGAAAACAATCAGTTGTATTTGATGAAGCAGAAAATAGAATGCACTCTATAAAAGCTATTATATATGCTACAATAGGAGTATAATTTCATTAAGTATTTACTAAATATAATTAAAAAAAGGTAAAGATGCCTAAATGCTATAAACTCACTAAAGTTCAGAAAGTATAGCATTTTAAACGGCATCTTTACTTTTTTATTATAAAAAATACTAAATTCTATTTTAATCAATTACTGCAGCTAATACTATTATCATTATTTGCTTATATCTAAAATATCTATAATATCATCTTTACTACTTGTTTTGTCATAGCTTATTTTTACTGTATCACCTACATTTAAAAGTATAAGTTCTTCATTATCTGCAAATTTTTGTTTATAACAATGTCCATCTTCACTCTTAATGTAACATATAGTTTCTCCATCTACAAGCAAGAACTTAATATCTGATATCTTAGCATCTATAGTTTCTATACTATCTGATTTGCTTGAATTAATATCTACCTTTTTACCTGCTGAACTAAGTGCTACTCTATAATTTTTAAGAGTTTCATTCAATGTTTCTCCTGTTGCTACTATAGTATAATTCTTAACATTAACCATAGCATATAATTTAACTAATCCATTATTATCTTTAAGCACCATAACATAAGTTGCTTCACCGTCCATATTTATAAGTGATGGGAAGCTCGCCTTATAACCATAATTTTGTACTACACCTTCTGCTGCTGACATTGCTGAATATTCTTCTGCTCCTGACATTTCATAATATTTAAACTTACCAGTTCTTGAATTAACCAATATGAATCCCAGATTTGATTCATCAGAAGTAGTAGAAGTAACACCAGTATACACATATACATCATCATCTTGAATTAAATATCCAAAATCATCTGTTGTCTCTTTACAGCCTTTTTGCGCAAATAAACTATTGAAATATCCGTTACCTAATGTTCCATAGGAATCATATAATTCCTCTACAGTATCCCCATCATATACATAATCCACCCATTCTGGTGTCTTAGATATATCATAAATCTTACTTTCTCCAGTAACTGCATTTAATATAATCACTTCACTAGGAGAATATGCACCGAAGAATGTATTAGGTTCTTCACATGTAACAACCCAATAAGGATTTCCTTTATCGTCTATTTGGAAAGTATAATTTCCAAATATCTTAGTTAAATATTTACTACGTAATTTTCTCTTTAAATTATTAGAAAAATATGCAGAAGGCGAATATTTAATTCCTTTTTCTAATCTTACAAATTCTGCTTCGTTAGTCTTTGGATTAACTAGTACATATCCTGGAATTCCTTTTGATTTATTGTTAATATACTTGAAAAAGCCATCATATTCTAGAACTGCGATCTTTCTTACTTCTCCGTTATAACATATAGTTGTATAATCATCTGAAACATTGTATTGACTTACTACATCAGTTAAAGATCCTACAACTCTATCACCTAATTTCTTGGCAGACTTCGTGTCCATAAGTGGTATATTCTTAATATCCTCCACCATAGGAATGTCTTCTGTAAATTCTCCACTATCTACTGATATTCTATTAGCATATGTCTTTGATCTAAATACATTAGAAGAGAATAGGATTAATCCTAAAAATACAACAAATAACACTCCTATTGTCCCCCATATTATACGCAATTTGTTAATATCGTTTTTCTTTTTAACTATTTTTAAGGCAGTATATATAACTGCTACCACACTTAGAACTACTATAATAAATATCCATACCCCTACACTATGAATATTAAAAGCTGGTAACACCTTATACCAAGCTATTCCTCCTAAAGCAAGTGCAATAAGTGCCAAAATAAATATAACCATTCACTTCATCTCCTTATAATTTTAATAGTATTTTTATATACAAAATACAATAAGCGTTATTGTATAATAAGTTATTTGATACCTTTTATTGTATAATATCATATTTTCCCTTTTATATCAAGTTATATAAATTCCTATAAAGTAAAAAAGTGAAGAAGCCATTAAAATGCTATAATTATATTTAAATAATTAGTAAATTTATAGCACTTAGGTTTCTTCACCTATATTTTATCTCAGAACTACTCCATAAAATTACATATAATTCTAAATTATTTTGTTTCTAATAACTTATTGACTCCTGCAAGCTTAACACAAACACAGAATAATTCTATTGCTTTCTTAAGTTCATCATAAGTTGGATATGATGGTGCTAATCTAATGTTTGTATCTCTAGGATCTTTTCCATATGGGAATGTTGCTCCTGCATTAGTTAATTTAACTCCAGCTTTAGCTCCTAACTCTACTGTTGCCTTTGCACAGCCTTCTAAAGTATCTACTGTTATAAAATATCCTCCATCTGGAGCTTCCCATTTTAATAATCCTGAGCCTTTAAGTTCTCTATCTAATGTTTCAAGAACTAAATCAAACTTAGGTCTCATGTCATTAGCAATATCTTTCATATGTTTTTCTAAATTGCTAGCTGTTTTAAAGAATCTATATACATGTAATTGGTTTATCTTATCATAACCAATTGTTTGTGTTCCCATATGTTTCTTTATTTCTTCGATATTTCTATCACTTGCTGATAATAATGAAACTCCTGAACCTGGGAAAGTTATCTTAGATGTTGAGAAGAAATAATAAATTCTATCTTCGTTACCAACTTCCTTCGCAGCATCAAATATGTTTAGTAACTTGTGTACCTTATGTTTTCCATATAAATGGTGTATTCCATATGCATTATCCCAGAATATTCTAAAGTCTTTTGCTGCTGTTTTCATTGTTGCTAATTCCCTAACTTTTTCATCACTATAACATATTCCTTGAGGATTAGAATATAATGGAACGCAGAAAATACCTTTTATAGATTCATCTTCTGCAACTAATTTCTTTATAGTTTCCATATCTGGTCCATCATGTTGCATATCTATATTAATCATTTCAACACCAAAGTCATTTAACATTGCAAAATGTCTATCATATCCAGGACATGGACATAAGAATTTAACTTTATCTAACTTACTCCATGGTGTATTGCCTTGTGTTCCAAATAAAAATACTCTAGCTAAAGTATCATACATTAAATTTAGACTAGCATTTCCACCAATAATAATATTTTTTTCTTTTAATCCCAAAACTTCAGCAAATAGTCTCTTTAATTCTGGTATACCATCTAAAATACCATAGTTTCTAACATCAACACCATCTTCTGTAGTATAATTATCAAGTTTATCAAGTAGCTTATCACATAAAGCTAATTGAGTTGGTGCTGGCTTTCCTCTAGACATATCAAGAGATAGATTTAAATCTACATATTTTTGATATTCCTTCTCTAATTTT
Source organism: Clostridium sp. MSJ-8 (assembly GCF_018918325.1). Taxonomy (GTDB): domain Bacteria; phylum Bacillota; class Clostridia; order Clostridiales; family Clostridiaceae; genus Clostridium. The sequence goes on along the minus strand of NZ_JAHLQH010000049.1, from coordinate 200,212 downwards.
TGTTTATAATCTATTAATTGTTCTTTTGAGAGACTTGTTACATCTACCAAGTGAAATCATCCCCTTAAGTATTTTTTTATAAAACATCCCTTTAAATTATATCACCACAATTACCATTGTCATAGAGAAAATTTTAATATTTTTCTTATTTTTTTGTTTTATTTTAGATATCTAAGTCATATTAAGAAATATACCATAAACATCTAAAAGCCCATATCCCCACAAAGGATTAGGATAAATATCTCCCTTTCTCTGCTGAGCCCCCTTCACAATAAATGTTATTATACTTTCAGCATACATATCTGGAAAATTACCATTTATAATTCCCCATTCTAAAAGCATTGCACATACACCTGCAGCAATAGCTGATGAAACAGATGTACCACTTACTTTTTTAACTTTATTATCAATAGAAACTGCAGGTGCATTAACTCCTCCAGCAGCAACTGATATAGGATAATAATTATCATTTCTAAAACTTCTACCAGAATAATCTAATATATTGTAATTCAATTGATTGTATGCAGCTATAGTTAGTACACTTACTACATCCCCTGGAATTGTTATAGTACCAAATGGATCACTTTGTCTAAATCTTGTTCCTTCTTTGGTTATACCAGAAACAGGAATCCATGCATTAAATTCTCCTATTGTAATTAATTTACCAGTTAAATTAAATGTCCATGTACCTTCTTGAATATCAGTAAATTCTATAATTATAAGTTCGTCTCCTGAATATTCTTCTGGAATATCATATGAAATATTCACATTAGTTTTTTCAAAAAGGTATTTAAAACTAGTATTTTTGTTTAAATTAATTCCTATCTCACCAGTTCTCTCTCCAGATGGTGATATAACCTCTACAGTCATTATATCTGGCGCTGGCACCCATATTTCCAACTTTATATTTTTTTGTTCCTTAGAAACCAATAGCTCTATAGATGATGTTTCCCCTTCTTTTCTTATAGTCCCAGATGCATGAGTCCCCGCAACACCTTCATTTCCAGTTCCCGTAACCACAATCATACCTTTATTATTAGATATTTTAGTTACAAATTCATCAAATAATCCTTTACCTCTATGATTACCAGAATTACTTCCTAGAGGAAGAAAAATTACTAAAGGGCTTAATGTTTTCTTTATATACATATATACATTATTTATTGCATCCATTATCTGTTTCACATTATATACTGGTATATTTATATTATTTTTCTCCTTATATTCATAATCTTGTTTAAGCTTAATTATACACAATGAACTCTCAGGTACAACTCCCCTTACTTCGTTATTATACCCATAAGATGATATTATACTTGCCATCTCCGTTCCATGCCCTATTTCATCTTTTGAAGGAACTATATCATATGGATTTTCCCCCTTTTTATTTGCTTCTATAGCTCTATCTATATCATCACTAGTATATATAGTTCCATATGGAACCTCTGTTGATTCATTTGAACTATTAATATTTTGATCCCATATATACTCAATTTTTGTTTTTCCATTTGGAAATAGGAACTCTTCATTTAAATAATCTATTCCTGTATCAATTATACCAATTGATACACCTTTTCCTCTTAACGCATAGTCTTGATTTACATCTTGAACATATTTTATCTTGGCAACTTCTGTTGGAATTAATTCTTGTAACACAAAATAAATATCATAATTCATATATACACCTCTCTATATACAATAGCCTTTGGTATTCTTACAAACAATTTATTACTAAAATACTCAAGATTATTATCATTTCTATATATCCCAGCTATTACCTCAAATGTTTTTAATATATTAACCTTGCCATATCCAAATGATACATTCGGATACGGACCTCCACTACTCCTGTCTGCACCATACATTAAATAACTTTTCACTTGAGATGCATATATATTTTCTTTATTTTTATTTATAATTGCCCATTGCAATATAAGTACACACATTCCAGATATTATAGCTGCAGCTACTGAACTACCACTTACGCCTTCCATTTTTCCTGATTTACTTATAGCCAGAACATTCATTCCTGCTGTTGCAATATCTGGCTTTATATACCCAAGAGCAGTATATCCTCTTCCCGAAGTAGGTACTTCTGTATCATATATACTATTATAGTAACTTGTAGTTATTACATTAGCTGCTGTAGAAGGAGTAGTAAGAGTTACATTAGGATCAGACTCTAGAAACTTAGTATCCTCCGGAAGCACTCTCATAGACGGTAACCACATATTATAATTTCCTCTTAAAATATATTCACCTCTTAATTGAATCTTCCATACTCCCTTTACAATGTTTTTAAAATTTACAAGCACAAATTCTTCGCCATAAAAATTATCTGGAAGTCTATATGATATTTCTATTTCTGTATTAGTTAATACAAAATCAATCTTTTCATTTCTATTAATTTTTGCATTTATAAATCCAGTACTTTCTTGATAAGGCGATATTATATTTATTGATACTACATCAGGTCTAATAACCCATAATTCGAAAGAAAAATTCCTTATGTCTTTAGAAATATTTATTTCATGTGTTGTTATCTCACCTTCTGAATCTAATTTTCCTGATGCATGTCCTTCTCCTGCTCCTTCATTTCCAACTCCAGTAACCACAACTACTCCACTATTCTCTGTTATTGAATTAAGATACCTACTAGCTAAATCCTTACCATCATGACCACCACTAGTTGTACCCACTCCTATATATATAACTAATGGTTTATTTTCTCTAAGTGCAACTTTAAGAAGATATTCTACTCCAGCTATTACCTCAACTATATTGTAAGCTGATACATCATGAATGCCATTTTCATTGTTAATTCTAGTATAATATTTAGATTTCCTTAATTTTACTACTACAAATTCACAATTAGGTGCCACTCCATAAAATTCTTTATCTTCTCCTCTTCCCCCTATTATAGAAGCCACCTTACTTCCATGATAATTTTCATCTACACTTGGAACAATACTATACGGATCTCCATTATTTTTTAGCAAATCTAATGCTTTATTTATCATTTCTCTAGAATAGACGGTTCCTATATAGTTACTAAGTTCCCCATTTTTTAAACTATCGCCTATCTCTTGATCCCATAATTCTACTATTCTTGTGCTTCCATCTTCATTAATAAAACTTCTATTAAGATAATCTATTCCTGTATCTATTATTCCAACCAATACACCATTCCCATTTAACCCTAGGTAAGGGTTAAGCTTAAGTTCTTCAATGCTATCTACATCTCCAACCTTTATATCTTGTAAAACATACATACTAGGCCTTTCCACAAAAGTTATTGCAGGTATCTCTTCTCTTAACCTATCAAGATTCTTTTCTTCTACTATTGCTATTGCTAAATAGCTATTGACTATATAACCACATGCATAATCAACATTAGATATTTGCTCTAAAAAATCTCCATAATATTCAACCAAATAGGCCATTTCTTCACTTTTGAAAATGTCATTACATTTTTTATTTTTCTCCATTTACTATCTTCCCCATAAAAATACATCATATATTTATATGGATTTTTATATTATTATATGAATATAAAAAATCGCCAAGGTAATTATGGCGATTTAGATGCTAAATTTATGTAATTTCCTATGCATAAAAAAGGCTATACCAAAAAGGTATAGCCTAAAATAAACAAAATTATCTTCTGTTGTTTTGAGCCTTTTTAGCTTTTCTACAAGCTGGGCATCTAACTGGATCATTTTCAAATCCTTTTTCTTTGTAAAATTCTTGTTCTCCTACAGTAAATACAAATTCTTTACCGCAATCTTTACATACGATAGTCTTATCTTCCATTTCTCTTTTCCTCCTAATATAAAGGTTCTATTTGGATAATGAGCTTCTATATTAAGAGTCTAATTATCTAAATGAAACTTTTTAAAATCTTAAAGCTCACGCTTCTATTTAATAGTATCATATCTTTCTACAAAGTGCAAGTTAATTTCTATATAATAAAATTTTTTTAAAGATTTTTTAAATTATTTTTAATATTTTAATTTAAAAGGTGTATTTATTTCTACCATTTATTTTAGATATATACATATTTTTATCTGATTTCTCTATAAGATTATCTATATGAATCTGTCTTCTAAGAACATCACGCTCTACTCCAATACTGACAGTAATTCTTTTCTCTATAGGCGAATATTCATGTTTAATATTATGTTTTTCTAATTTCATCATAAACTCAATAACATCTTCTTTAAACTGCGAATAACTTCTAGTTGATACAACACAAAATTCTTCTCCACCAAATCTTCCAACAACATCATCTTTAAAGGAATTATGGATAATATCTGCAACTGTCTTTAAGATATAATCTCCTTTAATATGTCCATAATTATCATTATATAATTTAAAATAATCAATATCCATAACTGATACAATTACCTCTTGATTAGTTCCTACTAACCTACTTAAGTAATTATATATATATCTTTTATTTTTTAATTGTGTTAAGCTATCTATTTCTGTCAATTCTTTAAGTTCATAATTAAGTTTCTGAATTTTAATACTTCTAATCACAAAAAACAAAAAAAAGATACATGCCATTCCTATTATAATTACTTTATAAACAACTTCTCGTTTGCTTTTATAAGTAACTTCACTTTCAAATTCTTCTATCATATCACCTAATTGATAATTTTTTAAATCATAATTATTTTGCTGAGCTATTCCAAATATATCTAGATACTTTTTAAGCTTATTATAATTCTTTGATACATTTGATATATCTATAATCGAATTTATAATTTGCCTCTTCAAATTATTATCTAAATATTTATTTTGAGAACTTTCTAGTAATTCTTCGTATTTATATAGTAGCAAACTATAATTATCTTGTGAAGAAATAACATATTCATAATCTAACTTAGCTTTTTCAACCCAAAGATAAATATTACTATTTTTATCATATCGGTATCTACAAGCTAATTCAAGATAACGTAAAGCTTCAGTTGCATCTCCCTCTTTAGAATAATACATACTTAAAGAAGAATATATACGAATATATTCTAATTCCTTTTCTTTATTAGATAATTCTTCAACTTTGTCTTTATATAATGTTTCTATCATTTTAGCTGATTCAAGGTCAGAAATATCTAAATAAGATTTATACAAATATCTATATATATCTATAATATAATCAAGTGGAATATCATCATATTTATCTATTATTTTATTGCATATAGATATAGTCTCTAAATACAAGTTTTTATAATAATATGTTTGTGCACAACTAAGCATTCCTGATATTATATATTCTTTTTCTCCTATATTATAGGCTGTAACAAGTGCATTACTAGCATATAATTTTGATACTTCAAAAGAATCTATAGCTATATATACTTCAGATAAAAGTGCATAGGACTTCATTGTTTTTTTATAATTAACATTTAGATTAACAGATGCCTTAAGTATTGAAATTGCATCATTATATCTTTCAGATTCTATTAGTTTTCTAGAATATACAATATTACCATACCATTTTATATCATGATTATCATACTTTTTATAAAGCTGTTGTAACTTTCTATAAGTTGATTCACCTAAATCAATTTCGCTTTTGTCAAAGTAAATCTGCATGACCCCTATATAAGCTAATTCTTTACTTAAGTAGTCAGTTTTATTATTAATAACTTCATAAAAATATTCTAAAGAACTGTTATAATCATTCATCTTATATTCAATATACCCAAGAATACAATTAGCCTTAGAATTTTCTTTAGATTCTAACAATAAATCTTCCTTAATATTTTTTAATTCTTCATAAGAATATCTATTTAGTTCATCATATGTTATTTTAAAAAGTATTTGATTCAACTGATCATATCCATTAATAACATATGCCCCTAATAATATACTAAGTACGCCTAATACACAAACATATAAATTAAGATTTTTCTTCACTTTTGATGTCTCCCTAATATAAAGTCATCAAAAATTATATAACATTTTCATGTTTATTAAAAGCGGTAAATGTTACCACATAATTATTCTATAGTAACCATTTTAACTGATCCGTTTTGTCCACTACTTTCTATCTTTATTCCTTCTAGATCATTAATAAGTTTAGAAAATTTTGTATAACCATAATTTCTTATATTAAAGCTAGGATTCTTCTCCATTATACATTTATTAAGTTGACCCATATTTACTGATTTTGTTTTACTCTCATTAATTATATTAATTACTATACTCTTTATCTTTTCAATATTAGAATCTAAGTCTTTTATAGATACATTTATATGGCGTCCTTCCTTTTCCACTCTTATAGAATCAAAGCTTTCTAAGAATTTGGACAATTTTGCATAACCATAATTTCTCACATCAAAATCCGGATATCTTTTAGACAATCTACTACCTAGTTCTCCTGCATCTATTCCTTTTTCATCACCATATTCAATTATTATTTGAATCATAGCATTTTCAATTATAGATATATCGGTCATCATATTCTTTACTTCTTTTAACTTTGAATTAGAACTATCTGACTTTGCATTACCATCATTATCAGAATTAGAGTCCCCTGAAGCATCCATATCGTTACCTTTGCTTTCATCAAGCAATATATTTAGATACTTAAAGCTATTACATGCAGAACTAAAAGGCTTCGGAGTCTTTTCTTCTCCCATTCCAACAACAGTCATTCCTGATTCTCTAAGTCTTGATGCTAGCTTTGTAAAATCACTATCACTAGAAACTAAACAGAAACCTTCAACATTATTAGAATACAAAATATCCATAGCATCTATTATCATTGCAGAATCTGATGAATTCTTTCCAGTTGTATAACTATATTGTTGTATAGGAGTAATAGAATTTTCTAAAAGCACTTCTTTCCATGCTGATGCATTAGGTTTAGTCCAATCACCATATATTCTTTTATAAGTTATTACGCCATAATTACTAACTTCATACAATATATGAGTTATATACTTTGCAGAAACATTTTCTGCATCTATAAGTACGGCAAATCTTTTTTCTTCTCTCATATTTTTCCCTCTTTCTTTGTATTTCAGAAATTATCTTGCACCCCATTATTTATTATACTAATTCTTACATTCAAAAATCAATTGCTTTATGTTTTTTATTATAATACTAGATATGTAATATTTTCCAAAAAATAAAAATACTAAAGATTCCATTTAAAATACTATACCTTGTGAACTTTAGTAAATTTATAGCATTCAGGAATCTTTACTATTTTTTATTAGAAATTCTTTTTTATTTTTTTATATATACTTACACTTGAAAATCATCAGTATCAACAGTAATAACATATTTATAATATGGATGATCTTTTTTTAATTCCTCTATTATTAGTTGCTTTATATCTTGTTCTGTTTGAACTTTTAGATTAAGTTTTGCTACTACATCAAATAGAATTATTTTCTTATCTCCATCTCCAACCACTCTAAAATCATGTATAGAAATCAATTCGTCATGACTATCTATAATTCTTCTTACTTCTTCATATGTTTTTTTGTTTTCTCCTGTTATTACACATAGTGGATCCATATGAATAACAAGATTAATTTTTAGTTTTTCAAAAACATCTCTTTCTGCTCTATCTATCTCTTCGTGAATTGTCATAATATCTACATTTGAAGGAACCTCTGCATGAACTGTAGCCATACATCTTCCTGGACCATAATTATGAATCACTAAATCATGAACTCCTGATATATGATCATATTGAAGTAACATATCCTTTATATTCTCTAATAATTTTTTATCAGGTGCTTCTCCTAGTAATGGATTGACAGTATCTTTTACTAAATTAAATCCAGAATACAATATAAATAATGCAACCACTAAACCTAATATCCCATCAACAGGCAAATCAGTAAATTTAGATACTAAAAACGAAATTACCACACAAGATGATGTAAAAACATCGCCTAATGCATCAACTGACGCAGCTTTTAATGCCTTTGAATCTATTTTTTCTCCTATAACTTTGTTAAATGAAGAAAGCCATAACTTAAAAGTTATAGATATAATTAATATTATAAATGGTATAAGCTCGAACTTTACCTTATCAGGATGTATAATCTTATCAATAGATGATTTTACAAATTCAAACCCAACAAGCATTACCAAAAATGCTACAATAAGTGCTGATATATATTCAATTCTACCATGTCCATAAGGATGTTCTTCATCTGCTGGTTTACTTGCCATCTTAAATCCTACAATTGTAATTATTGATGATATAGCATCTGACATATTATTAACTGCATCTGCTGTTATAGCTATACTCTTTACTAAAATACCTATAATCATTTTTATCAAAGATAAAACAGCATTAACAATTATACCACCTATTCCACCTAATAATATATAGGAATTACGCACCTTTTCATCATTTACATCTGCACTATTCTTGATGAACTTATCTATTAAAAATTGTGTAAAAATATCAAATCACCTCTCTATACTCTCTTGGTAATAAAATAAGGATTAACATGTACCATACAATGTTTTATATCTTTATTTTCTTCTATCAAGTTATGAACTGTCATAGCAATATTATGTCCTTCTACTACTGTAATGCTTGAATCAACCGCTATAGATACATCTACATATAATTTATTAGCATATTTTCTAGTTTTTAATGTATCTATTCTTACAACACCATCAACACTTAAAATCCTATTTGCAATATTCTCAACTTCAACTGGTTCTGCTGATTGATCAACTAGTTGAGATATACTTTCTTTACATATATCATAAGCTACTTTTACAATGACTATACATATTATTACAGATACTAATGGATCAAAAAACTTATATCCAATCCTTGCTCCAATTATTCCTATAAGGGCTCCTACTGATGATAATGCATCTGATCTATGATGCCAAGCATCAGCTCTTAGAGATTCACTCTTAATTTCTTCCGCGTATTTTTTTGTATACTTGTACATTAACTCCTTTACTAATATAGATATAATAGCTGCAACTATTGCCATTTTACCTGGAGTACTATAATTATTATGAATTATATTATTTATACCTGAGTATCCTATTCCTATAGCTACTGCAAATAACATTATAGATAAAAACAAAGAAGTCAAACTCTCTATACGTTCATGTCCATAAGGATGATCTTCATCTGCTTCTTTACTAGATAATCTAAGTCCTATCATAACTCCTATTGTTGTCAATACATCAGATAATGAATGTACACCATCTGCAACCATAGCAGAACTTTTAGATATTATTCCTACTATTATTTTGATAATCGTAAGCAATACATTGCCCCAAATAGTATTTTTACTTACCTTAATACCTATTTCTAACCTTTTATCTTCCATAATACCTCTCCCATTCTCAATTGATCGTGTACTTAACACGTGCTATATATTATATAATACTAGATTGTTCAAGGTTTATCAAGATTTTATCGTTTAGATATTTATTCTCAATTGATAGAGTTTTTAATTTTCTTTTATATATTCTTTTATTTCAAGCAAATTATTGAATTGTCTATGAGAATGTTTTCTTATTGTTTCACTTACTTCCTTAAGGTCTTTCACATGAATTGGAATCATACCAGCATTAAATGCTGCCATTATGCCTGCTTCAGAATCTTCAATAACCATACACTCCGCCGGTTCTACCCCTATATTTTTTGCTGCTAACAAAAATATATCAGGATTAGGTTTTCCTTTTCCAACATCATCTATACATACTATTGAATCAAATTTATCCTTAATATCTGCAAGCTTTAATTGAATTTCTAATCTATCTCTTTTAGCAGAAGTTGCAAGTGCAGTTTTATAACCTTCTGCTTTTAAATAGTTTAGTATATCTATAGCACCATCCTTAAGTGGGATTTCATTGTTATCAACAGCTTCGCTTAATAATTTATCTTTGTATATATACATGTCTTCTATAGGTAAACCATCCCCATAGCGCTCTTTAAAAACTTTTTTTACATTTTTTCTTCCTGTTCCCATAACAGATATATATACTTCATCCTTCATTTCATATCCATAATGTGAAAAAACCTGTTTCCATTCTTTTAAATACACTCTTTCCGTATCAAAAATTACACCATCCATATCAAAAAGTATAGCTTTAACCTTCTTCATCTGCTTACCTCCGTTATATGTTTTTTAACGTCTAGGAAAAATATAAAAATCTCATAAGCATAAAAGCTAATTTTTAGTGACTTTAAATTATATTCATTAGTAAAGACGTTAAAAAATCGATAGCGCTTCATTATATAATAGCCTTATCGATTTTTTATATTATAATAACATATTTTCTATAAGTTTTTCCAATAATCTAATACTCTATTAAATGTGGTTTTCGATCTATTAGCAACTAAACTTTTCGCCACTTCATTTTTTCCACCTTTAGATATAAAAATAACCAAACTGTCTTTTACTTCATCTATAGCAGTTTCTACATTCTTTTTATTAGTTATTATCTCATTAAATATATCTTCATATTTATGATTTTGCTTCTTAATAAGTTCTTTTGAAGCAACTCCTTTACCTAATATATAAGCTGCTTCTAATTCAGCAACAGGTTGACTAAGAGGCATATTAGGATGTTCCATCTTCTTTCTTGTAAGCTCTAATATATCTTTACTCTTTTCTAAAACCTTTGCTCTAGCAAGCTCAAAGTTTTCAACTGGTGATTTATAATTAGATAAAATAAGCGAATTATGTGTATGATATTCTTCTATTAATTTATCGAATTTTTCTTTTAATCCATCTTTTATATATTTGTTGCTGAAATATCTAAGTGCACACACAGAAGATTCAAGCTCCATATTAGCACAATAAGATGATAATATTTCTTCTATGTCACAATATATATCTTCATCATCTTTTGCAATGCTATCCAAAGGATCTGTTATTTTAATAAGTTTAAATTCCATGTCCCTAACTTCTTCATCAGACATATTATCATAGAAACCATTTTCATATAATAATTTACTAAAAGCAAGCCATTGATCTCTTTTGTATTTAGAAAAACTATCTTCTATTTCTATGTTTATATATACATCACTAGTTTTTATTTCTCCCATTACATCTTCAGCTTCAGTAGATAACATATACTCCTCTCCAGCATCTATTCTCTGAGGTTTCATCTTAGTTATTGTTTCACTAAGTCTTTTTAATGTTTCACTTTTTTCTATTATTTTTCCTATAGCTTTATCATTTATATCTTTTTTTATTCTATTATTATATGCACCATAAAATTTATTTTCCTTCAAAATTCTCTCACCTTCTTATTATTTATATTTATTTATCGTGCATTACTATGTTCACTTTAAATAGCGTAAAATTTATAAACTTTATTAACATATTTTAATATTTTTATTTTTTTCACTCAACATGTATATTTTTTCTTCAAATGGCTATAATCATCAATATAACTTGCTTTAGCGCTTCTTTTATTTTTTGACTTTTTTCATTACAATTATAGAATTTTTATCATTTTATTCATATTGTTAACATTTTATTTACTTTTTTCTTGATTTATTTACATTTTGCTGTATAATAAGTGTATAGATAATTATGAGATTAGCATTTAGCGCTACATCATGTAAAGCTTTTCTTAACTAATAAGGAGGGATTACCTTGATAAATATTAAAGAGAGAGATAGTTTAAACGTAACACTTGATGAATTAAAGAAGAATAATACTGACTCATTAGTACATTATAATAAATTTAAAGAAGCTTTAAAACTATATGAACAAAACAAATATAACTTAGCTAAAAAGAGCGAAGATGGAGTTATATTTCACGCTTGGAATTGGTTATTTAATGATGTTAAGAATAATATTGTAAACATAGCTAAAGCTGGATTTTCTAGTATTCAAGTTTCTCCAGTACAACCCACTAAAAATGACAATTTATCATATACTGGAGATTGGTGGCAATTTTATCAACCAGTTGACTTTACTATAGGAAATTCATTAGGAACTGAAGATGACTTCAGAGCTATGTGCGAAGAAGCAAATAAATATGGAATAAAAATAATAGTTGATGTAGTTACTAATCATTTAGCTAATAACACAGGTAAAGGAAATCATGCAAAATGGGATAGATGCGATAGAATTCCTTCTTATTTAAGAGATAACGATAACTTCTGGCATGCAGAAAGCAATGGTGCTTTTAATAATAACGACTTTGACAGAACTTCTATGACTCAAGGTGCAATAGGTATGCCTGGTTTAAACACAGCAAACAAAGATCTTCAAAAAATAATAATTAATTTTTTAAATAGACTTCAAGATTTAGGAGCTTCTGGTTTCCGCTTTGATGCTGCTAAACATATAGAACTACCTGAAGATTATATTTCAAGTGATTATTGGCCATCTGTTACTTCAGGTATAAAAAACAAAGATAATAACGCATTTATATACGGTGAAATATTAAATGAATGCGGAACAGACATCAAAAACTACTCAAAATATCTTAAGGTTACAGATAACGTTTATGGATGGAATGTTATAGACGCTGTTACAAACTGTAATGCAGGTCTTGCTCAATTCTATTGTAAAAACGATATAGCTAAGAACTTTGTAACATGGGTTGAATCACATGATACTTATGCTGGTGATTATGGTAGAAAATCAGACAGAATATCTGATGAGAACATTTTATTAGGATGGTGTATTGTAGCTTCTCGTGCTGATTCAGTTCCTCTATTCTTCTGTCGTCCTTCAAACGGTTTACATGGAAGAATTGGAGAAACTAGTAACTTATCATGGCAAGATAAAAAAGTTTCAGAAATAAACAGATTTCATAACAAATTTTCTGGAAGCAATGAGTATATAAGAATACTTAATAATAACTCTGTATTTCTAATAGAACGTGGTACAACTGGTGTATCAATAATTAATTTATCTAATAATTATGCTATTATAGACACAGAAACAAACTTAAAAGATGGAGAATATACTGATAGATTATCAGGAAGAAAGATTATAGTATCAAACGGAAAAATGCATGCTGAAATAGATGGTAGATCAGTTGCAGTTGCATATGAAGAAATTTCATCTAAGGTAAATGTAAAGAAAAAACATAACTTCATAAACAGAGGTTTTGTAGAAGGCTGCATATATGCTACTAAACCATCTAACTGGGGCGATAAAATATTTGCTTATATATATGTAAATGATAAATATGTAGCACCTTGGCCAGGCGTTGAAATGAAAAAAGATAATATAAACGATAAATTTGTCTGTGAAATTCCAGAAGAATTTAAAACTTCCAATACTCAAGTAATATTTAGTGATGGTTATAATCAGTTACCTATGGCTTATACACCTGGTGCATACTATACAGAACATACTGCTATGCTATTTGAAAACAACATTATAAAATGTGTAAAACCTAATATAAACACAAATGATTTATTACTTAATGACTATTTCGAATTAACTTCTTTTCTATAAAATCATTTATTTAACGCGATAATCTTGTATGATTATCGCGTTTTTTTACTCTTTACAAATTAATATTTGTATTTTTTTACTTAATATGATATTATTTTAAGGTATTTTAAATTTTATACTTAATAGGGGGATTTTATGAAAAATAAATTATTAAAAAGAATAGCTATTTTTGCTATGGCAGCACTTACTACTGTTATGTTAACTGGTTGTGGAGATTCTAATGATAAAAAAGGAAGCACATCAAATTCAGGCAAAAAAGTAGAAGAAACTTCAAGCAAAAAAGTTACAACTACAGATATCACTTATGATACACAAGATATTAATTTAGACAAATGTTCATTTAAAGTACCTGCCAATTGGACTGAACAAGAAATAACTGCTTCTAGTCATTATTTATATTATCCAGCTGCTGCAGATACTACAACTGGAACTTCAAGTGTTAACATACTTATACAAGATGTTAGTGGAAGTACAAATATAAATGATTATTATGATATAAAAAGCAGCTTAGAAGAACAAATTACTTCTCAATTTTCTTCAGCTACTAACTTCAATTTTTCTGATTTTTCTACAGAAAAATTTGATGTTTTTGTAATGGAATATGATGTAACTCAAGCAGATGTAACTATGCATATGAAACAATTTATGCCTTTATTAGGAGATTCAACAGTAGTTATTACTACTACTAATATCGGAGACAATGTAGATCCAGATCCTGCATTAGTTGGTCAAATCATGACTGAAACTCTTCAAATGAAGTAATTAATATTAACATTTAAAATAGCAGAATATAATACTATTCTGCTATTTGTTATAATAAGAGATTTTTTTTACACAAATTACATATCATAAAACAAAAAGGCATAGCCATACATATTCTTTATGGCTATGCCTTATATTTTTTACTCCATAAAACCTTCAACTATTCTTGCTTCTGCTTCTTCTTCAGTTAGTCCAAGAGTCATTAATTTAATTATTTGTTCACCTGCTATTTTACCTATAGCTGCTTCATGAATAAGAGATGCATCTATATTATTAGCTGTTATCTCAGGTATAGCAGTCACTTTTGCATTATCCATTATAATAGCATCACATTCTGAATGTCCTGTACATTTTGCATTTCCATTTATCTTAGATAAAAATCTCTGAGTTGAATTACCCTTAGCTACCGATCTAGATATCAAGTTAGCACCTGACTCTTCTCCATCTAAATCCAAATCAAAGCTTGTTTCTGCAAATTGATTACCATGTGTCATAATCTTCTCTTTAACTATAAGTTTAGCTCCGTTCTTCAGTATAGCCTTGCACTCTCTCTTAGTAGAATCTACTCCACCTATCTGAACTGTATCCATTTCAAGGTAACCATTTTCTTCAATTTCTGCATAAGTTACTGGATTAATAATTCTCTTTCCTTCTCCATCACCAGTTCCTATATGCTTTTCTAAATATACTACATGTGCATTTTTCCCAACATAGAATCTATGTATTCCATTATGTTCTGATGTACCACATCCATCATTGTGTATACCACATCCAGCTGATATGATAACATCAGCTCCTTCTTCTATATAGAAGTCATTATACACTATATCCTTTACATTTTCATGAGTTACAAGTGCAGGTATATATACTGTTTCCCCTTTAGTATCACCTTTTATCTTAATGTCTATTCCTGATTTATCTTGCTTTGGAATAATATCTATATGCTCAGTAGTATGTCTTCCCGCACACTCTCCATTTTCTCTTATATTATATGCACCTTGAGGTGTTCCATCTATATCAGATACAATCTGAATCAAGCTTTTAGTTACTTTATCCATTATTTTTGCACCTCCAAAGTATTCTTCTTGCAACATTGTCTATTAGTTCCTTCTAATAAACATGGTAATATTTCTTCTCTACTATCATGAGATATTACTTTTCCTTCACTAATTACAACTATATCATCTGCAATATCCATTATTCTCTCTTGATGTGAAATAATAATCATTGAATTAGACTTGTTATTCTTTCTCATTTCTGTAAATACAGATATAAGATTCTTGAAACTCCATATATCTATTCCAGCTTCTGGTTCATCGAAAACATATAGCTTAGTATCCTTTGCCATAACCATTGCAATTTCTATTCTTTTCATTTCTCCACCAGATAAACTACTATTTACTTCACGATCAATATACTCTTCTCCATCTAACCCAACTTTATTTAAATAAGAATTAATTTCTTCAGTTGAAATCTCCCTATTAGCTGCTAATGTAATAAGGTCTCTAACTGTAATCCCCTTAAATCTAACTGGTTGTTGAAATGCAAAACTAATTCCAAGCTTCGCTCTTTCTGTAATACTCATATCTGTAATATCTATATCATTAAAATATATCTTTCCAGATGTTGGTTTAATGATGCCTACTATAACTTTTGCTAATGTAGATTTTCCTCCACCATTAGGGCCAGTTATAACTACAAATTTCGAATCATCTATAGTAAGATTAATGTTATTAAGTATCTGAAATTTATCTTCAGTTATATATGATACATCTACTAACTTTATCATTAAATCACCTTCCATAACTTTATCTTATAATTGTATATTATAATATTTCCTGTATTCTATTTATTATAAACATAAACATTATTATATATTTTCTCCACTTTCACAGACGCCATACTTACATATTATACTATATTTATAATTATATATTCAACTATTATAGCATCATCCTTATTAGGAAAAGTATAAAAGCGATTATGTTATAAAATTCATATGCTTTCCTAGAGGTTAAATGCATAAATTTAAGGATTATTGCAAAATGTAAATTTTGTAATAATCCTTATCTTACAAATTAGTCTATTATACTTGTTCTGCTATAGTATAAAGTAATTTTTCTGTTGCTTCCCAACCTAAACATGGATCTGTAATTGATTTTCCATATACATGGTTTCCATCAACTTTTTGATTTCCTTCTTCTATATAACTTTCTACCATAACACCTTTAACTAATTTCTTAATGTCTGGATTGTAGTTTCTGCTATGAAGAACTTCACTAACTATTCTTGGTTGTTCTGCAAATAACTTTCCTGAATTAGAATGGTTAGCGTCTACTACTACAGCTGGATTTCCTAACTTAAACTTATCATATAATTCTAAAGTCTTCATTAAATCTTCATAGTGGTAATTAGGTATGTTGTTACCATATCTATTAACAGCTCCTCTTAAGATACAGTGAGCATATGGATTACCATTTGTGCTTACTTCGTAGTCTTTGTATATAAAATCATGAGATCCATTAGCAGCCTTTATAGCATTGAACATAATTGATAAATCTCCACTTGTTGGATTCTTCATTCCAACTGGTACATCTACACCTGATGCAGTTAATCTATGTTGTTGATTTTCTACACTTCTAGCACCTACAGCTACATATGATAATAAGTCTCCACAGTAGATATGATTACATGGATATAACATTTCGTCAGCTGGTGTCAATCCAGTTTCTTCTATTGCTCTAACAAACATCTTTCTAATAGCTTTTAAACCTTCTATTATGTTAGGTGCTTTTAATGGATCTGGTTGATGTAACATTCCCTTGTATCCTTCACCTGTTGTTCTAGGCTTATTAGTGTATATTCTAGGGACTATAAATAGTTTATCTTTAACTTGTTCATTAACTCTAGCTAATCTAGAAACATAATCACATACTGCATCTTCATCGTCTGCAGAACAAGGTCCTATAATTACTACAAATTTGTCTTCTTCCCCAGTAAATATTTTCTTAATCTCTTCGTCTCTTTCTGCCTTTATCTTTTGTGATGCTGCAGATAAAGGTATCATTTCTCTCATCTCTTCTGGAGATGGAATTTTTCTTACATTATTAAAACTCATACTTAACCCCCTACTCTGGCAAAAAAACTATATAACATATAATATTAGTTTACATTATTACTTACATCTTAATAATTATATATAATCATCAATTATTTGAAATACAAATTTTTATAATTAATGTAGCTTATCGCCATATTATGTGCATTTATGAATATTGTACTATATATGATTAACTTAAGCAAATATCTTTTTAAAAAAAGTTCTTAAGGATAAAAAATTATTGAATATATTTATTTTTGATTTCTTATTTTTTAAGTTAATTAATATCAAATTATTGCTTTAAGTAAATTATCTATAATAGAATTTAGTATTTCTTATAATAAAAAAGTAAAGATCCCGTTAAAAATACTATACTGTCTGAGCTTTAGCGAGTTTATAGTATTTAGGGATCTTTACTCTTTTTTATTATATTAGTAAATACTTAATGAAATTATGCTATTTATGAAAACATATAATATTGATACTAATAACAAACATAATATTAATTAAACTAAATAACATTGGATTTTTTACATATTATATTATTTACTTAGAACATATAATTTTGATATTAATTATTGTGAAATATAAATTATCCAACAATAACACTAACTTAATTTTTTATCTAAAAAATAATTTATAGCAAAATAATAAGGAAATAAATATATAATTCTCGAACTATTAAGTTCATAATTTTTATTAACAATTATAATAACAATAAATTCTATTATCATTGTTAAAACGATTAATAGATATAACTTCTTCAAATTATCTACCTTAATCCTATTCTTAACGGTCCAAAACAATACAATAGATATAATTCCACAAGCTATACTTTTAGCAGCATTAATGAAAGGAAATATTTCTATATTATATTTCTGCATTAGCATAATACTCTTATATTTTTCACTATATTTTCTTATCATATCTCCCCAATAATCAAAATCTGACCATTCATTAGGTATAAGATTATAATTAATAGTAAAATTAACATCTACAACTTTATATAAATTCATACACACTATAATTATAATAGCTATGTCTATAAGTTGTTTTATAGGCCTATCTTTGTCCTTAATAATAATTCTAATAAGTTTAGATAAAAATATAATCAATATAATAATAAGTAAAATACAAGACATACCTTCAGCAAATCTATAATATATGTTATTATCACTTGTTATAGCATTTATACCATATTTATTCATAAATTCTTCAGTATAACTTTCATCATCACTTTCTACTGCTATTATATCCATCATTATATTAGAATTACTATCACCCTCTATGACTATAGCATTTTCTAAATTATCTACAACATTTCTTATTGTATACTCAATATCATTATATGTTATTGTTAATCCTTTTACATTATAATCTCCAAATAATGCATATGCTACTTTCTTATCTACAATACACCCTTTACTATCATCTAAATACAAGGATGTATTATTTAATATAACATTAGAATTCCCGACTAAATATATAACATTACACTCTGTATTTTTGCCAAGTTCCATATTGTATGCTGTTCCATTAGACTCCTCTTTAAATCCAACAAATGAAAATCTGTTATCTACCTCTTCATCTTTTAGATACTTTTGCATAGACTTTACATCTATATTAGAATCCTGCACATATAAATACGAAACCTTTTTTGAAAATTTAGCCTCATTATAGTATGCTATCTCATATCCTACACACATAATCAATATAATAAGTAATACTAAATTAACTATGTGAGACTTAATTTTCATTATTTATCCTCCTTTCTTATTCTGTCTCCATCCTTTATATCTTTATTAGATGATACTATTACTTCATCATAAGAAGATATAGCTGAATCCTTTAGTGCAACACTATCTCCATTTTTATCAGCAATAGATACTTCAACCTTTGATGCAATTTTTTGACTACCTAATACAGTGTCTTTATCAGTTACAACTAACACATAATATTTATTACCATCTTGATGAATAGCTTCAAGTGGCAATATTACATCATACTCTTTACTCTCTGCTGGAACAGTTATTTTGCCATATTCTCCAATAGTACCTTGCCCAACAGGTAGCTTTACAGTAACATCTAACATCTCTGAATTTTCAGAATTAACTTTTATAGATGCTATTTTTACGTTAGACATATAAGTACTATCATCATCTATTGTCACATCCACTTTCTGTCCTACTTTTATAGATTTTTTTTCATCTTTTGATATTTGTACTGTAAGAAGATTTTCCACTTCAGAATTAGATAATGATATAACACTTCCCCCTTGAGTAGTTCCACCTTTTTCAGCAGTTATTTCTATAATTGTTCCTGAAGTAGGTGCAGTTAATTTACCACCTGCATTTTTTATCTCAGTAAGCTTTTGTACTTTTTCAGATACTTCTGAATTATCTTGGTTCTTTGCATCTTCTACTGCTCTTTTATATGATAATAAAGTTTCATCCTTACCATTTACCAATTCTTCATACTCTGATTTTTTAGCTTCATACTCTTGTCTATATTGTTCTTTTTCCTCATCTTGAGCATTATTCATATCACTTTGTGCCTTGTCCATAGCACTTTTAGCATCTGATATTTGTTTATTTATCTTAATTTCTGCATTTTTTTGATCTTCTACAGCTCTATTATAAGCAAGCTTAGATGATTCTAATTCTTTTTCAAGAGAAGCTAACACAGTATTTAATGTATCCATATCTAAAGTTAATAATGTATCTCCTACATTAACTGATGTTCCTTCAGCAACATCAATTGAATTTATTTTCAGACCTTCCATTAAGTTTACTGAATTACTACTATTTTGATATATCATTCCTTCTCCAGATATTTCGTGATCAATAGTTCCTCTATTTCCATTGGTTGTTTGTACTTTTGGAATAGTAAGTGAATCCGAGAATCTAGATAACAATGTTAATCCAAGCATTATAAGTAAAAAATATGCTAGTATATTTATAGCTTTATACTTATCTTTTATTTCTTTTTTTATTTTATAATTAATTATGTCTTTTATTTTCATAAATTATTCTTCCTTTCCACAAGTTGCTGATATTCCTTGTTTTAAATACTTTTGACCTGCGAAGAAAATCACAAGTGAAGTAAATAATGTTACTAGTGATGCTATAAATGCCATATCAGCATTTTCCAAGCTTATATTTGGTAAAAATAAAGATAATGGCCATTTACTCTGATCTTTTATAAATGTTATTGGTTGTTCTATTAAGTTCCAATATTCTATAAAACCTAATATCATTGAAGATATTATTCCAGGAATACCTAATGGCAATCCAATTTTGAAGAATATCTTAAATTCGCTAGCGCCATCTATTCTAGCTGCTTCTATGACATCCTTAGGTACATTTTCAAAAAATCTATACATTATAAATACTGGAAATGTTGAAAATATTCCTGGCACTATTAAACTAAGAGTCGTATTAATCATATGAAACTTATCTAAAACTAAATAAGATGATAACATTGTAACTTGAAATGGCATAAGCATAGCCACTATATATAAAGTAAATAATGCTTTTCTACATGGAAACTTATATTGAGCAAATGCCCATGCTGCTGGAGTAGCAATAAGTGCTTGTCCTAACAAAACAAAAAAGACCATAAGTAAAGAGTTCCAAAACATAACAAAAAATTCTGGACTATCTAAAAGCAACTTTACTAGCGATTTAAGTGTAGGATAATTAGGTAAAAGCGGTAATGTTGCAAAACCTTCTTTATTTTGAAGGACTGGACCTAAATAATCCTTTAATTCTTCTGGACTAGTAATAGATCCAACTATTATGAATATTATTGGAACAATCATAAACACTGCAAGTGCAATTATTATAAATTTTATTATCTTTTTCTTCATATCTTACTTCTCCCAACTCTTTTGCAAAAATAATATTAAAACTAATGTTACAGCTGCCATAACAATAGAAGCTGCTGATATTTTTCCAAAAGCTAAATCTCTAAACCAGTTATTAAATGTATGCTGTAACATATACATGCTTTCATCAGGATAATTTCCTGCTATAAGATATGCTTCTCTAAATACCTTAAATGAATTTAATAATGATAATACAGTAATTGTATACAATGTTGGTTTAAGTATTGGTAATGTAATTTTAGTAAAGCATTTCACTTCTGATGCGCCATCTACTCTTGCAGCTTCATATACTTCATTTGGTATAACACTTAATCCTGCCATCCATAATATTATTGTATAGCCCATGTTTTTCCATATATAGGTTACTACAAGAACCCAAAAAGCATATTTACTATTCATCCAATCTATTCCATGTATTCCTACATCATTTAATAAACTATTTAATAGTCCATGCTCATGAAATACAATTTTCCATATAAGAACCACTGAAGCTATAGGTATAGCCATAGGAATAAGAAATGCTGTAGTAAGCCTCTCTGAATTTCTAAAGAATCTATTAATTATAACTGCTATTACAAGAGAAATTATAAGTAATAATGGTATACACACTAACACAAATCTTATTGTATTTTTACTAGCAAGTTTAAAAGCATCATTAGTAAATATTTCTTTATAATTATCTAAGAAAACAAAATCTCTAAGAACTTCATTTTGAAATGATCTTATAAACACATCAATAAATGGTATTAACATAAAAATACTTACACCTATAATACTTGGTAGAATAAATATAAGAGCTTTTTTATTAAATTTTTCTTTTATAAAGTTATTTTTATTTTTTTTCATAATATTTCTCATTAAAATGCCCTTTCCTATTCTGATAAATAAACCTTTAATTTTTTGTTTATTATAGCTAATGTTTCATCCATATTTTTTTCCCCCTTAACATAAGAAACCATATCTTCTATTGTGTCATCAATTATCTTAGTATCAGCATCTTTAGAACCACCATATGAATCAACCATTTCTATAAATTTATCTACTTCTTCAGATTTAAGAGGCTCCATATCTATCCACACATCTTCATCTCCATCTTGGCTAAGCCATTCCATAGTTCCTGATAAAGTTTCTTCATCTTGCAATGATTGTTTTAATATTTTCTTATTTACAGAAAAATTCATAGAATCTCTAGAATTATTTTGATATTTTTCACTAAATAATGTCTTTATAAAATGTTTAGCTAATTCTTGTTCTTTGCTCTTAGATGATATCCCTATCTTGCCCAAATTCATTATTGATTTATTATCTAAACCTAGCCACTTTGAATAATTTAAACTAGAATATCCTTGTATAATTTTATTGTAAGTAACAACATCTTGAGTAGAATATAATGTACATAGTGAAAAAGCTGGTATTTCATCTAAAGCAGCTGTAACATCCCAATTTAAATAGTTATCAAAATACATACTTTTTGCAAAGCTCTCTTCTGTTGCATCACTACATTTACCATAATTATCAAGTATTTCTTTATGTTCTTTTATAGTACTTTCTAAATGACTATCTTTAGATGCTGTATATATTGTTTTTACATCTTCTAAATATTCTTTTAGTTTTTCTTCATTAAGTGTTCTATCTTCATTTAGAATTCCTACTCCACAAGTTTTATAAAAATAATAAAGCATTTCATCTGCTTCAATAGGTAATACTATATCACCTTTATAGCTTCCTTTAACTTCACTAGCTGCTTCTGCTAACTCATTTAAATTACTTACATTTTTATTAGTATTATTAAATATCACTGGAATTCTAAAATACATAGACAACGAATATATCTTCCCATTTACACTGCTACCTTTTAATATTTTAGTCAGGTATTCTTTATCCTTAAAACTATTTGCTACATCTGAGAGATCTACAAGTAGCCCTTTATCTATATATGAATTTTCTTGCAAACCATCTAAATATATTATATCTGGACCTTTTCCTGCCATTATTTCAGTATTAAGAGTTTTTATTGCATCACTTTCGCTAGGCATATCATCCTCATTATCATTAGTGTCTATTCCTATTTCATAATTTATATATACATCCGAATGTTCTTTTTGATATTTAACTATATTTTGCTTCAAATAAGAATCTTCATATAAAGAATATACCGTTAGTTCTTTATCTGGTTTACTATCTACATCTTTATCATAATAATAATGCTTCATTATAATTTTATTTCCAGACGAATTGTAAAAAACTGCAAGAAACTCATTATCTGCTGTCTCTAAAAATTTATCTATTATGTAATCATCATCTCCAAAAGTTGTCATACTACCATCTATTAATTGTTCATTTATTTTATTTCCTACAGAATAGCTATATACACCATCCTCTCCTGCTTGATATAAAGTCTTTTTATCCGAACTAATAGCATAGGTCAAATTCGACATTGTATTCTTAGATAGCATATTATCTTTACCTATTTTGCTTCCATCTTCTGTATTATATTCTATTACATTATCATAGTTGTTGACATATATCCTATTATTTAATATAATTGCCTCTCCAATATAATCTCCTTCTGTTTTTATAATTCTTATAACTTTATTTTCATTAATATCCATTTGAATTATATTGGGTTTATCATAAGTATTAAGATATAAATAACCATTTTCTTCTCCTAATATTCCTGTATCATTTATATTTATATTGTCATCATGTATTTCTGTAATATTTCCTTTTCTATCAATTTTAACAAGTTTAGATATATTTGATGAAGAAATACTTTGATCATACTCCTCTTCTACGTACTCTTCATTTATGTTTGTTTTATCTTCAAATGATTGCATTTCTTCATTTATTTTATCTATGTCTTCTTGAGTGTATTCATTTACTATAAATACAAAAGACCCATCATCTAATATTTCCCCTTGTTCATAATTTAAAAATTTATCATCTATTTTTGATGGCAAATTAACTTCTTTTTCTGTCCAGCTTTGTCCATTATCAGTCGACTCATAATATCTAGTCTTATCTATAGTAAAACTATCTTTACTTTCATTATTTATTTGTCCTAGCAATGCTATTTTGCCATTATCCATAACTTTTATGTCTAATATATATGTCATTCCATCTATAAATTTATATTCTTCCTCTACATACCTTCCCTTTGATTTTGGTTCTTTTTTTCCATCTTTGCACCCAGATATCATTGTAATTAAAAGAATCATTATTATAAAAATAATAGTTAGCCTTTTCAATATATTCATTTATCTAGTTTCCTCCTTAACCCTACGGTTAAATTATATCAATGTAATCTCTAAAATTTCTCTAAATTTACAACCTATGCTTATAATAATAATATATTCTCAATTGAATAAAATCCATATTTTCTATTGACGTTTATTATCTAAACTTATTATATTAGTAATCTCTTCATTATCTATGTCAAATTGTATTATCTCTAATGAGTCATCTTTTCTTAAATATACATATCTGTTATTAACCGCCTCTATCTTATATTCATTTATAGGCAATTTGTCACTTGGTATCTCTGTCAAATTTCCCTTTGAATCTCCTCTTACTATTCTAATAGGATTATTATCTCTGTTTTCTTTATCCTCATCTTCACTTATTGTTTTTATAGAATCAATTTTGATTAATTCTTGTTTAGTATATTCCCTTATAGAAAATATAAATGAACCATCTCCTAAAATTTTTCCTTCCTCATATTCTATAAATTTTTCATCATTCTTCTTAGGTATTCTTAGCTTTTTCTCTCTCCACGATTCTCCATTATCACTAGATTCATAATATCTTAATGGTTCATCAATATTATCACTAAATGTACTATTTTTTAAATACGCTCTTCCAATCACTGCAAGTTTACCATTATCAAGCATTGATACATCTAATATATCTTGTATATTATCAGGAAAAGAATACTCATCTTCTACATAACTATGTTCTGACTTTACTCTTATATCTTTGCAACCTATTCCTACAGTTAACAAGAAAAATACCATAAACATAACTGTAATTATTATTGTAACCTTCTTCATGATAACACCCCAATCTCTAATTTCATCTAAAATTATAACAATTTAATCTCTAAGTTTTCTCTAAAATACTATATATTATTTCTCATTTTTAATGATATATAGCACATAATAAATAATTTTTATGCAATTTATAGACAAATTTTTATTAAATATTACGAACTTTTTGATATAATATCTACTGAAGGGCGTGATACTTAATGAAAATACTATTAATTGAAGACGACATAAAATTATGTGAAGCATTAAAATTTGAATTTATTAATGAGAATTTTGATATAGATATTTGTAATGATGGTGAAGATGGATTAACATATATTTTAAATGATAACCATGATTTAATCATATTAGATAGAATGCTACCTAGCTTAGATGGAATATCAATCTTAAAAAAAGCAAGAGAAGCCAAAATATCAACTCCTATTATTATGCTTACTGCTTTAAGCACTATTAACGATAGAATTTTAGGTCTTGATACTGGAGCTGATGATTATGTCATTAAACCATTTGATTTTCAAGAACTTATGGCTAGAATAAGATGTATAACTAGAAGACCTAAGCAAATTACAGATACTGCTGATATAATTAATTACTTAGATATATCTTACGAAGAAAATAAACGTATCCTATCTTGTGGTAACAATTCATGCTCATTATCTAAAAAAGAAGGAGCTTTATTTTCTTTCTTTCTAAAATATCCCAATTCTACTCTATCAAGAGAAAAATTATTATCTTATGTATGGGGAAGTTATGCTGAAGTAGAAGATGGCAACCTAGATAACTATATTTATCTTGTTAGAAGAAGATTAAAATCAATAGGAAGCAATTTAACAATAAAAACTATACGCGGAATAGGCTATAGACTGGAGAAAAAAGATGTTTAAAAAACTTCAAATAAACTTAACACTAATATGCACAATCATAACTAGTATAATACTTGTATTAACGTCAACAATAGCTTTAAGTTTCTTCCAGAAGAACTTATATACAACAGATTATAATACATTTACTAATAATGCAACATCATGCTATTCATACATACAAGCTCAAGAGACTTTATCTCTTCAATGGCTTACACAATCAGAATTCAATGGCAATTACACCATGTATATATCTGAAAATAATACACCACTTAAAATCACTGAATTTCATACAGATAAAAATTATAAAAAATTAGTTGATAAATGTATTAAAATCGGAAAAGAAAAATATTCTTTTGACATAAACGATACCGAACTTAATCTTAAGATATATACAAGTATAGATTTTACCACAGTATTTAAAAACCAAAAATTTTTTATTTCATTGGGACTAATTCCCAAAAACGATAGTTATATTTCTGTTGTTTTAATGCATTCTCTAGATAATTATTATAAACAACTACATCGTCAAATAATATTTTATATATTAATAGATTTTTTTGCTATTATATTATTAACTATATTTGCTTATCTATTTTCTAAAAAAGCTATTGCACCTATTATAGATAGCAAAAAAAGACAAGACAGGTTTATTGCTGCTGCATCTCATGAATTAAGATCTCCTCTAGCAGTTATTCTATCTAGCGCATCTGCCTTAAAGAAAACTAAAACACTAGAAGAAAGTAATAGATTTATACAAACTATTAATTCAGAAGGTAATAGAATGTCTAATTTGATTAATGACATGTTGCTTTTAGCTAGTGCAAATGCAAATAGTTGGAGTATCAATCTAAATGAAGAAGAAATAGATACAATAGTAATTGATAGTTATGAATATTTTGAAATTATGGCAAAAGAAAAATCTATTAATTTTGTTTTAGATATTGAAGATACTATTTTTCCTAGATATATATGCGATA
Organism: Clostridium sp. MSJ-8; assembly: GCF_018918325.1. Taxonomy (GTDB): domain Bacteria; phylum Bacillota; class Clostridia; order Clostridiales; family Clostridiaceae; genus Clostridium. Next base: position 173,136 of record NZ_JAHLQH010000049.1, on the reverse strand, counting down.
AAGAAAGGTTAATTCAAGTACTATCCATTCTAATTAATAATGCATTTAATTATTGCAAAGTCAATGGAACAGTAACTCTGAAACTTCAATTAACTAATACATATATAGAAATATTAGTTATTGATAATGGAATAGGCATAAGTGATACAGATAAAATTCACATATTTGAACCATTCTATAGAGTGGATAACTCTAGAAATAGTAAAAGTAATTTTGGTTTAGGATTATCTATAGCACATGAAATAATAAAACTACTTAAAGGCACCTTATCTGTATCTGATACTTTAGGTGGTGGTACTACATTCTCTATTAAACTTTTTCTATAAGTTACTTAAGTAAGGAATATAAGTAATGTTTATACTTTAATTTAGAGAGCCTATAAATAATTTAACATTACTAAAAATAATATTACTACTACAAACCCTATGCCAACTGTCTGTAATATTTTACATCTATTTTTATAGATCTCTAATAAATTATTATTATATATGCTTGTCTTTTCTGCTATTAATGCCTGTTGAGATAATTTTTGATTTTCTAACTCTGTTTTTTTATTATTATTTACATAATAATCACTAAACATTCTCTCACACTGATACTGAAAAGACATTTCTAAATATTGCATCTTATAAATATTAAAAAAACATTTAACTTCATTTAACGTATATAATTGCTTATAATTTCTTTCAGTAAATTCATTATTTTTAGCATTATCTATTATTTTATGTATCTTCTCCCATAACCATATTCGTTCTGAATCTATATCTGCTTCTTTTAAAACAATATGTAAAACCTTTAGATAGTTTAAATTTAACATAGCTTTATCTAAATAATTTGAAAGAATTAACATATCACAAATATCTTCTAATCCTAAAAAATTGTCTATAAAGACATCTATATTGCTATTAATATTGTCAAGTGCATCAGATATTCCATTAAGTATTTTATTTTCTTCTCTTTTTAATTTATTTAATGCTGATAATAAAACCTTTCTTCTATCTTCTTCTATATCAAACGAATTCGCATATTCAGTTAATTCCTTGACCATAGTAACGTTTTTATCTTGAATTTTTAAAGCGCTCTCTTCTAGAGCTTCTATGTAAGGATATAGTTTCTCATATTCAACCTTAATAGCATCTATACCTGCATTAATTTCAGCTATTATATCTTCCTTAGTATTATTGTCTATAGTCCTTCCTACAGTTTCAAATATAATGTTTTTATTTTTATCATATATAATTACATTATCATCGTATGTAGTAAAATTATATATATCTAATCCTATTCTCTTATGTTTTATATCTTTTAGGCTTAGCTCCTCTAGATAATTATTATCATCAAACATAATCTCATAATCTAAAATAGATTTATCTATAATATTTTCTCCATCCTGCCTCATATTAATTATAGTATTAGATACCTTAGAATATATCCATTTTATAATATTATATAATTCATCTAGCATTCTCTCAGTTTCTTTATCTTTTACTTCAATAGAAGATAAAATATTACTTGCCTTAACCTCATAATCCTTTTTATAACCATCAATTCTAATTTTTTTATCCTGTTTAAGTCTAGTATATTTTATATTTCTTTCTCCATATAATCTAGCATAATTTTCATATAAAAATTCTATTATATATCTACATCTTCCCATAGCTAGATCTTTATTAATGTATACTAAAACTTCAAGTTCATTCAACATTTTATAAAGGATTTCTAACACCTTATTATTTTTAAGCACTTTTTTATCTTTTATCAAAAAATCATACTTTACCATTATTGTCTCCTCTACAATCATAATCATATTTATTTTCGTATACTTTTCTTAATAATTTATAGAGTGCTTGTATAATTAAAATATAATAGCATTAGTTTCAGTAATTAAAATAAGAAGTGATTTGATTTTACAAATCGTTTGTTCAATTTCATTAATACTTACCTTTAATTTCTCACAGTATTTTATTTATTATAAACATTATTAATTCTTCCCTAGCAAAAATGCTTTGTTCCATCAAATAACTTCTATTTTAATTATTTAAGCGTTATGGTGATTTTTAATATATCTATATTGTCTGCAAATATCTTAAGTCTTCAGTAATTCTTACTAAAAAAATTATTGAATATATTTTTTAGATTACTTATTTTTCAGTTATTAATATCAAATTATTGATTTAAGTAAATTATTTATAATAGAATTTAGTATTTCTTATAATAAAAATGTAAAGATCCCGTTAAAAATACTATACTGTCTGAGCTTTAGCGAGTTTATAGTATTTAGGGATCTTTACTCTTTTTTATTATATTAGTAAATACTTAATGATATTATATTATTTACTTAGAACATATAATTTTGATATTAATTATTGTGAAACATAAGTTATTTAACAATAATACCTTAATTTTTTTATAGTTAGAAATACTTAATGAAATTATGCTATTTATGAAAACATATAATATTGATACTAATAATAAACATAATATTAATCAAACCAAATAACATTGGATTTTTTACATATTACATTATTTACTTAAACATATAATTTTGATATTAATTATTGTAAAATATAAGTTATCTAACAATAATGTTAACTTAATTTCTTTCTCTTGTTTAAATATACTGCATATAATGCGATACTTAAGATCATCATAACACCATATACAATATAAGAATTATTATCTCCTGTCTTGATAGCATTAGATTCTTTTATAACTTTATTACTATCCTTTTCATTCTTACTTGATTTATTTACTATATTATTATCATTAACTTTTATATTATTAACTTTATTAATTTTATCATTGTTATTCTTGTTATTATCCACATCTAAAACTTTATTTGAATCTGGAATTATAGCATATTTTGTAGTTGTTCTTTCTATGAAACCACAAACAGTACATACACGTTCATTAATGCCATCTTCTTCTATAGTAGCTTCTTGTATTACAGTCCAATCGCCAAATACATGTGTTTCAGAATCTGCTATATCACCACATGTGCATATATGATAATGATTATTTGTATCCCATTTCCATTCATCACTATATACATGCTTATGAGCTACAGTTACATTACAAACAGCACTATGAGTTCCATCTACTGTAGTTACTTTTATAACAACATTTCCTTCTGCAATTGCAGTTACAATACCATTATTATCTACAGTTGCTATTGATTCATCACTACTTGAGTATATAACTCCTTGATTAGTTGCATCTATTGGGTTAACAGAATATGTTATATTAAACACATCTCCAACATAAATACTAGTATTTTCTGGTGATAATGTTAATGTATACTCTTTTTTAATGTTAGTAACGCCATTTTTTTCTACTTGATACTTACTATCTGCACCATCAAAACTTGGAAGAGGATCTGCAATGCTTCCCCAATATGTGTCATTGTCATAGTCAACATTTCCTGTAGTATTTGTTTCTCCATTAATTAAATTACGATTAGTTGTATCTGCGATTTTAATACCTTCTGTTATTGCACTGCCTCCTACTTCATTTTTCATAGGTTTTATTGCAGCTCCACCTTCTAAGTATGCATCTTTAACTGATATAATTCCTTTTCCTTCAACTGCATTTCCGCCATAACCAAATGTTCCATCACCAGCAACAGCTATTAGTTTACCTTTACCAGTAATTTCTCCATTATTAAGAACAATTGCTGTCCCACCATTTGTAGTAAGTGCAAGATGACCCCCACCATACACAGCAAGATATGATCCTTCTGTTATATTAAGTTTTCCATTAACTTTTAATCCTGTTTGTCCTGGATTTGCTTTCCCTGTTGTTGCATTTATACCCATAGGTGATTCATCTCCACGAATTACTACTGTACCTATAACATTAACATTACCATTTGCTACAACTACAGGATTAATATTTGATCTAGTTTCATCACCATTTGCAATATAATTAGTATTAGAATAAATAATTGAATTAACTACAGTAGCTCCATCTTGAAGTATCAGTTGTCCATTTATAGAAGAACCTGTAAGGAATTCTCCATCTCCAAAATCATTATAATTCATAGAGAAAGTTCCACCTTTTTTTACTTCAACAATGCCTTGAATAGGAGTATCATGTAGAGATAGCTTACCTCCATTTTCAACAACAATACGTACACTACTCAAAACATCCATATTTACTAATGTTAAATCACACCCCTTTGGTACTACAAGAGTTTGAGTAGTTTTTGAAGCTGATGGAATTGAATATCCTAATTTTCCATAAGTACCTGATGTATGAGAACCATACCAAGCTTTTATATTTTTAGGTACATATACTATATTATCATCATTATCAAAATTTTTAATTGCCCATGGTTCCATATCATACATATATTTACCATCAGCAGTTTGAGTACAATTTTCTGTTGTAAGTTGATCTTCTAAATTTTCTTCACCTGAATAAACCTTAAATATAAGTGCATTACTTGTAGCTCTTCTTCCTTGATTATCAGTTATTGTTACAGTTATTGGGTATTCACCTTTCTTTTCTGGTGTACCTGATAAAGTTACAGAACTATCATATGGTGAATACACTCCAACCATGCCTGATTGATCATCTAATGTTACAAAAGTTTTGTCCTTTGCGGTATTTAAAGAAATATTACTATCACATAGTGGTTTCCAATCTTCTTCTGTTGGTTCTTTATCCTTTGGTAATATAACAGCTTGTACTTCTGCACTACTATTTTTATTTTGTGTAACACTAGTTGAAGCACTTGTTACTGCATCATAACCTTTTTGATTAATTATAGCTGCTTCAAAGTTTCCAACTAATCTTACATGTAATCTATATTCATCTCCAACTTCTACATCATCTGTAACAGGAATAATATTAACATCTTTATCATTAACAACATTTACTTTTAATTTTATATCTTGATAAGCTTCATTTTTTATTGTTATAATTCCACCTGTTTCAAATGGAATCCCATTAAATTTATCAAAATATATGCAGTCATTTTCTTTATCTAAATAGTATTGCTTTCCATTAAGAGCCATCTTAAATGATTGTTCTTTCCATTCTGTATCATTTTCAGAAATTGATGATATTCCTGATACATATCCCTTTTCTTTTATTTTAAAAACAAGATAATAAGATTCTGATTCTAATGATACTTCAGGTGCTGCTGTTAATGTGTCACCACATACAGTACATACTCCATTAATATAATTATGTGGTCCTAATTCACCATATTTCTTGCCACATTTTTCACAAGTTGCTTGTTCTATACATGTTGCTATACCACCACTATGTTTGCATTTCTCATCTTCTTCAGATGAATCCTTTGATATAATTGCAGTATGATTACTTTTATCTAATTCCAAAACCAAATCTTCATATCCGTTAGCCTTTATTACACATCTTGCTTTATTGTCTACAAAAGCTCCCCCTTCGCCAATATAAAGATATTGATTATCTTTATCAATGTAATAGTATTTATTATTCCAAACACTATAACTTGATGTACCTTTTGAATAATTCTCGTTAGCAATTATTATTTCATCAATTGCTTCAAGCCATTCTTTATCTGTATCATTAAATTCGATTTTAAAATCATAGCCAAAATTTGATTCGCAATTTTTAATTTCACTTGGTGGATTATTTGCTGCAAATGCAATATTAGGTACTGTAAATAAAACCATTAATACAGTTAAAACAAGTGCGATACCTCTCTCTTTAATTTTCTTCATAAATATATCTTACCTCCTTAAAAAATAGAATTCTCTGATTAATTTATCTTCCCTAGAATTCCTAATTAGGAGAATATCATAGAAAATTCACATTTACAATATTACAGCAACTATAATATCAAGCAAAATTTCTCATTAAACATATAAAGGCAATTTATAATTAAAGCATTAAATGGCATTAATTTTTCTTACTAAAAAAATTATTGAATATATTTCTTTTGGATTACTTATCTTTTTAGTTAATTAATATCAAATTATTGATTTAAGTAAATATTGATAATTAAAATATAATAGCATTAGTTGCAGTAACCTATTGTTCCATATCATTTATACTAATCTTTAATTCTTCATGGTTATATTATTCTATATCTACCTATAATTCTAACCCTAACAATAATGGTTACTTCCACTAAGCTTATTATATTTTAATTATTTAAGCGTTATTGTGATTTTTAGTGTATCTATATTATTATAAGCATCTTAATTCTTCAGTAATTCTTGCTTAAAAAAGTTATTAAATACATTTATTTTTGATTATTTATCTTTTCAGTTAATTAATATCAAATTATTGATTTAAGTAAATATTGATAATAAAAAATCCAATGTTATTTGATAATGCTAATATTATGATTTTCTTTATTTGTATCAATATTATTGCTTTGAATAAATCTTCATAATGAATGATTATAATTAAAATATAATAGCATTAGTTGCAGTAACCTATTGTTCCATATCATTTATACTAATCTTTAATTTTTCATGGTTATATTATTCTATATCTACCTATAATTCTAACCCTAACAATAATGGTTACTTCCACTAAGCTTATTATATTTTAATTATTTAAGCGTTATGGTGATTTTTAGTGTATCTGTATTATTTTAAGTATTCATCAGTAATTCTTACTTTTAAAAAATTATTGAATATATTTATTATTTAATCACTTATCTTTTCAGTTAATTAATATCAAATTATTGATTTAAGTAAATATTGATAATAAAAAATCCAATGTTATTTGATAATGCTAATATTATGATTTTCTTTATTTGTATCAATATTATTGCTTTGAATAAATCTTCATAATGAATTTTAGGATTTCTTATTATAAAAAAATTAAGGTAGCGTTTAAAATGTTGTACTGTTTGAACTTTAGTGAGTTTACAACATTTAGCTAACTTAATTTTTTTATATTTAGAAATGCTTAATGAAATTATGCTATTTATGAAAACATATAATATTGATACTAATAATAAACATAATATTAATCAAACCAAATAACATTGGATTTTATCCATATTATATTATTTACTTAAACATATAATTTTGATATTAATTATTGTAAAATATAAGCTATCTAACAATATTATACAAATCATCCCACATCACTCATACTACTTCCTGACACTAATTTTTTTAGTTTTTCATAATCATCATCTGGAAACTCAAACCAATGTTTATTATAATATTCATTTTTATCTCCACGACTATATTCCCCAAATGCATCTAATATATCATGAGATAGTTTGACAGTACTAAAGTTTGCGTCTAATAGTTTTTCATATATTTCTAAGTTATCTGGCATCTTTTCTCCATATAACTTAATTCTAGAATCATACCATTCAATAATTGCATATATACTAATATTTATCATTCCAGGCTTCACTTTCTTCATACATATAATATTAGCACCTGGTTCATCATCTAATATAACATATCTTTCTCCGTGATTTATTGTTAATATCTCATTAAATGCTTGTAAAAAATGTCTAGGTCCATCATTTAACCACTTACTAGTTGTGACTATGTAAACGTTTTTGTCATCAGCATTAAAAGTCATACCAAACCATCCTACATGAATCTTCTTGATTTCAAATTCCATATATATCACCACCTAATTGTACACTATAATAATATTATAATGTACAAAAATGCCTATTATCATAACAAAAAGCAAATAATTTGTAAATAGCGAATGTTTATAATTAAAATATAATAGCATTAATTGAAGTACTTGATTAAAATAGAATGACTTTGATTTTAATTATCCCAAACTTATAGTAATTTTAAGTTTTATCTATTGCAATAAGTATTTCATCTATAATAATACCTAATAATATTAAGAATTTCTTTATTTATGTGTTTCCATATTTAATAGCCACAATTTCTTATCTAAACCACCTGCATAGCCTGTCAATTTTCCATTTTGACCAACAACTCTATGACAAGGAATAATAATAGATATAGGATTATGTCCTACTGCATTTCCAACTGCTTGTGCTGACATCCTCTTTATTCCCCTTTGATCTGCAATCGTATTTGCAATTTCTCCATAAGTCATTGTTTTACCATAAGGAATTGATAATAATACTTTCCATACTTCTCTTCTAAAGCTTGTTGTATTTATTGATATTTCTGGCATAAATTCAGGTACCTTGCCATTAAAATAAATATCTAACCATCTACAGGTTTCTTCAAATATCGGAAGTTTTTCTTCTATATAATCATTTCCAAGTGTATCTGCAAAATATCTCTGTCCATCAAACCATAATCCTATTAGCTTTTCTCCATTACTTGCCATAGTAATTCCTCCAATAGGCGACATATATTTATGTATATACTCCATATCTTCTAATCTCCCTATATTTCTTTTAATATAAACTTTCTGTTTAGTAAAAAAGTGATTTTACACTAGAAATTGTATAAAACCACTTTTTTTATAGCAAACAAATTATTATCTTAAAACAGCCCCTAATTTATGCTCTAGAGCTTTTAATATCTTATCATGAACTTTATTAACTTCATTATCTGTTAATGATTTTCTAACATCTCTATATACTATAGCATATGCCATACTCTTCTTACCTTTTTCTATTTGTTCACCTTTGTATACATCAAATAATGATATCTTTTCTACAAGATTTCCTCCTGCTCTCTTTATAGCATCTTCAACATCACCTGCTAATACTGCATCATCAACTAATATTGCGATATCTCTTGTTGCTGCTGGGAATTTTGCAATAGGTGAATATTTCTTAGTTATATCTGCAGCTTCATACATCATATCTAAATCTAATTCTGCAACATAACAAGGTACATCTATTCCATAAGCTTCTAATACGTCTGGATGTATTTCTCCAAATACACCTGCATTTTTGTTTCTTATTAGTAAGTTTGCTGTTTTTCCTGGATGGAAAGTAGGATTTTCGCTTTCTCTTGCATATCTAGCCTTTAATCCTAATTCTTCTACTAGATTCTCTATTATCCCCTTAAGATCATAGAAATCTACATCTCCATACATACCTATAGTAAGCACATTCTTCTCAGTAGGAATCTTTGTTTCATCCTCATCTTTAATGTATACTCTTCCTATTTCAAATATACTAGCATAATCATTACTTCTTGAATAATTTCTACCTAATGATTCCATTATCGATGGAAGTGCTGAAGTTCTCATAACAGAATAATCTTCACCTAATGGATTTTTAATTTTTATAACATTTCTAAGTGGTGAATCTTCTGCTACTCTTATTTTATCAAATACCTTTGGTGATACAAAAGAATAAGATATTGATTGGTTTAATCCTGATGATACTAATGTATCTAAAACTATTTTTCTTAACTTATCATTTTTATGAATATTTTCTCTATCTGGAACTACATCAACAACAGTTGTAGGAATCTTGTCATAGCCATATATTCTTGCTACTTCTTCTGCTATATCTTGTTTTATTCCAATATCAACTCTAAATGTAGGAACAGTTATCTCTAAAGTGTCTCCATTTACTGTCGTCTTCATGTCTAAACTATCTAGATATTTTTTCATATCATCAGCTTTTATATCTGTACCTAAAAATGAATTGATATATGAAACTGATACTTCCATATGTCCTTCTTCTTTTTTGCATGGATATTCATCTATTGTTCCATGAACAACTTCTCCGGCTCCTAATTCACATACTAAGGCACATGCTCTATCTAGGGCAAGTTCTGCTAGGTTTGGATCTATGTCCTTTTCAAATCTTCCTGAACTTTCTGTTCTAAGAGCTAATTTCTTAGAATTAACTCTTATGTTAGTTCCATCAAAGTTAGCACATTCAAATATAACTTCTGTTGTATCATCTTTTATCTCTGAATTCAATCCACCCATTATTCCAGCTAAAGCTACTGTCTTATCAGTGTCTTTTATACATAAGAATGTATTATCTAAAGTTCTCTCTACTTCATCTAATGTAGTAAATTTTTCATTATCTGATGCTGTATCTACAATTATTTTATTTGTTGATATTTCTCTTGCATCAAAAGCATGCATAGGTTCACCAATTTCTAACATAACAAAATTAGTTATATCTACTATATTGTTTATAGGTCTAACTCCTGCTTCTAATAATCTTTCTTGCATCCATGCTGGTGATGGAGCTATCTTAACATTCTTAACCTTTCTAGCCATATATCTCTTACATAAGTCACTCTTTATCTCTACAGATAATTCATCCTTAACATTGCCATTTCCCTTAACTTCATATGATAAATTAGGCATCTTATAAGTTGTATCTAATGCAGCTGCTGTTTCCCTTGCCATTCCTATCATACTTAAACAATCTGGTCTATTAGAAGTAATATCAAAATCTAATATTGCTTTGTTTAATCCTAAATGTTCCTTTATATCCATTCCTACAACAGCATCTTTATCTAATATAAGTAATCCATGAACAGGTTCATCTCCTGCTATGCCCAATTCCTCTTCAGAACAGAACATACCATTAGAAGCAACTCCTCTCATTTTACCTTTCTTAATTTCTGTTCCATCTGCAAGTCTTGATTTATGAAGTGCAACTGGAACTTTATCTCCTTCTTGCATATTTGTTGCAGCTGTTACTATTTGTAATGGTTCATCAGCTCCAATATCAACTTGACATACACTTAATCTATCTGCATCTGGGTGTTTCTCTATCTTAAGTATTTTACATACTACTACGTTTTGAATTTCATCTCCTTGAATCATTACTTCTTCTAATTGAGATCCTGTTAATGTAAGGATATCTCCTAATTCATGTGGTGTTACATCTATATCTACATAATCTTTAATCCAATTATATGGTACTTTCATTTTTTATTTCCTCCGTCCTTATTTCCATCTCTTAGAATTGATTTAAGAATCTCATATCACTCTCATATAGTAATCGTATATCATCTAATCCATAGCTTAACATAACCATTCTATCTATTCCGAATCCAAATGCGAATCCACTATATTCTTCTGGATCTATTCCACCATTTTTTAATACTTGAGGATGAACCATTCCACAACCTAATAATTCTATCCAACCTGATCCTTTACATACGTTACAGCCTTTTCCTCCACATACAAAACATGTAGCATCCATTTCTGCTGATGGTTCTGTAAATGGGAAATGGTGAGGTCTAAACTTAGTCTTAACCTTATCTCCAAACATCTTCTTACAGAATAACTCTAATGTTCCTTTTAAATCAGCAAATGTAACATTTTTATCTATAACCAATCCTTCCATTTGGTGGAATATAGGTGAGTGTGTTGCATCAACTGAATCTGCTCTATATACCTTTCCAGGTGATATCATTTTAATTGGTGGCTTTTGATTCTCCATAGTTCTTACTTGAACTCCTGATGTTTGAGTTCTAAGAACCAAATTATCATTTATATAAAATGTATCTTGTTCACTTCTAGCCGGATGATTCTTAGGTATATTTAATGCTTCGAAGTTATAATAATCAAGTTCAACTTCTGGACCATCTTCTACTGCAAACCCCATAGAAATAAATATATCTTTTATTCTATCTATTGTTAATTCAACTGGATGTTTGTTACCTATAACCTTTTTATTACCAGGCATAGTTACATCTATAATTTCATTTTTTAATTTTGCATTCTTCTCTGCTTCTTTTATAGTTGCCTTAGCAGCATCTAATTTTTCTTCAACTATTTTCTTAACATCATTTACCATTTTACCCACTATAGGTCTTTCTTCTTTTGATACATTACCCATACTTCTTAAAATAGTAGTTAATTCACCTTTTTTACCTAAATACTTAATTCTTAAATCTTCTAGTTCAGCACTTTCTTTAGCATCTTGTATTGCTTTTAATGCTAATTCTTCAATGGCTTTTAATTTTTCTTTCATTATTTAATTATCTCCTTTCTTATGTAGATGGTATTATTAATTATATAATTTCCTTTATAGTACAAAATAAAACGCCCCTATGTTCAAAACGAACAAAGGGACGAAAATATCCGCGTTACCACCCTAATTAACATTCATTATAGAATGTTCTCTCAAATAAAATATAACGGTTTAAACCGCTAGCTACTACTAAAATGTTCACAGCTAGAACTACGAAGTGAACTTCAATGCTACTTGCCATAAGAAGGCTTACAGTCTATGACCTTCTCTCCCTATATGTCTCGAAACATCTACTCTCTTCATCTACATTTCTTTCATATACTTAATTATTATAACCATATTATCTAATAAATTCAACTGTTTTTTGTCTTACTTTTTCATATAATATTATTGCTGTTGCAACAGACACATTTAATGATTCAGCTCCACCTGGCATAGGGATTTTCACTTTTTTATCACTTAAATTATATATTTCCTCACTAACACCATTACCTTCATTGCCCATAGATATAATTATTTTACCAGTTAAATCTTCTTCAAAGAAATTCTTTTCTCCTTGTAATGATGTAGCTAACATAGAAAAACCTTGATCTATTAATTCCTTTGTTTGAGAATATTCTTCATCATCTAATATTATAGGAATATAGAATATCGATCCCATTGTAGCTCTTATAACCTTAGGATTATATACATCTACTGTTCCTTTAGTAAGTATTATTCCATCAACTCCTGCAGCATGAGCTGTACGAATTATAGTACCTAAGTTTCCAGGGTCTTGAACTTTATCACATAATAAATAAAACGATCCTTCTTTATTAACTATAGAATTGCCTATATCTAATACTGCAACTATCCCTTGAGGGTTCTCAGTCTGACATAATTCATTTAGCAATTCATCTTTTAGTATATATATTTTTGTATCATTAATGTATTCACCTAGGTATTCTTCAATCTTATCTTCAGAAGAACATGAAACAAAAACTCTATCAACATTAATTCCTGCTTTAAATGCTTCTTGCACTATCCTAAAGCCTTCTATTAAATATTTTTTATTTTTATTTCTTCCACGTCTATCTTTTAATTTCTTAGTTTCTTTAAATAGATTGTTTTCTTTACTTTCTATTTTTATCAAATGTTTCACCTCATATCTTCTTATTAACTGAGATATTTTCTAGTTTATTTAAACTCTTTCGACTTCCTATAACTACTAATATGTCATTTGCTTTTATTATATCTTCAGCATTAGGATTAACATTTATTGAATTATTGGATTTTATAGCAACAACATTAATATCATATTTTTTACGAAGTTCCAAGTCAATAAGTGTTTTGTTTTCCCAGCTCTTAGCTATTCCTATTTCCATTACCCCGTATTCATCTGATAATTGAATATAATCTAATACACTTGAAGATACAAGATTATATGCCATTCTTATTCCCATATCTTTCTCTGGTAATACTACTTTATCTGCACCTATCTTCATTAAAACTTTTTCGCACATTTCATTTTTAGCTTTACATATTATATTTTTAACTCCTATTTCTTTTAAATTCAGAGTTATAAGCACATTTGATTCTAGATCATCTCCTATACTTACTATGACTATATCAAAATTTCTAAGTCCTAATGATAATAATTGGTCTTTATCTGTAACATCCATACATATAGCTTTTGTAGCTAATTCAACCATTTCTTCTACTATATCTTCATCTTTATCTATAACTAACACATCATGCCCTAATTCGTATAATGTCTTAGCAAGAGACCTACCAAATCTCCCCAATCCTATTACTGCAAATTGTTTCTTAGTCATTTTCTATCACCTCTACCCAATTAATAATTTCCCTTCTGGATACTTATAACTTATTTTTTTCTTTTTCTTCTTAGTTAATGCAAAAATTATTGTAAGAGGTCCTACTCTTCCTATATACATAGATATGATTATTACTATTTTACCAATTACATCTAACCTCTGAGTAACTCCTGTAGTTATTCCAACAGTTCCAAATGCTGAAGTAGCTTCATACAACAAATCAATATAATCTTCTCCTTGTTCTGCAATTACCAATATAAACGTAACTACAAAAACTATTCCAATTGCAATTGCAAATAAAGTGAATGCTTTATATACTATTTCCTTGCTAAATCTTCGTCCAAAAGCTTCTGTGTCATCTCTTCCTTTTATAACACAAATTATAGTAAGTATAATAAGCCCTATAGTAGTTGTTTTAATACCACCAGCTGTTGAACCTGGTGAACCTCCTATAAACATAAGCATTATAGTTAATATCTTACTAGAATCTGTCATGCCTCCAGTAGATATAGAATTGAATCCAGCGGTTCTAGGAGTAACAGCCGAAAAGAATGCATTTAATAACTTATTCTTAAAAGTCATATTGCCTAATGTTTCTGGATTATTATATTCTAAAAAGAAAAATGCAATAGTTCCTATAGCTAATAAGGTAATTGTAGTTGTAATTACCAATTTAGTATTAACTGATAACCTTTTTCTATTTCTTGTTTGATATATATTTGATATAGTACTAAACCCTAATCCACCTATTATTACAAGAGCGCTTATCACAAGTATAAATAAAGTATTAGTATTATAACCTGTAATACTATTAAAATTACCTATAAGATCAAATCCTGCATTACAAAAAGCAGATACAGAATGAAATATGCTATAAAATATTCCTTTACTTAATCCATAATCAGGAATAAATATAAAACCAAGTGCTATTGCACCTATTCCTTGCACTATAACAGTAAATAATAGTATACCTTTAACCATTCTTACTATTCCTTGTATATCAAAAACATTAATAGCTTCTTGTACTATCATTCTATCTCTTAAAGTAATTTTTTTACCTATGATAATATATATAAATGTTGTAAGAGACATAAATCCAAGTCCGCCAATTTCAATTAAGAACAATATAACAGATTGACCAAATGTATTCCAATATGTTCCCGTATCTAATGTTATAAGTCCTGTTACACAAACTGAAGAAGTTGCAGTAAACAATGAATCTAAAAAATTAGTACTTTTACCACTTCTAGATGATATAGGAAGTGATAATATTAATGCTCCTACTAATATTATTATTATAAATCCTAAAGCAAGTATTTGAACTTCATTAAATCTTCTATGTTTTTTTTTAGTATTTTCCATATATATAACCACCTCACAATTATAGTAGCAAATATAACTTCCTATTAGAGTAAAAAAAATGCGACAAGTACTTTGCCGCATCCATAATTTGTCTTAAGCTTCTAATTGTTTCTTAGCAACTGCTACTAATTCTGCAAATGCTTTTGGATCATTGATAGCTATTTCAGAAAGCATCTTTCTGTTTATATCAATTCCTGCTTTTTTGATTCCGTTCATGAATTTTGAATAAGACATGTCGTTCATTCTTGCAGCAGCATTAATTCTTGCTATCCATAGCTTTCTGTAGTCTCTCTTCTTTAATCTTCTTCCTACATAAGCATTTCTTAATCCTCTTATAACTGATTCATTAGCAGTCTTAAATAGCTTGCTCTTTCCACCGTAGTATCCTTTTGCAAGCTTTAATACTTTTTTATGATTCTTACGAGCGTTTACAGCTCTCTTAACTCTTGCCATTTCTTAAACCTCCTGTGTTCTATATCCTATAGGTATGGTAATAATTTCTTCATTACTTTTTCTTGAGTAGTTGATACATATCCAGCTTTTCTAAGATTTCTCTTTCTCTTAGCGCTCTTCTTTGTTAAGATATGACTTGTGAAAGCTTTAGATCTCTTTAACTTTCCAGTTCCTGTTTTTCTAAATCTCTTTGCTGCACCTCTATGGCTTTTCATTTTTGGCATTTTATGTTTCCTCCTCTCAGTTTAAGCCTTCTTAGGGCCTAAAACCATTGTCATGCTTCTTCCTTCTTTTTTAGCAGGTTTCTCAACTGTTGAAACTTCTGCTAACTTCTCAGCGAAGTTATCTAAGATTTTTAATCCCATATGAGAAAGTTCCATTTCTCTTCCTCTAAATCTGACAGTGATTTTAACTTTATCCCCATCTTCTAAGAACTTTTTAGCATTTTTAGCTTTAATTGCGATATCATGTTCTTCAATGTTAATACTAACTCTGATTTCCTTGATATTCATAACTTTTTGATTCTTTTTAGCTTCTTTTTCTTTCTTTGATTGCTCATATATATACTTACCGACATCCATGATCTTACATACTGCTGGTTTTGCATTAGGCGAAATCATAACTAAATCTAAGTCTGCATCTTCTGCTTTTCTAAGGGCATCCTTAATATTCATGATTCCTAACTGAGCACCATCATTATTAATTACTCTTACTTCTTTTTCTTTTATGTCTTCATTAACAATATATTTTTTATTATTGATAGTTTTCACCTCCGAAATAAAAAAGCAAATATTCTATAATATATAATAAAAAAGACGGCATATGCCGTCTGTTATTATCAAATAGTAAATCTACTTAATGCTAACCATGCTAGCTACTAAACAAGTGCTGCAAGGTGAGAAACGGCTTGTTTCTTCTTCTCAACGTTAATTATTGTATCATCTATTTATTACTCTGTCAACACTTTATTTTTAGATAATTTATATTTATCTGTATTCTCACAAAATATAATTCTATCTTCAAATACTTGCTCTAATGTCCTGAGAAATTCTTTATTATTACAATTATCATAACCATATATCTTAATCTTCTTCGGTACACTAGTTATAAGTCCACTTATAAGTATATCCTCAACATTGGCATCTACAATATTAAGCTCTGTATCTGCAAGTTCTTTAAGATATACCTTAAGCATATCATTACCATCTTGATCTTCAACAATATATAATCCACAAGAAGTAATCTTAATTCTAACTTCATCTATCTTACATTCTTGAATATCTACAAAATATTTAAGAAGCCTAATAAATTCCTCATATTCTTTATCTATTATATATTTCTCTATAATCTTGTCAACTATAGATTCTATATCTTCTCTCAATTCTCTCATTCTAAAGGTAATAAATCCATTAAAATTTATTGTGTCATTCTCACTCACACATGATTTTATCTTGTCTATAATAGAATGTATCATATTATAGCAATAAATAAATATTTCTTCACTAGGCTTTTCTCTTGTTTCTAATACATCTATTATATTTTGCTCTATATCTAATATTTCTTCTTGTTTAAGGAAAAAATAATTTTCTGTTATATAGTCGTATAGTTCCTTCTTCCTATACTCTACTACCACAACATTAAATAAAATATTGCTAACATATAATAATATCTTCTCTGATATATTTGAGTTGTAGGTAGAATCATCACACATTATTTTTACTATTCTAGAGCTACCTTCTTCCATTTCTACTATTCCAATAGAAATATTTTTACTATCAAATGAATTTTTCATATCCTGTAGTTCTTTTGCAAAGTCCATTTCTTTATTATAAACTATTTTTAGTACAAGCATGGGTTCTCACTCCCTTCTAATTATAGTATGGTCTTTATTTTTTTCTATATTCAAAATATTATAATAGTTCAATGATAGTTATTTATATTTTATATTACGGCACTTACTATACATTAGTTCTAAATAAACACAATGTTTAAATTTGATTTTATTACAAAATGATAGTATTTTTATAGATAAGAAAAAACAAAATCTAACAGGAGGAAATTATGTATTGTTTCTTAGATTATAGATGTTCAAATGAAGAAATAGATAACATAGTAAAACAAGGCTTAACACCAATAATTGTTCCTAAAACCACTAATGTATATGATGCAATTAATGGACATGTAGACATTCAAATGAATATCATCTCAAAAAATACTATTATTATTCACAAATCTATGGATAAAGATTTCTGCAATACACTTGATAAATTCAATATTAAATATATCTTTTCCAATGATGATTTAAAATATTCATATCCTGGAGATATTATTTTAAACGGAATTGTTCTAGACAATTATTTTATTCATAATTTAAAATATACAGATAAAAATCTTTTAGATAACATAAAAAATAAGACGCTAATAAATGTCAAACAAGGATATAGTAAGTGTTCTGTCTTAATTGTAAATCAAAAAGCGATAATTACTAGCGACAAAGGAATTGCTAATGCTCTAAAAAAAGAAAATTTTGATGTGCTTCTTATACCACCTGGCGATATTATATTACCTTCAATGAATTATGGATTCATTGGTGGAACTGGTGGGCTTATAAACAATAATACTATGGCATTCTTTGGTAACCTACAATATTATGCTTACGGTAGAGAAGTATATGATTTTCTATATAAGTATGATGTTAAACCCATATATTTATCTCAAGGCAAGTTAATAGACCGTGGCAGTATATATATAATAGGATAAAAATATTATTTGTTTATTTTTTCTATATTTGATAAAATTAATTATATACTAACTATAATTCGAATTTCAAAAGCAATACTACACATACTATTTTAATATCACATTAAGGAGGTATTTTAGCATGTTTTATTTAAAGTATTTTGTTATATTTATAATAATAATGGAATTGATGATGAGTTATACCATAATTAGTTCAGCATATATAGGATACAAACAGAAAAGAGTAAAACTAAAAACAATTTCTTTGTTATCTATAGCATCTAGTGTAGTTATTTTCAGCACCTTAGCTATAACTATTTACACCTTATGGTAATCTCTATTTGAATATAAAAATAAAATCGTCAAGGCAAATATGAAGCCTTGACGATTTTGTTATATTTACTTTTCTGTTGCTTTCTTTAATATCTCACCTATTTGTTCATGAGTAAATTTATACTTTTTATTACAGAAGTGACATACAAGCTCTTCTTCTTTTCCATCATCATATATCTCTCTTAAATCTTTTTCACCTATACTTATAAGAGCCTTTTCTATTCTTTCTCTAGTACAATCACAATAATATGAAGGAGTTATAACTTCATCTGATAATTTTAAATCCATTCCTTCAAATACATATTCTAATATTTCTTCAATAGTTTTACCTTCACTTATCATAGTTGTTATAGAAGGAATCTCTTCTAGTCTATATGTTAATAAATCTGCTAGCAATGGATCTGCATCTGGCATCATTTGAATTATAAAACCACCAGCTGCTTTTATACTTAAGTCTTTATCAACTAATACTCCTAATGATACTGCTGATGGAGTTTGTTCTGATATTGTAAAATAGTATGAAAAATCTTCTGCAATTTCTCCAGAATGAATAGGCACTTGTCCTACATATGGATCTTTCATTCCTAAATCCTTTATAACATATAATAATCCATTTACACCTACAGCACCACCTACATCTAATTTATGTTTATCATTAAGTGGTAGATCCACATATGGATTCCCTACATAACCTTTTACATGTCCATCACTATATGCAGTAACAGTTATACCATTAATAGGTCCTCCACCATTTATTTTAGTTGTAACTACTTCTTTATCAGACTTAAGAGTACTTCCTAATAGTACGCCTGCTGTTAACATTCTACCAAAAGCTGCTGCAGCAACTGGAGTACAATTATGAACACTAGCTCCATAATTAACAGTGTCTGTTGTTATAGCTCCTAATACTCTAACCATTCCATTTTTGGCAGTTCCTCTTATTAACTTATCCATAAATATCCTCTCCTTATTTCTTCTTATTAACTACATATAATATTCTTTCACTTTTGTCATTAACTTCTTCATCTGAATATCCATCATACTTATGTAATACATTAAGTTCTGCTTCTTCTAATAATTCTTCTATCTTAGTTTCAGAATAAGCTCTCTCATAATGTTCTTCTTCAAATCGCTCATAATATTCTCCTTGTTTAACAAAGAAAGTCAAGAACATATTCACTATATTATCTTCATCTAATGTATTCTCCCAAGTATAAAAAATCTTCTCTTCACTATAAGTGTATATATTATTGCCTAAAACTTCAGTTATCTTATAGAAAGAATTAATGTCAAATACAAATATTCCATTATCCTTCAAGTGATTCTTAACACTTTTAAAATAATCTAATACCTCTTCCTCTTCAAGAATATAATTAGTTGAATCTAATACACATGTTATCAAATCAAATGTATGATTAAGGCTAAGCTCACTCATCTCTTGACATATCATCTTCGCTCTTATTTTGTTTTTCTTAAACTTATTAAAAGCTATATCTAGCATCTCTTCTGATAAATCTACTAGATAAGTTGTTTTAAATTCTGGTGCAATGTTAATAGAAACATTCCCAGTTCCGCAAGCAAGATCTAAATAATCTTCTTTATCTATATTATATTCTGTGATAAATGAATTAATTTTATCCTTTATCTTATCATAATCTATATCCTCATATATAAGTTCATCATATATCTTAGCAAATTCACCATAACTCATGTATAACACCTCAACTAGTACATTTTTAATTACTACACATTATATTAAGGCCTATCATGAAAATAGTCAATTTATTTTCTACTAAGTATCTCTCTATTACTAGGTATATTACGTTCTTTTTTTCTCTTAGTCATAATTCCACCTATTCTACCTGTTTCTTCAGCACTAAGTCCACCCCAACCATATTTATCAACCTTATCACTTAATCCTAATTCTTCTGCAATCTCATATTTCATATTCTCTCTTAACTTCTCCTCAGGAGTTAGCTCCCTATTGCTTTTTAGCTTAGATTTTATTATCTTCTTCAATGGTGTTTTACTCATACTAAACATCTCCATATCGCTAATTATTTTATATATATTTTACCCATATATTATTTGAATATTCATTTTAATAATAATATTTATTGATATTTTAGTTTCTATTCATTATCATAGTAATTGTAATTTAATAATTTTTTCTTAAATTTTTAAGATAGAATGAATATAATATACTAAAAATAAGAATATTAGATTGGAGGATTTAGATGTCTATATTTGAAGGTTCTGGTGTAGCTCTAATAACGCCTTTTACTGATGAGGGTGTAGATTATAACAAGTTAGAGAAGCTGCTTAACTGGCATGTAGAAAATCATACTGATGCTATACTAATATGTGGCACAACTGGTGAAGCTACTACTATGACATTAGAAGAAAAGAAAAAGACTATAAAATTCACAGTAGATATAATAAACAAAAGAATACCTGTAATCGCAGGTACTGGTTCTAATAATACTCAAGATGCTATAAATATGAGTAAATATGCTGAATCAGTAGGAGTAGATGCTGTCTTAGTAATTACTCCTTATTATAATAAAACTAATAAATTAGGCCTATTTAAGCATTTTGAAGCTATTAATAATGCAATTAATATTCCTATTATGTTATATAATGTTCCATCGAGAACAAATGTAAATATCACACCAGATATTTTAGGCAAAATAGCTACTTTATCTAACGTAAAAGCCATAAAAGAAGCTAGCGGAGATTTTTCGCAAATCGCTAAAATGATGGCTTCTTATAAAGATCAAATAGATTTTTATTCTGGAAATGATGATTCAATAGTCCCATTTATATCTATCGGTGGCAAAGGAGTTATTTCTGTACTAGCCAATATAATTCCTAATACAGTTCATGATATGACTAAAGCTGCATTAAATGGGGACTACAAAAAAGCTCAATCTCTTCAGCTAGATTATTTAAAACTAGCTAATAATTTATTTATAGAAACAAACCCAATTCCAGTGAAAACTGCATTAAATCTTATGGGTAAAAAAGTTGGTCCTTTAAGACTTCCATTATATGAAATGGATAGTAAAAACGAAGAGATTTTAAAAAATACACTTAAGGATTACAACTTAATATAAGGAGGCAAATATGACAAAAGTAATACTAAACGGTTGCTGTGGTAAAATGGGGAAAATGGTTACAGCATGTACAAGTCAATTTCCTGATTTAGAAATTGTAGCAGGTATTGATAAATTCCCAACTACTGCAGATTATAAGATTTTTAAAAGTACAAAGGAAGTAGATATTGAATATGATGTTTTATTAGATTTTTCTAGAGCAGATTCTCTACATGATTTAATAGAACTTACTGAAAAGACTAATAAGCCTTTAGTAATATGTTCAACTGGATTTACTGAAGATGATTTAGCACTTATTAATGAAAAGAGTAAGACTCTTCCTCTATTTAAAACTGGTAATCTTTCTCTTGGAATAAACCTAATTGCTAATGTATTAAAGAAAGTATCACCATTACTATATGGTAATTATGATATAGAAATAATAGAAAAACACCATAATCAAAAAGTAGATGCTCCAAGTGGAACAGCAATACTTCTTGCTGATGCTATAAAAGATTCTCTTGATGAAGAAACACATTATGTTTATGGAAGAGATGGAATCAAGAAGAGAGAAAAATCTGAAATAGGAATTCATGCTGTTAGAGGTGGCGGAATAGTAGGTGATCATGATGTACTATTTGCAGGAACTGGTGAAGTTATAGAATTTAATCATAGAGCAATATCGCGTGAAGTCTTTGCAATAGGTGCATTAAAAGCATGTGAATTTATGAATACAGTAACTAAACCAGGTCTTTATGATATGAATGATGTAATAAGTGAGGTACTAAATTTCTAATTTAGCTTTTATAAGTGCCCCAAATTTCCAAGGTGCCTTTATGAAGCTGTCGATTTTGTTAGAAGCTTATGACAGGTTCTAAAACTTATTTTTTTGTAGTTCTATCATAGCACTATTTTTCTTTTTTACTCTTTAGGTAATACACTCTAACATATATTTAAGATACTTATTTGCAACTACAAACAAAATATAATTTCCTAAAGAGTAAAAAAATCAGCAAGAATTAAATTCTTGCTGATTTTTTATTACTTAAACGGCTCCTACTTCACCATTATCTTTATTAACAGTTTCATCCTTCGAAACTTTTTCCATCTTGGAAATAGATACTTCATAGGCTACTTTTTTTATAACCTCTGTTTCAGATATCTTTTTTTGATATTCTCTACTTTGTAATCTTCCCCAAATTCTTATATTATCACCAACATTTAATGTTTGACAAAATCTTGAATTTCTTCCCCATGCAATAGTAGGTATATAATCTGACTTATTATATGCTCTATTAACCGCTAATAAAACATCTGCAATTTCTCTTCCAAAAGGTGTTGTTCTATAAACAGGTTCTTTGCATATAAATCCATCTAGGAATATCTCATTAGGATTCTTACTCTTTTCTATACATGGTTCAATATTTCTAGCAAATACTGTTAATATAAGTTTGTTAGATCCATTTATAAATTTATTATAAGATCTAAGTTGTCCTTCTACTATTATTTCTTTGCCTATTGTTAAATCAAAATTAGTTAATAATCTTTCTGATACAGTGATATTAAGTAAGTCCACAGAATCACTCAATCTCATAACTTCTATATTAAAGCTATAGAAACCTTCCCCATACATTTCATGACTGAATTCTAATTCACTAACTACCTTTCCCTCTAAATAAATCTTGTTGTTTAACATTAAATTATCCATTTGTAACCCCTCTCTCCATTTGTAATAATTATTAAATAAAGATACGTCCCCTTAAGTACATGTTTCCATTATAATACAAATTAACCTTTTTTCCAATATTTTTTATTAATTTTTTTTAATCTGCATTCCAGAATTATCTATATAATAATTTTTTTCATAAATAATTTCACTTACAGTTCCAAAGTTATACCCCTCTTTTTTTAGCTCTTTGAGCAGCTTATCCAAATTTTCAGGAGTATATTTTGCATTATTATGGAATAATACTATGGATCCAGACTTTATATTTTCCCTTACTCTTTTATATTCTACTTCAGCACCAATTTCCTTCCAATCAACAGAATCAACATCCCACTGTACTGGAATATAACCTAAATCCTTTACTATTCTAACTGCCTCTTCATTATATGACCCACTTGGGAATCTAAAGATTTTAGGCTTTTCCTTTGTATATTCCTCAATAACCTTATCTGTTTTTTTTAGTTCTTCTTCAATATTTGTCTTGTTAATAGTAGAAAAATCACAATGTGTATAACTATGATTTCCTATTTCATGCCCCCTTTCATAAATAGCTAAAAGTTTCTTGGTATTTTCTTCACTATATTGAACCCACTTACCTATAATGAAGAAAGTTCCCTTTACATTATATTTTTCTAGAGTATCTAATATGCTATAGATATTATCTTTTTCCGCCCAATTTATATCAAATGTTAAAGCAACAGCTTTATCATCTCTTTGAACTGAATATATTGGTATTCCAGATATATCTGCAATTGTAGTAGTGTTAGAAGACCTTAATCTAACAGAAATAACAGCTAAAATTAAACACATGCATATAATTATTACTATCTTTTTTCTTCTCCACTCCACTTCAATACCTCTAAAAGCAATCTCTATAAGAGTATATTATATTACTTGTAAAAATATTACTATTTTTTATAAAAATATTTTTACATTCTTTCAAGTGTGTAAGTTTAATAGTAATAATAATTTTTTTATGCTATAATTGTTGATAGTTAATAGGAGATGGAGGGTTTATTACCATGTTTGAAAATTCAAGTGATTTAGCAGAGAATAAATTACTAATATTATATATTTTAAAAACTTTAAAAGAGCCTATAAGTAATTCACAATTAACCGACTTGGTTCTTGAAAATAGTTTTATTAATTATTTTACTCTTCAAGAATACTTAACAGAATTAGAAGAAGCTGAATTTGTAGCATATAAACAAATAAAAGATAAAGATTTAATAATCTTAACACAAAAAGGTGAAAATGTACTTTCTTTTTTTGGTAACAGAATATCACCTACAAAAAAAGAACTTTTCGATAACTACATAGCTGAAAAGATTGACACTATAAGAAAGGAATTATACATCCAAAGTGACTATTTTCCTACAAAAGATAATAACTTTTTAGTAGATTTAAAGGCCTTTGAAGGTGATTCTATTTTAATGGATTTAAAACTATCCGTTCCTTCAAAAAAGCATGCTATAACCCTATGCAACAAGTGGCAAAATAATTCATCTGATATATACAATGAAATTATTAATTACCTACTAAAAGAAGACGATACTAAATAACTATTATAGCATTAGGTTCTATTCCTGATGCTATTTTTTTTATTACCTCATATTCTAAATTTAATTCATATATATTACCACTATCATAATCAGAATAATATATACTATTATGATATTTACTTATAGCTTTAGGTGCTCCTCTTACATCAATCTTAAGCACTTCTTGTTTCTGCTCAATATTAATAATGCTTATAGTACTATCGCCATAATTAGATACATATATATAATTATCATCCTCTATACAATCTATAGGAATCATACCCACTTGTATTCTACATAATATCTTAAAATTCTTCCTATTAATAAATGTAATATATCCTTTTTCATTAGATTCTATATTACTCTCTAATACATATAAATATCTATTATTCTTTGATACCAAAACCTTAAGTGGATATAATAAGCCTTTTATCGTTTGTATTATACTATTATCCTCACAATCTATAACATCTATAAATCCAGAAATTAAACTTGCAATATATACTCTATTATTTTCTATATCCTTATCTATACTATAAGGATAATTTCCCACCTTTATAGTTATTATCCTTTCACTACTATCAAGATCTACTATATCAAGTGAATTTGAATCAGTGCATACAACATATACTTTATTGTTCAAAACACATATATCTTTAGGTCCTCTACTCACCCCTATGTTTATTATCTTTCTTTCTAAGTACTTTAATACAGATATACTATCTATATCCGTATTAGCTGTAATAATCTTATCATTATATACACGAAAATTATGTGTCCTTCCTAAGATGTTATCATCAAATAGCTTGTACTCTATCTCTTTATTATCCACTAGTTCTACTCTCTTTATAGAATTAGATTGTATGTCACAAAAGAATAGTTCCCCAATATGTCTTTCGCCCCTCATATATTGATATTTACTATTAATATATGAAAAGTTACACATAGTGGCACATAATTTTAAGTTTTGTGTTATAATAGGAAAAAACAAATGAGGTGAGCTATAATTATGATTAATTATCAAACAAAAGGAACTTGCTCTAGAGAGATATCATTCGATATTGAAGATGGCAAAGTTAAAAATGTAAAATTCTTAGGAGGTTGCAATGGAAATCTTCAAGGAATATCTAAATTAGTAGAAGGTATGGATGCAAAAGAAGCAGTAGAAAAACTAAAAGGAATAAATTGTAATGGTCGTGGAACATCATGTCCTGATCAACTTGCAATTGCAATATCACAAAATATCTAAAAGCAAAATATAAGGTCCTTTCCACAATAGTGTTAAAGTTATTTATTGGACAATATAACTTATTATAACTTCAACATTTTCATGGAAAAGACCTTATAATATTTTAATTATATGAGCACTATGATAATTTTTAGTTTAGCTATTTAGTTCACTTAGCATACTTAAACTAATATATCATTCTAATATCTTTCATATATTTCAAAGTTATCATTAAACTCTTCTTCTGTTACAAAATAATCTTCAAGTTCTAGATTACCTAATATTATTTTAACCTTCTTATCTTCTGTAAGTAATGCAATGCCACCCATTCCTGTTTGTTTTTCAATTATATATGTATCAATATTCTGGTCAGTATCTTGAATTAATATACTATAATTATTCAACTTTAACATTCCCCCCATAGCCTTTTCATTCATCTTGACAAGATTTTCTATAGATAACCTACTCTCATTATTCCTTTGTTTCACAATATTATCCCCCATTATTATGTCTTCCTTTACACAATATTTATATATATAATATTAGCATATTATGACAGATTTAAAAACATTATTACATATTTCTTGTTATTATTTTTCTCATATCACCTATCATATATAATGAGCCACTAATAACGATTATATCATCATCATTTGCTTCTAATAATGCTTTTTTATAAGCTTCTTCATAACTATCTAGTGCTTCACAATTACTATTTACTTTTAAAATTTCATCCTTAAGCTGTGTATTTTTTTCAGCTCTATCACTATGAGGAGTTAATGCATATACCTTCTTAGCATTTGGTGCAATCATATCAACCATATCATGTACTTGTTTGTCTGCTAATATTCCTAACAATAGATACATATTATTAAACTTGAAGTATTTAAATATATTTTCCTTAAGTGCTGTAATTCCTTGAATATTATGAGCACCATCTATAACTACTAAAGGCTTTTTATTTAATACTTCTAATCTACCTATCCATTTAACTTTTCTTATAGAATTATTAATCTCTTCATTATCTACTTTAAGTTTCTCTAATTCACATACCTTAAGAAAAGCTCCTAATGCTAACATGAGATTATTAATCTGATGTTCTCCTAAAAGAGGAAGGTCTATATTATATGTATTATTAAATACTTTTACTTGAACCTTTTGATAGAACTCATTATCGTTAACTATATTTATTAATTTACCATCATTAACATCTATAACTGATAGCTCAGCATTTTTTTCCTTAGAAACTTCTTCTAATACCTTCATTGCTTCTTCTTTTTGATTATAAGTTACAACTGGAATATTTTGCTTTATAATTCCAGCCTTCTCGCTTGCTATTTCTCTTAAAGTATTTCCCAAAATATTAGTGTGATCATAACTTATGGATGCTATAACACTTACTAATGGAGTTATTACATTTGTTGAATCTAATCTACCACCTAATCCTACTTCTACAACTGCATATTGAACTTCACACTTACTAAAATAATAAAACATAAGACATGTTATTATTTCAAATTCAGTTGGATGTTCATATCCTTCTTCTATAACCTTATTTACAACAGTAACTATCTTATCCATACAATTTGCTAATTCCTCTTTAGGAATATTAACTCTATTTATTTGAATTCTTTCTTCAAATTCTTCTAGATATGGAGAAGTATACATCCCTACTTTATAATTCTTTCCCATTAAAAGAGATGTTATCATTGATGTAGTAGACCCCTTGCCATTTGTTCCTGCTACATGAATAATCTTATAATCATTTTGAGGATTTCCTAACAATTCTAATATTCTCTTAGTTCTATTTAAGCCATAATTTGATCCGAATTTTCCTAGCTCTCTTATATAGCTCATAGCTTCTTCATATTTCAAATTTTTTTCACTCCTATAAACATTGTCCCCGAAGTTAAAATCTTCAGGGACAATAATTATTAATTTAATGCTGCTATTCTTTCTTCTACTGAATTAAGCATCTCAACATATTTTTCTCTCTTAGCCTTTTCTCCATCAACAACTTGTTGCGGTGCCTTAGATACAAATCCTTGATTAGATAACTTCTTATCTATTCTAGCAATTTCTGAATTAAGCTTTTCTTTTTCTTTATTTAATCTTTCTAATTCTTTGTCCTTATCAACTAAATCAAGTAATGGCATAAATAATTCTCCACCCTTAACTACTAGTGATACTGCATTTTCAGGAACTTCTTTTTTATCAGATATAAATGCAACTTCTGAAGCTGAAGCTAATTTCTCGATATATGTTACTCCATTTTCAAAAGCTTCTTTTGCTTCTGATCCAATAAGACATATAACTTTTGCTTTTCTTGATGGTGGAACATTCATCTCAGCTCTTACATTTCTAAGTCCTTTTATAGCTTCTATTACATAAGCCATATCATTTTCTGCTTTTTCATCATGTAGTTCTTCTGAATATTCTGGATACTTAGCATTAACTATAGTTTCTTCTCCTGTTAAAGTTACATATATCTCTTCTGTTATATATGGCATTACAGGATGTAATAATTTTAATCCAGTACACAATACATTGTACAATACATTAAATGTTACTCCTTTAGCCTTTTCATCATCACCATATAAAACAGGCTTAACTAATTCTATATACCAATCACAGAATTCTGTCCACATAAAATCATATGTCTTTTGAACTGCTATACCAAGTTCATATTTTTCCATGTTTTCAGTTACTTCTTTTACTAAATTATTAACCTTAGATAAGATGTATTTATCTGCTAATGAATATTCTGTACAATCAGCATATTTCTTCATTAAATCTTCATCTAAGTTCATCATAACAAATCTTGAAGCATTCCATATCTTATTAGCAAAGTTTCTAGCTGATTCTACTCTTTCAGGATAATATCTAATATCATTTCCTGGTGCATTACCTGTAATAAGCATAAATCTTAATGCATCTGCACCATATTCATCTATTACATCTAATGGATCAACACCATTACCTAATGATTTACTCATCTTTCTACCTTGAGAATCTCTTATAATACCATGTATTAATACTGTATCAAAAGGAGTTTCTCCCATACTATGAATTCCTGAGAATATCATTCTTGCAACCCAGAAGAATATAATATCATATCCAGTTACTAAAACATTAGTAGGATAGAAATACTCTAAATCTTCTGTTTTATTAGGCCAACCTAATGTTGAGAATGGCCATAATGCAGATGAGAACCATGTATCTAATACATCTTTATCTTGTTCTAGATGCTTACAACCACACTTAGGACATTCTGTTGGAGTTTCTTCTCTAACTATTACTTCTCCACAATCTTGACAATACCACACTGGTATTCTGTGTCCCCACCATAATTGTCTAGAAATACACCAATCTTGAATGTTTTCCATCCAGTTATAATAAGTTTTATCAAATCTTTCAGGAACAAATTTTGTTTTCTTACTTCTTACTGCTTCAATAGCTGGTTTTGCAAGAGATTCCATCTTAACATACCATTGTTTTGATACAATAGGTTCAACAGTTGTACCACATCTATCATGTGTTCCAACATTATGAGTATGAT
The DNA here is from genome assembly GCF_018918325.1 of Clostridium sp. MSJ-8. GTDB lineage: Bacteria > Bacillota > Clostridia > Clostridiales > Clostridiaceae > Clostridium. The sequence goes on along the minus strand of NZ_JAHLQH010000049.1, from coordinate 143,417 downwards.
CTTTTATCTTAACAAGAAGTCCTGCTTCTTCTAAGTCCTTTACTATAGCTTTTCTTGCTTCATATCTGTCTAATCCTTGATACTTACCACCTTTTTCATTGATAATACCCTTATCATCCATTATTCTTATAACTTCTAGGTTATGTCTCTTACCTACTTCAAAGTCATTAGGATCATGAGCTGGTGTTATCTTAACAGCACCTGTACCAAATTCCATATCAACATAATCGTCTCCAACTATAGGAATTTCCTTATTTACTAATGGTAGTGTTAATGTTTTACCTATTAAATGTTTAAATCTATCATCATTTGGATTAACAGCAACAGCAGTATCTCCAAGTAATGTTTCTGGTCTTGTTGTTGCTATCTCTAAATATCCTGAACCATCAGTTAATGGATAGTTAATGTGCCAGAAATGACCAGCTTGCTCTTCATATTCTATTTCCGCATCTGATAAAGCTGTTTGACATTTTGTACACCAATTAGTTATTCTATTACCTTGGTATATTAAACCTTCATTATATAATTGTACAAAAACGTGTCTTACAGCTCTATCTAAGTTTTCATCCATAGTAAATGCTTCTCTAGTAAAGTCTGCAGATACTCCTAGTTTTTTAAGTTGAGTTCTTATTCTACCTCTATACTCATCTGACCATTCATATACTTTTTCTAGGAAAGCTTCTCTTCCCATTTTCTTTTTATCTAAGCCTTGTTTTGCTAGTTCATTAGCAACTTTAACTTCTGTTGCAATAGAAGCATGATCTTCTCCTGGAACCCATAGAGTACAATATCCTTGCATTCTCTTAAATCTAATAAGCATATCTTGCATTGTATTATCTAATGCATGGCCTAAATGTAACTTACCTGTTATGTTTGGTGGTGGCATAACTATAGAATATGGTTTCTTACTCTTATCCACCTTTGGTGTAAAATACTTGTTATCCTCCCACTTCTTATACAGTCTATCTTCAAATTCTTTTGGATTATAAGTTGTTGATAATTCCTTCTTCATTTCATACCTCCTAAATAATATACGATTCTAGATTTTGTTTAACCATTATTACAGGTTCTAAAAGCAAAATAATTTCCTATTTAAATACAAGTTAATTAATTTGCTTTTTGGTTCTTTTGAGATCTACAATTAATTTTTTAATGTTTTTACCAATTTATATATTAAGAAATCAGTACTCACTCTCAAAAAATTTTATTCTTTACTAAACGTTAAAAAAAGCCTTCATCCTCTATAATAAAGGACGAAAGCTCGCGGTACCACCTTAATTCCTACAAACATAGGCTCTTATTATAATAACGATTTAGATACAAACCGTCTCTAGCTACTATTATTTCACTAAAGATGCTCAAAAGCTACCTTCAAAACCTTCCATATAAGAACTTCCAGCATATGTTCTCTCTCTATAATACTTTCAGTTTCTACTCCTCTTTCTCACTGCAATTAATCAATCTTAAATTCATTATTATCTTATCTTATTATTTTAATATTGTCAATTGTTAGTTTTTTTTTACTAACAATCGACAATATATACTGCCTAGTTTAATTCTTTAACGTATAACTTAAATACTGCAATTAATTCTTGTAATCTAGTAGCTTGTGCTGCAAGTTCTTCACTGCTTGCAGAACTTTCTTGTGCCATAGCAGTATTTTCTTCAACTACTGCTGCAATCTGATCTGCTGCCATTAAAATCTGACTTACTGCTGTTGCTTGATTTTCAGAAGCAGTTGAAATTTCTCCTATATTAGAAACTAAATCTTTTGTTTTTTCTGCTGCTTCTAAAAGTTGTTTTGCAGCTACATCTACTAAATTCTTTCCTCGCTCAACAGCTTGAATAGTATTTTCAATTAAATCATTTGAAGTTTTTACTGCTTCTGCACTTTGAGTTGCTAGTTCACCTACTTGTGATGCAACTACAGCAAATCCTTTTCCAGCATCCCCTGCTCTTGCTGCTTCAATAGAGGCATTTAATGCAAGTAAATTTGTTTGTGCAGCTATATCACTTATAGTATTAATAATACTATTTATTTGCATAGAACTTTCATTAATAACTTCCATAGCATCAACAACTTGTTGCATATCTTCATTTCTTGATCTAATTTCTTCTCCCACAACTTGTGCCATATCATTAGCAACCTTTGCGTTTTCTGCATTCTTGCCTACTTCTTCAGAAACACTTGTAATTGTAGCTTGTAATTCTTCTATTGCACTTGCTTGGTCAGTTGCTCCTTCTGTAATAGATTGTGCCCCTTGTGATATATTATCTGCATTAGCTGAAACTTCTTCTGAAACAACATTAATCTCTCCTAATGTACCCGATACATCAGAAACAACTTTATATAGAGATTCTTTTATACTTGCAAAATCTCCCGGATATTTTACACTTGGCTTTATATTAAAATCATTTTCGGCCATCTTATTTAATACTGTTTTTATATCTTGAATAATACTTCTTAATTGAGCTGCTGCTTCTGAGAACGCCTCTGATAACTGTCCTATTTCGTCATCACTTTCTGCTTTTATATCAATATCAAAATCTCCTTTTTTCAATTGTTCAGAAGCTGCTACAACTTTATCAATTGGTTTAATGTATTTACGTAATAAATATGCTGCAATTAATACAATAACTACAACTGAAATAACAGATATTATAATCATAATTATAGTTAATATTGTTGCATTTTGATACAAATCAGATTTATTTAAAGCACTTGCTGCCCACCATGTCTGTCCTTCTGCATCTATTGGAGTATAATAACGTGATACCATCTCTCCTGAATCTTTCTTTGTAGTTACAGAGAAACTTTTTCCTTTATCAACACCTGCTTGTATCTTTTTATATTGATTTGAATCAATTAATTCAGATAATTTTTGTCCTACATATTCATTAGATTCACTATCATATACCATAGTACTATCTTGCATAAGTATATCTACATACATACTTGAATATTCTGAATTTTTTGATTCTAGTTCACTAAAATTCTCTATATTAATATCTACTACAACTACACCTTGTACCTTATCATTATATAAAATAGGATAAGCTGCTGTAATCATCTTTACCCCTTGATCTTCATATGGAGCTGTAAAAACTGTACTCTTTGATTCTGATGCTTGTGTATAATAATCTTTTGAACCATAATCTGAGTATGCTCCATAACTCTGACAAGTCTTATTTTTTGCATCTGATTCATTTACATAAATAGTATAATCCTTTATAGCAGGATCAAATGCTCCCGGTTCAAAGAAAACACCTACACCAGATATAGAATTATTACTACCAACTGTTGCCCATGATGTATTTAAGATATAATCTTCAATTTCTTTATTCATTCGTTGTAAATTTACATCATAAAGATCACTTTTTTCCTCTTCTCCACTATATCCATTTTTCGCAAATTCATCATATTGATTTTCTATGTATCCTTGTAGATCTGCTGCTGTACTAGATGCATTATCTAAAATTGCTTGAACCATCACTCCATTCTTAGATGCTATTCCTGCAAATTCATTACTGATACTTGTAGTTAAATAACTTCTACTAAGGGTTGCACTTATTATAACCATAATAGTTAAGCAAACGATAACTACCATACCAATAGCTACTGAAGTTTTCTTTGACAAACTACCTTTTACATTTTTCATTTCTTTTTCAATTTTCTTCTCTCCCTTTTTCATTATGTAATACCCTCCTATAATTTTTTATATGTAAATCTATACTTTTTATGCAAATTGAATTTTATACGTTTTCTTAATTTAAAATTATTATTAATTAACATTAAACCAATCTCTAGATAGTTACACAATTACATATATTTAGTTATTTATCGACAAAAATGAACAAAACTTAACCATTGCCTATATTATAATTGATTATCTAATATTATAATTTCCACACCACTTGTATAGACTATTTTTTCAGTTAAATGATATAATTAATATTATTATATAAAAGGGGTTGACAATTTATGGAGTTCTTTGATAACAATAATTTAATGCTTGAAAGTTCATCAAATGGTAAATACCAAAAAAATGCAGTTACAATGTGCCTAGTTTTTATGCTTGTATTTATTATAGGTACTATCCTTTCAAGTATTCCAACTACTATATATATGTTGCATGATTTTTCGCGATTAGGTATACTTACTGATCCTAAAGCAATTATGGATTATTCTAATAATCTTCCTGCAAATACAATGATAATAACTTTATTTGCTACTATATTTACTGCTATTTCTGGTATTATATACTGTACTTGTATAGAAAAACGTTCATTAGCTAGTATTGGAATAGTAAAGAAAAAGAGTATTTCTCTATATTTAAAAGGTTTACTACTTGGATTTGTAATTTTCTCATTAGCTGTATTAATTGTATTTCTATGTGGTTCTGTTAAATTCAAATTAAATACTTCTGCAAACTTATTTACTATATTTTTATTTTTCTTAGGTTACTTAATACAAGGCTTCAACGAAGAAGTGCTATTTAGAGGCTACCTTTTAGTATCCCTTAGTAATAAGACATCTATAAGAAATGCTATTATTATTAATTCAATAATTTTCTCATTATTCCACGCATTAAATCCTGGGGTCACAATATTAGCTATAATTAATATTGCTCTATACGGAGTATTTGCAAGCATATATATTTTAAAATATCAGAATATATGGCCAGTTGCTGCATTTCATAGTATGTGGAATTTCCTTCAAGGAAATTTCTATGGTTTCTCAGTAAGCGGTATGGCTGGAGATACTAGTATCCTTAATATTACCTCATCTAAGTATGCAATTCTTAATGGAGGTTCTTTTGGAATGGAGGGAGGACTTGCTGTCACCTTAGTTCTTATACTAGGTATATTGTTTCTTATGAAATCAAAGAAATAGTTTATTAAAATATAATAAGTGTTAGTTTCAGTAACCGATTGTTCCATATTAATCTTACTAACCTTTAATTCTTCATGGTTATATTATTCTATATCTACCTATAATTCTAACCCTAACAATAATGGTTACTTCCACTAATCTTATTATATTTTAATTATTTAAGCATTATGTTGATCTATACTAAATTTAGAATTTACTTCTTTCTCTTTAATTTTTTTATTCCTGCCTCATATTCATTTTTTATTTTCGCTTGTTCTTGTTCAAGATATTGTTTTAAATTTTCAGCAAAGGTTGTTGTTTCTGATCTCATAGTAAGCATAAACTTCCTCTTCTCGGACCTTTCCTCATTTCTCTTTCTAATACTTTCTCTTAATGCTTCATATTTTACTACTACTTGATAATCATCTGCGAACTTCTTAATCTTAGATAATAGCTTCAATGAATAACATAAATCTATTGCAAATACTCCATAGAAAAATCCAACTACAAAACTAAATGATAAATGTACCGATAGCCATGTAAGTGCATTTATTATATGTGGATGTATTAAAAAATAATATACAGCACTTAATATAACCCAGAAAAAAGAAAATTTAGGGCAAATTATTCCCTGTATATTTCCCCATTCATTTGTATAATCCCATAACTTAACCTTCATTCCCTTAATAAAAACAAGCCCAGCTATGTATTCAACTATTGTAACTGCAATTGCCATTAATATAAACAAAGTAACTTCTCTTCCTACTTTATTATGTATGAAAGATACATTTATATGTGCTAATATATACAACACACACAAACTAAAACCATATAAAGGTAAATATGGTCCAACTAAAAAACCTGGATTAATCCACTTTCTCTCTGGATTCGCATCTGAAAAAAACCTTCTAAATATAACTTCTAGACACCAACCTATTAAACTACCTATAAAAAATAAGAAGGCTATTATTAAAAAATCACCCATTTCTATATTCCCCTTTTTATTTATTAATATTAACACTACAATACACTAAACTTCTCTAAAATGCAAAAAATATTTGCACTTTATACTTATATATTAACTTCATACAGATAATCAATTAAGTATATCCTGCAAATATTCTTGCTCTTATTATTTAACTTCTACACGAGTGCTCTTCCATGCCACTTTTTGCTACGCCATCTAAAACACATAATTATTCCTCTAGTCCATTCATCCATTGCAAGTGCTAACCACATTCCTGGAAATCCAAGCTTACAAGGTATAGCTAATACATAAGATACTCCTACACCTATAACCCACATAGATACAATTCCAATATATACAGGAAATCTCACATCTCCTGCTGCCCTTAAACAATTTATAACAACTACATTAAAAGTTCTACCAGTTTCCAAAATAATATTAATAAATAATATAGTTGAACCTAATTCTATTATGTCTGCATTATCTGTAAATATTCCAAATATTTGTTTACCTAATAATGCAACAATTATAGCAAGCGTAGTTGACGCTATAAATGCTTTCTTTAACGACGAAAAGCAAAGCTTGTACGCTTCATCTTCTCTACCTTCTCCAACTAACTGTCCTATAATTATAGCTGTACCTTGTCCTAATGATGTAGAGAATATATATATATACATAGCTATATTATTAATATAATTATTAGTAGTAAGTGCAACTATACTGATGTGTGTCAATATAACTGTGCACATTAACTTAGCCGAATTATATGCAATTGATTCACCTGCCGAAGGTAACCCAACTGTTAATATCTTCTTTAATTCTGCTTTGTACAAAGTTATTATATATTTAAATTTAAAGTTTTTTAGTAACACTTTAAATAAATATACTACTAATATAATTGTACCAATAACTTTACTTACGGATGTTGATATTGCTGCTCCTGTTATTCCCAACTCTGGTGCTCCAAGCTTTCCATATATAAGAGTATAATTGCCTATAATATTAAACATATTCATAACAAGTGTTGCTATCATTGTCATTTTAGTATTACCATAACTTCTTATAACAGCTGAAAATGTTAAGTTCATTGCTTGAATTACAGAAAAGCTTCCAACTATAACCATATAAGATTTTCCTAACGCCATAAGGTCACTATCTAAGTTAAGTACCCTAAGTATTGGTGTTGCAAATACAACCATGGCAATACTAAATATAATTCCTAATACAAAATTTAAACTTATTGAACTTCCTATTATTTTGAACAATTCATGTTCTTTAAGTTTTGCACCTATATATTGAGCACATATTATTGTTGTTCCAGTTGTGATTATCTGAAACACTAACAAAACCATGTTCATTACTTGATTTACCACACCTACAGCTGCTACCGCATTATCTGAATATCTACCTAACATAAATGTATCTACACTTCCAAGTAACATAGTAAGTGCTAATTCAATAAACAAAGGCCAACATATCTTAAATAGTTTCTTGCCAAACTTCCTAGCCTCTTCTTGTTGTATAATCTCTGACTTTAATACTTGTTTCTCCATTAACTATCACATCTCTTTCAAATAAGCTGTGAACAAATATTTCTACATTCTTGTATTTGTCCTTATAATTTTTCTTAAGTTTCTCAAAATCAATTGTTATATTATTTTTAGTATTTTTTACGGTAATTTTGTATTCATCATATATTCCATCTCTATAATCATAAGATTCACCATCATCTACAAAATGATGATATACAGTTTCATATTCTTTTTCATCAGATAAATAAATATTTAACCTTAATGTATCTATATCCTTTTGACCTACATAATCTATATCTTCTGAACATACAGGAATAATCGCTCCCTCTCTAATATAAATAGGACATACATCTAATGGTGCTGTTTTAATTATATATTGTCCTCCTTCTATCTCTTCACCAGTCCAATAATCAAACCATGTATCACCTTTTGGTAAGTATACCATTCTCTTGTGTACACCTTGTGCAACTACTGGAGCAACTAATATGTCTTTTCCTACCATGAATTGATCATTTATTTCATAAGTATCACGATCATCCTGATAATTAAATACTAATGGTCTTATAAATGGTGCTCCTGTTTTCTCTGCTTCCCTCATTACATCATAGAAGTATGGTAAAAACTTATAACGTAACTTAATATATTTTCTATTTATCTCCTCAGTTTCCGCATCAAATGCCCATGGTTCTTGATCTCTTGTACCCATAGCTGCATGATTTCTAAATAATGGAGTAAATGCTCCCACTTGAACCCATCTACTTAATAATTCTTTAGAACAATCATGGCCAAATCCTCCAACATCAGTTCCGCAAAATGCGAATCCACTCAAGCCTAAATTCATAAGCATAGGAATAGACATTCTTAAATGTTCCCATGTACTCTGATTATCTCCAGTCCACACTGTAGCATACTTCTGAGTGCCAGCATAGCATGCTCTAGTCACAACAAAAGGTCTCTTATTAGTAGTTGCCTTGATTCCTTCAAATGTGGCCTTATCCATCATGTGTCCATATACATTATGAATTTCCTTATGAGTAACTGCTCTTCCATCATTATCAAACATAACATCATCAGGAAGTGGACCTCTAAAACTAGCTGGTTCATTCATATCATTCCATATTCCTGATACACCATCATTTAACAGAATCTTCTGATTATTGCTCCACCACTTTCTAACTTCTGAATTCATAAAGTCTGGATAAACCGCATCTCCTGGCCATACTTCATTAACATAAGTTAATCCATTCTTATCTGTTGCAAAATATCCCTTTTCCATTCCTTCATCAAATATCTTGTATCCTTTATCAACCTTAACACCTGGATCTATAATAGTAACTACTTTAAATCCCATATTTTTTAATTCTTCTAACATTTCTTTATGATTGTTAAACTTCTCATCATCCCATGTAAATACTCTATATCCATCCATATAATCTATATCTAGATACACAGTATCGCAAGGAATCTTCTTATCTCTAAAGCTCTTACATACTTCCATTAATCTCTCTCTAGGAGTATATGACCATCTACATTGTTGATAGCCTAATGTCCATAATTGAGGAAGAGGTGTTGTTCCTGTAAGTGAAGTATACCCTGTTATAACCTTGCTTATTTCTGGTCCGTTAATAAAATAATAATCTAAGTTTCCATCTACTGCAGCAAAATAATAATATTCTTCATTGTCTCTTCCCATATCAAAATGAGTCTCAAAATGATTATCAAAAAATATTCCAAATGCATTGCTATCTGCCATACCAATCATAAAAGGAATAGACTTATATAGTTGTAAAAATGTTTCTCCATGAGGTGATGGATCATCTGTATTCCAATTCACATAATGATATCCTCTCTTATTAAGATGACCTGTTCTCTCTCCTAACCCATAGAAATACATATTCTCCTTCATCTCTTTAGATACATATACCTTATATCCATCATCTACAGCTATCTTATGGCCTTCTGCTTCTGCTAACCCATAATCTCCTCTTCTTCTCTCAAATGGTGCCTTCTCACCCCTATAGTCCTTACATAAAGCTCTGCCACAAGAATCATATATATCTACAATAAAGTCATCATATACCTTAACAGTTAATTCATCAGTTGTAATAACTATTGAATCTCCTTCCTTATTCACTGTAAATTCATTAAAATCACAAACCATATTCTCTACTGCCTTAGAATTCCTCTCTTCCCTATGAAAAGGAACAAAAAAATTAACTATAGACTTAGAGATAACCTTTACATAAGCTGTAAAATTTTCATACTCTATTCTAATATCATTACCTTCTACATTGTATCCTTTTATTTTACCCATTTTATCCATAAAATATACCTCCTAGTATTGTTTATTACTATAATGTTATTATATAATAGATATAGGTAGTATTCTAGCAATATACTAAGGCACAGTAAAACAATACTGTCATTTTTATCTTATAAAGGAGGTGCTTTTGTGAACAAAAGTTTAAAAGAAAATGCAATACACGGAGACTTTAATCTTCCTTTTACAACCTATCACGGTGATTTATCAAGCAATTTTAGTTTAATTCCTATGCATTGGCATGAAGAATTTGAAATTAATTATATTGAAAAAGGTACTTGTGTTTTCAATGTTGAATTAAATGAATTTGTCCCTACAGAAGGAGAAATTATATTTATAAAACCCCTTGCTCTTCATTCACTAAAGAAAGATGAAAATACATATTGCACATGGCATTCTATGGTGTTTAATTTATCTATGCTACAAAGTGCATTGACAGATGGTGCAACAATAAAATATATTGCTCCATTTTTAAATAATGATATGAAATCGTATATTCGTATAGATTCTTCAATGAAAGAATATACTGAATTAGTTGCAGTTATAAAAAATATTATAACTTGCTATGATGATAAAGATAACTTTTATGAACTAGAAATAAAAGCACTTTTGTTTCATCTTTTTTACTTATTATACAAAAATAACTTGATACAAGATTCTAGTAAAATAAGTAAGCTTTCTCCAACTGTTAGTTCAAAAATCAAAATAATTCTTAATTATATTAATAATAATTATGAGAATCAAATTACTATAAAGGAAATAGCTGATTTAATTAACTTTAGTGAATATCATTTTATGAAATTTTTCAAAAAGCATATAGGTATGACATGTATAGAATATATAAATATAGTTAGATTAGAACAAGCTTCTCATCTACTTACAACTACAGATATGTCTATTATGGAAATATCATTAGATACAGGTTTTAATAGTGTTTCTTATTTTAATAAGCTATTTAAAAAACATTTTAATGTTACGCCAAAAGAATACAGAAACAAAGCACTTTTATAGTAATTAAAATATAATAGCATTAGTTCAGTAACCAATTAACACAGAGGTGATTTGATTTTACAAAGCGTTTGCTCAATTTTATTCATACTTACCTCTAATTTCTCACAGTATTTTATTTATTATAGACATTATTAATTCTTCTCTAGCAAAAATGCTTTGTTCCATCAAATCACTTCTATGTTAAATATTTAAGCGTTATTTTTTTAGTATATCTATATTTTCAATAAGTATCTTATGTATTCTGCATTTCTACATAAACAATTATTGACTATATTTTTTGATTACTTATCTTTTCAGTTAATTAATATCAAATTATTGATTTAAGTAAATATTGATAATGAAAAATCCAATGTTATTTGATAATGCTAATATTATGATTTTCTTTTTTAGTATCAATATTATTGCTTTGAATAAATATTGATAATTAAAATATAATAGCATTAGTTCAGTAACCGATTGTTCCATATTACTCATACTAATCTTTAATTCTTCATGGTTATATTATTCTGTATCTACCTATAATTCTAACCATAACAATAATGGTTACTTCCACTAATCATATTATATTTTAATTATTTAAGCGTTATGGTGATTTTTAATATATCTATATTGTCTGCAAATATCTTAAGTCTTCAGTAATTCTTACTTAAAAAAATTATTGAATATATTTTTTAGATTACTTATTTTTCAGTTATTAATATCAAATTATTGATTTAAGTAAATTATTTATAATAGAATTTAGTATTTCTTATAATAAAAAAGTAAAGATCCCGTTAAAAATACTATACTGTCTGAGCTTTAGCGAGTTTATAGTATTTAGGGATCTTTACTCTTTTTTATTATATTAGTAAATACTTAATGATATTATATTATTTACTTAGAACATATAATATTGATATTAATTATTGTCAAATATAAGTTATCTAACAATAATACCTTAATTTTTTCATTTATTCTCTGTTTTTTAACGCTTCTTCCATTGGAATCTTATTAATTTTTCTAACTTGTCTTAAATTAATTACTATATAACATATTATACCTATTACAAAAGTCTTTACATAAGTTATTGTATCTATATACATAGTAAACCAACCAGTCATACTCTTCATTATCTCTTTAAACAATACACTTAGTAACCATTCTGATATTGGAATGCTTATTATAAGTGATACTATAACAACAATAGTAGTAGCATGTAAATAAAAACTACTTACTTCCCTATCATTAAATCCAAACACCTTAACCATAGATATGCTATTTGAATTTTTCTCTATAACAACCTTAGTTAACAAATACATAAGTACAATATATAATATTCCACATACAACTGTAAACATATCAAACATGCTACCCATTGATGAAGTTAATTGTTCACATAAGTTAGTCATATCTGATAACTTTATTATGGAAGCTATATATACTTCATCTATATCTTTTATTTTACTATCTGATAAATATCCATTAAAATAATCTTTATCATGATTGAAGCACTTATTAAAATCATCTATATTCATAAATATGGCCATACTTGCTGGATAATCATATGTTCCTAGGACCTTAAACTTATACTTTTTATCATTATAAGAATCCTTAAGCTCTATATTATCTCCTACTTGCACTCCGTATTTCTTTAATATACCATCACATATATATACACCATTAGAATTATCATCAAAATCTAAATTAACATATTTAGAATCATTTTGAAGTCCATATACAGATACACTTTCATCAGAAGAATATACCTTTTTGTTCAATTCAACAGAATATGTTGCAAATTTCTCTGCATCCTTATTTTCAGTTTCTACCTGAGTTTTTAATATATATTGATATTTACTTATAAGGCTATCCTTTATTGCATCTTTAGTCTTATCAATTGTTGTTGGCATCATCAAACAGAATAATAAAAGGAATGTTGCAAATAGAATACCTACAAATAAAACAATATAATTAGACATATTTTGTATTATTACTCTTAATCTAAATCTAGTTTTAAATTTGAAATTAGGTAACTTTAATGCCTTTTTATTTTTTTTCTTGCTCAAATCATGTCTTAAAAATTTAAGTGGTGAAATGGCCAATTTATGCGAAAGTGCCACAATATTAATTACTATCATTATAACTATAGGAACAATTGTTGTTAATACAAATGCTTCTGCATTCCATACTGTTTTATAGGTTGGAAATGAATAGCTTCCATAATATAAGTCAGCCATTAGACCTTTAAATAAAGAATATCCTAATATATTACCTATAACTGCTGCTATAAGAGAAACTACAATAGGTAGCTTACAATAATGTCTAACTAATTCCCATCTTGAATATCCAGAAGATAAAAGAGTTCCTATTACTACTGATTCTGAGTCTATTGTATTAATTATTGTAACTGCAAATATAAATGCCATTATAAGTATAAGAATATACAATAACCATATCGTCATGCTCTTATCTTTTCCTATATCGTCCCCTGCAAAATGTATACTTTGATTGTTTTCTTCTAATGTATAACTTGTAACAATAGTATTGCTACTTAATATCTTAACTATATCTTTACTTTTTTCTCTTTTTTCTTTATCTGTTAAATGTTTATCATTAAATTTGTATGAGTAGCTATAATGAATTTCTTTTTGATTTAAATCTTTAAATCCTTCATCAGTAACTATTGCTACACCAAAATTCTTTGAATCAAACATTATATCTGAGTTTTTCTTAAATGCTGCAGTATAGTTAGATAATGCAACATAACCTGTTACTTTAAAATTTTTATTGTTTATTTTAATAGTATCTCCAACATCAATGTTATTTCCAACTGCATATAAACGATCTAATGCTATTTCATTATCCTTATGCGGTTTCTTTCCTTTTAATACAGATACCTTATTAACCTTTGTTGGAACTTTATATATACGTAAAGCTGTATCTTTTAACGCATCTTCCTCAACATAATAATTCTCATATAGAGTTATATCTTCAGCTTCTAATGTATCTATAAGAGTATCTTCAGCTTTAAATGGAATTTCAAAATTACAATCTTCTATATTATATTTCTTAAAACTATCCTTAAATGCTATCTGCATACTAGTATTAGCAACTAAATAACCTGATATAAGTCCTATAGTTAATGTCAAAAACATAAATATTACAAAATATCTACCAAAGTTATGTTTCATATCCCTTGGCAATCTCTTATTTAACGGATTTTTCATTTCTTCACCTACTTACCATTCTAAATCACTAGCAGCTACTTTAGTTTCATTCTCATAGCTCTTTGTTATATTTCCATCTTTAAGTTTCATAACTTTATCTGCCATAAGCTTTATAGCATCATTATGTGTAACTATTATTATAGTATTTTTATATTTTTTATTTACATCTTCAATTAGTTTAAGTATTTCTTTTGAAGTTTTGTAATCTAATGCTCCAGTAGGTTCATCGCATAATATAAGTTTAGGATTCTTTATTAATGCTCTTCCTATAGCACAACGTTGTTGTTGTCCTCCTGATAGTTGATTAGGATACTTATCCTTATGATCCCATAATCCTAATGTTTTAAGTAGTTCATCTATATCTAATGGATTCTTAGATAAATATTCACACACTTCTATATTTTCTTTTACAGTTAAATTAGGAATTAAATTATAAAATTGAAATACAAATCCCAAATTATTTCTTCTATAATTTGATAAATTCTTTTTGCTCATGACAGCTATATCTTCATTACCAATAACAACAGATCCTTCATCAACTGTATCTATTCCACCTATGACATTTAATAATGTTGATTTACCAGAACCACTTGGTCCTAATAAAACTACTATTTGCCCATCGTCTATAGTGAAATTAAGTCCCTTTAAAACTTCATTTCTGTTTTCTCCTTCACCATAATATTTCTTTAAATTTTTTACCTCTAAAAACAATTTGCTTCCCCCTTTTTTGTAATTGAAATTCATTATCAATTATTTTTTATTACAAGTTTATCATATAATTACCTATATTACAAATTAACATACGTAATTAATGTGATATCTCTGTGAAAGGTCGCAGATAACATCCGTTTCCTTCACAACCAATATTCTTTCATATGAATAAGTGTTCATATATAGTGTATTACTATTTCCCTTATTTGTCAATACTAATTGCTAAAACAAAGATTAAACTATATCAACACAGTTATGGAAAAGAACTTATAGTATTTAATATCTATATATTAATTCTATGGTTACAGTGCTTTTTCATAGATTTGAATTAAATATAATTATCTATACACTAAAAAGAGTGCCACTACTAAAGTGACACTCTTTTTGGTAATCAAATTAAACTAAATTCTTCATATTATCTGCAATATCATAAAGTTTATTTAATATTTCATTAACATGTTGTAATGCTTCTATAGAATCACCACTTTGTTTCAATCCTTCATTAGATGAATCATATATATCCTGACCATTATTAGATAATTCTGTCAAGCTAGCAGCAACTTCCTCATTAGATTTAACTATACTAGATACAATAAGGACCATAGAATCAACAATATTATATAAATTATCTACATTACTATTTATTCCAGCAAATTTATCACCTGCAACACCTATCATATCATTTTGCATATTAATTAGTTCTGAAGCACCCATAATAGAGTCACCAACATTCTTAACATCAACAGTTAAATTATGAATTATATTAGTTATCTCATTAGTAGCTTCAACAGTTTGCTCTGATAGATTACGTATTTCATCTGCAACAACTGAGAATCCTCTTCCTGCTTCTCCTGCTCTAGCAGCTTCTATAGAAGCATTTAATGCTAATAGGTTTGTTTGATTAGATATACTTAATATAGTACTTATGATATTTTCAACCTTTGATATACTATTAAGTAAATTATCAGCAGAATTTTTACTCTCTTCACTTGCTGATTTAACTTCTGATGCTTGACCTTGAAGCTTTTCTATAATCTTTGCACCATCATCTATAATTTCTTTTGTTGCTTTAGAAGTTTCTTTAATGTTATCTACTTCTGTTTTAGTTTCTTCCATATTCTCTTGAATATTTTTAGTCATCTCGGCTTGATTTTGTATAGCTTCCATATTCTTATCAGAAATATCAACTATGCTTTTCATACTTGTATTATTAGTTTCTACACATTCGTTAAGCTTTTGTGCCAATTCTCTTGTTAACTTAAAGTTTTCTACAAGTTCCTCTGCCATATTAAGAACTTCACTTGATACTTCTTTTTCTTTTTCTGCTTTTTCTTGTATATCTTCTAGATTCTTTTTATTAAATTCAGTTAATAAAAATCCTATTTTATTAGCTGCATAACATGTAATTAAAACTATTAAAATTTGAACTACAACCATAGCTCCATTTTCATTATTAATATATCCTCTTACACCTCTAGATATAACATTAACAACATTACTTAAAAATAATATCCATGTTCCTTTTTTTATGAAACTTCTATTCATATATATAAGAACAACATAAACTATTGGAAATGAATATATATATACATAATCTAATCTATTGCATAGCATTACTGTACAATAAAATATTGCCATCCATATTATGCCTGCTTCTGCAAACTTTTCTGGATCTAATTTTTTATGACTTACTAATATTGCAATTATAGCTATAATTGCCATAACTAATTGAATATCTATACTTATTAAATTTTCTTTAAATAGCACTGCTAGAAGCAATGTAAGAAACACAAAAAAGACTGTTGCAATTTCTATTTTGTAAGCCACTTTATTTTTTTCTTTTATTTCCTGTATTCTTATATCTTCCATATTGAATTCCTCCAAACACACCAAATTCTTTTTCTACAGTGTTTATCGGATTTTTTTTTGTGATTTTTATATATTAGGTTATTAATTTTATATTAATAGAATTTGAACTATTTATCTTTAAAACTCATTTTTCCTAAAAGTGATGCAAAAGGATTATCCTCTATAGCTATCTTCTCTGCTTCCTTCTGCATCTTCTTCATATAATTGTTAACTTCCTTTTTATTAATTTTACCTTTTTTATCAAACCTTTTTTCAAAAACAGATGCTTTTTCTCTAAAATTACAAGTATCTCCGATACATACATAAATCTTTCCTTCACCTTGTCCTCTAACTTCTAACTTCTTATGACACTCAGGGCATCTAGCATTAGTAAGTCTTGCAAGATTTTCTCTATAACCACATTCTCTATCTTGACACACTAGCATTCTTCCATTTTTACCTTTTACCTCAAGTAAATACTTACCACAATTAGGACACTTCTTACCTGTTTGATTATCATGATGGAATTTTGCACTTCCATTCTTTACATCTTCTACAAGCTTAGTTGCATATTCCTTCATTTCTTCTATATATTTTTTACTATTTGTTTTTCCTTTTGCTATATCATCAAGCTGACTTTCCCATTTTGCTGTTAGTAATGGTGACTTTAAGTCCTTAGGTACAAGTTCTATAAGCTGTATTCCCTTTGAAGTTGGATAAATATCCTTACCTTTTTTCTCTATTACAAAAGAATTAAATAATTTCTCTATTATATCAGCCCTTGTTGCAACTGTTCCAAGTCCACCTGTTTCATTTAAAGTTTTAGCAGCTTCTTTTCCTACATTTATATACTTATGAGGGTTTTCCATTGCTGATAGAAGAGTTGCTTCATTAAATCTCGCTGGTGGAGTTGTTTGCTTTCTAACTTTATCTACTGAATTTATCTTTATTTTTTCTCCTTTATTAAGGCTTGGTAATTCTTGAGTATTTTCTTCTTCATCAATAGCTGTAAACTTTTCATATAACTTTTTCCATCCCTTATCTTTAGTCACATTTCCTTTAGCTATGAATGTTTCTCCGTTTACCTTTACTTTAACTTTCGTTTGTTCATATATATAAGGTGGCATCATTACACTTAAAAATCTTTTTACAACCAAATCATAAATATGCTTTTCTTCCAAGCTAAGATTTGCCAAATTTCCTTTTTCCTCCGTAGGAATTATCGCATGGTGATCTGAAACCTTACTATTATCTACATAATTTTTATTTCCTTTAATAGTGGACTTAAGAAGCATATCTGCATAAATTCTATATTCTCCAAATGCTACTGCTTTTAGCCTATCTGGAATTGTTGCTACTATATCTGTTGTAATATATCTTGAGTCTGTTCTTGGATATGTTAATACTTTATGATTTTCATATAATCTTTGCATTATATTTAACGTTTGTTTAGCTGAATACCCCCATATTTTGTTGGCATCTCTTTGAAGCTCAGTTAAATCATATAATGCTTTTGAATAAACCTTTTTATCAGATTTGTTTATTTCTATTACTTCGCCTTCACTTCCTTTAACCTTTGCCAATATCTTATTTGCAAAATCTTCATCATATATTAAACCATTATTCTTATCATTTATCCAATTTAAAGTAAATCCATTAGCCTTTGCTGAAAGATTATAATAATATACTGGCTTAAAATTCTTAATTTCTTCTTCTTTATTTACTATCATAGCAAGAGTTGGTGATTGTACTCTCCCTGCACTAAGCTGAGCATTATACTTACAAGTTAATGCTC
Organism: Clostridium sp. MSJ-8; assembly: GCF_018918325.1. Classification (GTDB taxonomy): domain Bacteria; phylum Bacillota; class Clostridia; order Clostridiales; family Clostridiaceae; genus Clostridium. The sequence goes on along the minus strand of NZ_JAHLQH010000049.1, from coordinate 125,154 downwards.
TAGTTACATTAAGTCCAACTAACCAATCTGCCTCTGCTCTTGCAACTGCGGCTCTATAAAGGTTATCGTATTCTTTTGCATCTTTTAAATTATTAAATCCGTCAATTATTGCTTTATTAGTCTGAGATGATATCCATAATCTCTTAAGAGGTTTTTTTACTCCAGCTTTATCTATAATCCATCTTGCAACTAATTCTCCTTCACGACCAGCATCAGTTGCAATAACTATTTCATTTATATCTTGTCTTAACATTTGTTTTTTTACTTCATTATATTGTTTAGAAGTTTTCTTAAGCACTGTAAGCTTCATATACTTAGGTAACATAGGAAGTGTATCCATACTCCATGTCTTATACTTTTCTCCATATCCTTCCGGATCCATAAGCCCTACTAAATGCCCTAATGCCCATGTTATGACATATTTATCTCCTTCTATATACGCACCTTTATTTATATTACATTTTAGAACCTTTGCAATATCTCTACCAACTGATGGTTTTTCTGCTATAACTAATGTCTTACTCATATTTATTTCCTTCCTAAAAATCAATTTTTACTCATATTTTTCCACGAATATATATTTTTTGATTTGTTTTCAGATTTTTATTGTATTTCTAGCTTTTTTATGTTAAAATTAGACAACGAAGAAATGACTAGTTCAATTGAAACCATTACTCACCAAATGTTTTGAATTAGTCTTTTCTATTTTTTTTCGCGAATTTTTACTATAAGACTTTTATCTATATATTCAGATTTAGAGAATCCTTTCCTAAAATATCTAATTTGCTTGTATTCCACTCCATTCATTTCAAAATCTAATATATCTATTCTATCTCCTTTAAATATTATAGGATCTTTTTTTCCTTTTAATGTTATATATAATTCCATAAATCTTCTCCATTACTTTAATTATTTTTAGTTTATGCACCTTTAAAAGATTGTTATCATACACTTTCTTTTTAATTATCCCATAAATACTTATATATTTCTATTACTTTAATATAATTTAAGTATTTAGCACTTTTAAAAAATATTTTTTATCTATCATAATAAACAAAAAAATCGACTGTTCCATAATGGCCTTGTCGATTTTTTACGTTAAATATTAATTTATAACTTATATAATAACCTTATTATAATCTATTTTGTAATTGGTAAATATGGTGCTAATGATGATGCTACAGAATTAATAGGCATAGTTTGAAGATATATCTTACCTGGTCCTGTAACTACTGTATTGAAGATTCCTTCGCCACCTAACAACTTGTTTTTTATTCCTTTTACTGTTTGTATATTTATACTACAAGTACTCTCCATAGCAGCTAAATATCCTGTATCTATTATCATATTTTCTCCTTGAGCAAGCTCATACTCCATAATATGTCCATCAAATTCTACAAAAGCTATTCCATTCCCTGATAACTTCTGCATTATGAATCCTTCACCGCCAAATAATCCACTTCCAAATTTTTTCTGAAAAAACACTGATAATTCAACACCTGTTTCACTTGCTAAAAATCCAGACTTCTGTACTATCATCTCTCTATCTGGTGTTATCTCAAAAGCTTTGATCACTCCAGGAAAACTTGATGCAAATGTTATCATACCTTCTGCTCCTACTGCAGTATATTTATTCTGAAACATTGCTTCTCCAGAAAACATCCTACCAAAAGCTTTGCCAACACTCCCTCCAACAGTCTCCATAGACATATTAGGACTCATCCAACACATCGAACCTTTTTCTGTTATAAGTGTTTCACCATCCTCAATATAACATGTAACTGCTGGAAATGGTTCTCCTTTTATCTCATACTTCAACCCAATCCCCTCCTACAAATAATTATATTTTACTTATGTGAACATTTCAATTATAAACATGTTTCTATACTTTTAATTATTTGTAACAAAGTTTATATAATGTATTATTTAGATTTATATTCCTGTATTTGTCTTGCTTTATCTTCAAGATATTCAAGTCTTTCATATTTATATAATAATTCTTCTTCTGCTTGTTCTTTTTCATCAACTAATTCTTGAAGTTTTGAATAACTTGAAGAGTTTTCTTCCATTAGTTTCTCTAATTCTTCTATCTTTAATTCTAGATTCTCTATCTCAGACCCTATAAGTTCATATTCCTTTGTCTCCTTAAAAGTAAACTTAGGTTTATCTTCTCTTTGTCTTTTTTGAACAACTTTCTTTTCTTTTACTTGATTACTTTCATTCTGTATAGACTCTATTTCTTTAGATATAAGAAAATCACTATAATTACCATGATATACTTTAACCAGTCCATTTCCTTCATAAGAAAATATCTTGTTACATATTCTATCTAAAAAGTATCTATCATGTGAAACTACAACAACTACTCCTGCATAAGAATCTAAAAATTCTTCTAATATGTTAAGTGTATTAATATCTAAATCATTAGTAGGCTCATCCAATAACAATACATTAGGCGATTCCATAAGAATTCTTAAAAGATATAATCTTCTTTTCTCTCCTCCTGATAACTTTTCTATCTTGGTATATTGCATAGTGCCATCAAATAAAAATCTTTCACACAATGTTGAAGCTGTTATCTTAGTTCCATCTGCCACTTCTATATATTCACCACCTTCTCTTACATAATCGATGGCTTTCATATTGTTGTCCATTTCATCATCTGTTTGTGCAAAACAACCTACTTTTACAGTTTCGCCAATAGTAATAACTCCACTATCAGGCTGTATAAGACCTCTTAATAGATTAATCAATGTAGTTTTTCCTGCACCATTTTTACCTACTATACCTATTCTATCAGTTCTAGTAAATATATAATTAAAATCTTGTATTATCTTCTTATCTCCAAATGACTTAGACAAATTATCTATCTCTATAATCTTCTTACCTAATCTACTACCTATAAAATTAATCTCTATATCCTCAGGTGGCTTAATATATTCTCTATTAACTAATTCATCAAATCTCTGAAGTCTTGCTTTTTGTTTAGTGGTTCTAGCTTTAGCACCTCTTTTAACCCACTTTAGTTCGGTTTTGATTAAAGAATTTAATTTCTTCTGTTCACTTTCTTCCCTCTCCATTCTCTCCATCTTCTTCTCTAAGAATCTAGTGTAATTACCATCATAAACATATAGATTACCTCTATCTAATTCTATTGTTCTATTAGATACTCTATCTAAGAAATATCTATCGTGAGTAATCATAAGCAATGCACCTTTTCGAGAATTAAGATATTCTTCTAACCATTCTATAGAATCAGCATCTAAATGGTTAGTAGGCTCATCTAAAATAAGTAAATCACTAGGTGTAATAAGTGCCTGAGCTAAAGCAACTCTCTTTCGTTGTCCACCCGATAATACTTTTATTTTGTCATTATAATTGTTTATTCCAAGCTTTGACAATATACTTTTTGCTTCACTTTCTAAAGACCATAAATTTAAATCATCTATTTCGCTTTGAAGCTTTAATAATTTCTCATTAAGCTTATCATCACTACTTATAGATATTTTCTCTAATAATTCTTCATATGACATAAGAAGTCTCATCTCTCTAGAATCTCCAACAAATATTTCTTCAAGAACTGTCTTTTCTTCATTAAAATCTTGCTTCTGAGACAGATATGCTATCCTTACATTTTTACCCTTTGTTACAGTTCCATCAAAAAATTCATCTTTGCCTGCAACAATTTTTAATAATGTAGACTTACCTGCTCCATTAATTCCTATTATACCTATCTTATCGCCTTCATTTATACCTAAAGATACATCCTTAAGTAATACCTTTTCACTATAACTTTTACTTACATTTTCAACTGTTACTAAATTCATAAAAAAATTATTTTCCTCCACATTATTTATATTTTTCTCTAAGCAGTGCTATCTCTCTTCCATGTCCTTCTAATTCATTAGGTGTTTCTAAAAAGATTGGTAGATCTCTTAATCTAGGATTATTAATAATATTAACTATTGCATCTAATCCTATATATCCTTCTCCTATAGTTTCATGCCTATCCTTATGACTATTATAAGGATTTTTACTATCATTTAAGTGAATAGCCTTTAGTTTATCTAATCCTATAATCCTATCGAATTCATCTAAAACATCATCTAGATGATTAACTATATCATATCCTGCATCGTACACATGGCATGTATCTAAACACACTCCAAGATGAGATTTTAACTCCACACCTTCTATTATAGATTTAATTTCTTCAAAACTTCTTCCTATTTCTGTTCCTTTACCAGCCATTGTTTCAAGTAGCACTGTAGTTGTTTGACTTTCTTCTAAAGATTTATTAAGTGCCTCTATTATATAGTTTATTCCAATTTCTACACCTTGCTTAACATGTGATCCTGGATGAAAGTTATATAAATTACCAGGAAGATACTCCATTCTTCTAAGATCATCCTTAATCATATCAACTGCAAAACTTCTTGTTTTTTCATCCTTAGATGCTGCATTAAGGGTATAAGGTGCATGTGCTAATATCTTTGCAAAATTATTATCTTTCATTAATTGCAATAATTTATCTATATCCTTTTCATCTATATCCTTCGCCTTGCCACCTCTTGGATTTCTTGTAAAGAATTGAAATGTATTAGCATTTATAGATAATGCTTCTTTCCCCATATTATAATATCCTTTTGTTGTTGATAAATGACATCCTATCTTAAACATCCTTCTTCTCCTCGTGCTCTATAATATTATTTAATGATATTCTCTTAAATGCTATTTCTTTAGATATAGATGCTTCTTCTATATTAAGATTTATCTTATATATATGGGGGCATCCTTCTTCTCTCCACTTCTTCATATATGTAGCTGCAGCAGAAGTTCTATAATAATACTTCTCATCATAATCATCAGAAAATTCTAAATAAAACAATATAGATCTCTTATCTACCTTAATATCTTCTTTAGGTATATTCCTAAAAATAGGCTCAAAAAATCTAATAGGTACAATATAACAGTCCTTTTCTTTGCCTTTTTTACTTTCAATTAGAGCTCTCTTTAAAAATCTATATTTTTCTATATCAGAATTTTTTATGTATAATTTAAATATAGGCTCTTCTTTTTTATTTTTCTCTAGTTTTATTCTTACCATTATATATTCCTTCTATTCTAATACTTTTCTCATATTTAAATTCTATACAACTTCCTATAGAGTAAAAATCAGTCAATTTTAATTAATTGACTGATTTCTTTCTTCTGTAACTTGCGGTCTTCTTCTATGTTCTGTTTTTTTACAATGTCTATTTCTCCTACCTTCTTGGATTACTCGCTCAACTCTAAGGCTATCCCATCCTAAAGCTATAAAAAATATAAATGCACAAATAACTGTTACTACAATAAGCTTTTTATCAAAGAAACCATCTATCGATAAAGTTTCACATAATGCATAAAGCTCTACAAGACCTAATGTTATCAATCCAAATAAATGTAATGGTATGTAACCTCTTTTTCCTCTCTCTGCTATTGAAAAGAATAAGCTAAGCAATTCAATCCCCCAAAAAACTCCTAATACAATGCACATAGCTATTCCAATCACGGAAAAATTCTCCATAAGTTTATCTCAACTCCTTATTCTATAGTTAATTCTACAGGACAATGATCTGATCCTAATACTTCTGTATGAATCTTTGCCCCTATCAATCTATCTTCTAAACTCCTTGAAGTTAAAAAATAATCAATTCTCCATCCTGCATTTTTCTCTCTAGCCTTAAATCTATAAGACCACCATGAATATACACCTTCTACATCCTTATTAAAATATCTAAACGTATCTATAAAACCTGAATCTAATAATTCTGTCATCTTATTTCTCTCTTCTATAGTAAAACCAGCGTTTTTGGTGTTAGTTTTAGGATTCTTAAGGTCTATTTCAGTATGTGCTACATTTAAATCTCCACATACAATAATAGGCTTATTCTCTTCTAATTTCTTAAGATATGCTCTAAAATCATCTTCCCATACCATTCTATATTCAAGTCTTTCAAGTTCACTCTTAGAATTAGGTGTATATACTGTTATAACATAATAATCTTCATATTCTAATGTAATTATTCTGCCTTCTTTGTCATGCTCTTCTATCCCCATGCCATATGTAACTGATATAGGTTTCTTCTTAGTAAATATTGCCGTACCAGAATAACCTTTCTTTTCTGCTTGATTCCAATATTGATAGTAGCCTTCAAGTTCTAATTCTACTTGACCTACTTGACACTTTGTTTCTTGAATGCAAAAAATGTCTGCATCTTCCTTCTTAAAATAATCTAAAAAGCCTTTAGTAATTGCTGCTCTAATACCATTCACATTCCATGAAATCATTTTCGTCATACGCTATATTCCTCCATTATAATTTAGCTTTTCATAGTAAATTATATCATAGTAATTTACAAAGTAGAAGAATAAAAATAACTACAAACAATATATAATCTCCTAAAGAGTAAAAGAAAAAATTAAGTTAGCATTAAAAATGTTGTATTATATAAGCTTTTGTGAGCTTACAACATTTGGCTAACTTAATTTTTTAATATTTAGAAATTCTTAATGATATTGTTTAATTTATAGAAACATATAACACTTAAAATTACTAGTTCTTAAATGAGTGAATTGGTGCTGGTATTCTACCACCTCTAGCTATAAATGCTTCTGATGAATTAGGGTTTACTCTCATAACTGGAGCTCTTCCTAATAATCCTCCAAATTCAACCATATCTCCTACTTTACATCCTGGAGCTGGAATTATTCTAACTGCAGTTGTTTTATTATTAATAACACCTATTGCAGCTTCATCAGCTATCATTGCTGATAATGTAGATGCAGATGTATCTCCTGGTACAGCTATCATATCTAATCCAACTGAACATACACAAGTCATAGCTTCTAGCTTTTCTAAATTAAGTGATCCACCTACTACTGCATCTATCATACCAGCATCTTCTGATACTGGGATAAATGCTCCACTTAATCCTCCAACATGACTACATGCCATTACTCCACCTTTTTTAACTGCATCATTTAACATTGCAAGAGCAGCTGTAGTTCCATGTGTACCAACTGTTTCAAGTCCCATTTCTTCTAATATATGAGCAACTGAATCACCTATAGCTGGTGTTGGTGCAAGTGATAAATCTATTATTCCAAATGGAACCCCTAATCTCTTAGAAGCTTCTTGTGCAACTAGTTCTCCCATTCTTGTTACCTTAAATGCTGTTTTCTTAATTGTTTCAGCTAGAACGTCAAAAGATTCTCCTCTAACCTTTTCTATAGCTCTTTCTACAACTCCTGGTCCACTTACTCCAACGTTTATAACTACGTCAGCTTCACCTACTCCGTGGAAAGCTCCAGCCATAAACGGATTATCTTCTACTGCATTTGCAAATACTACTAATTTTGCACAACCAAAGCCTTTTTGTTCCTTAGTTAATTCTGCTGTTTCCTTCATTATAACACCTAAATCTCTAACAGCATTCATATTAATTCCGCTCTTAGAAGATCCTACATTTACTGAAGAACAAACTTTTTTAGTACAAGCTAATGCTTCTGGAATAGATTTTATTAATATCTTATCTCCCTTAGTACATCCTTTTTGTACTAATGCTGAGAAACCTCCAATGAAGTCTATTCCTAAATCTTCAGCAGCTTTATCTAATACCTTTGCAAATTCAACATAATTCTCATCATCAGTTGCACCTGCAATAATAGATATAGGAGTTACTGAAACTCTCTTATTTACTATTGGAATACCAAACTCTGTTTGTATTTCATTAGCGACCTTTACAAGGTCTTTAGCACATCTCATTATTTTATCATATATCTTCTTTCTAGCTTTTTCTCCATCAGAATCTATACAATCTAATAATGATATTCCCATAGTAATAGTTCTAATATCTAATTTTTCTTCTTCTATCATTTTGATAGTTTCTAATATATTATTCGTAGTAATATTTGTACTCATCTTTAAACCACCTTTTTCTTATAGTGAATGCATCTTTTGGAATATATCTTCTCTTTGAATCTTAACGTCTACTTTAAGTTCTTTTCCCTTTAATTCTAGATCCTTTTTTATATCTTCAAAGCTCTTGTTAGCATTACTAGTATCTAGCATCATCATCATAGTAAAATATCCATCCATAATTGTTTGGTTAACATTTAATATGTTAATGTTGAATTTACTTAATTCATTACTTACTCCTGCAATTATTCCTACTTGATCTTTACCGATTACTGTTAAAATTGATTTCATGTTACTATCCTCTCCTTAAAAGTTAGATATAATTTATTTTAATTCCCTAGAGAACAAAAAAAGCTCTTACCATAAAGGGACGAAATATCATTCCGCGGTTCCACCCTTCTTGGCTTAAGCCCATCTTTCACTACATAGATTCTCTCTACTTTCTGCTCAGAGATTCCTTTCATAAAATCTGCTTAACTAGTTGCACCACCCCTAGTCTCTCTAAAAAGCATATAATTTATTACTCTTTCTCTTCATCACAAAATATTCATTTATCATTTACATTCTTTATTTTACATATTATTAACCATTATGTCAAATAAATTCATAAAAGTAATTGGATCTATAGATTTATTTACTATTGATCCAATTATATAGAAATACTAATTGGTAATACTACTAGTGATACTCCTTCACATTTTAAATTTGGCATTTCTGGGACAACTATACCACTACTTGTCATGGCATCACAATATGGGCAAAAATTATCTAATACTTTTTCATAATATTCTTGTTGTGCTGTTTTTCTAAGTAAACTTATACATTCACCACTTGCAGCAACTTTTAATACTTTACCAAATACAGTACATGGACAATCCACTCTATCATATACATATGCTTTATTATTCATAAAATAATTATCATTTACATTCAAAACAACTTGAGTATTCCCACATGTAAGTATTAAATCTTCAGTAGAATTTTTATTTAAAATTTCACTTAAATGATTCATAAATGTATTCATAGAATTAAAATCCATACAGCACTTATCTTTGAAGTTTTGTGAAATCATATTATTAAGGTTTTCGCATCCAAAGCAATTAAATACAGTTAGAACTGAATCCACATACGAATTAACTGATTTACTAGTAAGCTCTCCATGAATACTTACATAATCCCCTGCCTTTACTTGATTTTCGTTTATTGTTATATTATCAAATTCTTTAACATCGTATTTATTTCCTATCTCCTGTATCAATTGACTATGAAGCGTAAATGTAGTATATATTCTCTGAAACTCTTCTTCTCGTCTTATAAATTCCCTATTTTCTAGAAAACCTCTATTAAAATTTGATTCTTCACAACTACCTACATTATAATAATTGTCAGATTTAAACCCGTCTCTTCTCTCATCCCCTCTTCTATCTTCTTCATATCCTCTATTTCTCTCTTCTATAGCTGCATTACCTAACAATGTTCTATCTTGAATAAGTTTAGTAGTTCTTATATTGATATAGCCACTTAACATTAAAGAAGATAGATTTGTAACTAAGCCTTCGTCTAAATACATTAAAAGAGCAAGAGTGCTTAAGCCATTAAGATCCATAAACATCATCACATCCTTGCAGTTTTAATAAATAATATGATTTTTTTTATTATTTAATGTATATAATTTAGTGAAATGGGCAATAATTATAATATCTCCTTTATTTATAGGTATGAATAACATCATTAAGGGAGTACATCATTTTTGAATGTACTCCCTTTCTCATTACAATTATTAACTTAATCCTTTATCTATTAACTTCAAGAATTCATCGAATTCTATCATCTTAGCTCCCATAGATATAAGGTGGTCAGTTTTCATTTGACAATCTATGAATTCAAACTTATTCTTTTCTAGAATTCTAGCTAGTTTAATAAGTGCTATTTTAGATGCATTACTTACTTTTGAGAACATTGATTCTCCGAAGAAACATCTGCCTATAACAACACCATATAATCCTCCAACTAGTTCTCCCTCTAGATATGATTCTACACTTAAAGCATAACCAGCATTATGTAACCTAATATAAGCATTTTTCATTTCTTCTGTAATCCATGTACCTTCTTCTTTTCTCATAGATTGACAATTGCTAATAACTCCTTCAAAGTCATTATCTATAGTTACGTTAAACATATCTTTTTTTATAATCTTAGCCATAGACTTAGATACTTTAATCTCTTGAGGTAATAGTATACATCTAGGTTTAGGACTCCACCACATAATAGGATCCCCTTCATTATACCAAGGAAATATACCATTTACATATGCCTCTAACAACCTATCTACAGATAAATCTCCTCCTATAGCTAGCAAGCCATCATCTTCTGCCAAGTGAGGATCAGGAAACACTATCTCCTCTGACAATCTAAAAATGCTCATATAATCACCTACTCTATCTCTACATAACCACTTTCATCAATCATACCAAACTCTACTGATACATTATCTCCTTGATCTAAATCATATAAATTATAGCCATAATAATCCTTACCTGTTACAGGACTATTTTCCTTATCATATAGATATAGATAATATTTTTTCTTTCCATCTTTTAAGAAATAATACTTTCCATCTTCAACCTTAAGTTGGTAGTTAACGCATATTGAATCACTACATACTAAATATTCTATGGCTTTACTCTTGGTAAACTCTCCATCTGTTGATGCATTATCTAGAGAAGTAGATCCATTCTTATTATTACTATCAACTATTCCATTAACAGTTTCTTCTAACTTAGAATCTTCTGAAGAAGACGTATTATTATTAGTAGTAGTAGTATTATTGTTATTTGAATTAGGAGTATCCACTACATTATTATCATTAGAAGTACTATTAGTATCTTTGTTAGAATCCTTAATATTATCTTTTTTATCTGTAGTATTATTGTCTTTTGGTGATTCTGAAGGTTCAACAGTGCTTACCTTATTATTGTCCTGGTTAGTTTTATATAAATATATTCCTGCTCCAAATGCAATTACTATAAGTATTAAAACCGATGCTAATACTTTCTTTTTACTTTTTTTCTTTTTTGCCATCTTTGTTCTCTCTCCCTACTTTATCCTTTTTTGATACATATGGATTATCTCTATAATAAAATCTATATAAATAATCTCGTGCCTCCTCTGCATAATCAATGCCTATACGTTTACTCTCTACTATATCTCCACACACTTCCTCTTTGGTTTCATATATTTTCTTTATATTATCATCTGCTTCTATTATAAATAATTCTCCACCTAAAAGCATAGTATTATTTAATTTTTTAGTAATATCCATAGCCATACATAATTTAGATGGTCCAGATGTTAAATTAAGTCTTTCCTTTTTAGTAAGTTCTATATATGATTTATCATTCCTATTGCTTGACATATAGTTCAATCCAATAAGTGGCTCTACTGCTCTTATAAGAACTCCTTGAGGTTCTCCTTCTTCTTTTGTTATAGCATTTAAACATACATACATTCCATATATCTGATATATATACGCTGTTCCTGGAGGCCCATATAGAGGCATAACTCTAGGTGTCTTCTTTCCACCATATACATGTGCTGCTTTATCTTTCACTCCTAGATATCCTTCTGTTTCCACTATCTTGCCTGCCACTATCTTGTTATCTATCTTATGTACTAATATCTTGCCTAATAATTCCCTTGCAACAACTAATGTATCTCTATTATAAAAATTGTCCTCTAATATATTCATAAGCATAATTCCTTTTTTGTAAATTAATTATTTATGAAGAACTTTAATAATAACTAATATTGTAGCTATTATTATGGATAAGAAAGATAAAATAACAGATAAAACTACATATCTCATTCCTTTGTGATAATTCATCTTATCCTCTTCTTCACCTTTGCCAAAGTTTCTAAGTTTAGTCCTACCATAAAAAAATGATATTAAATTTATAATTATTACAACTGCTAATATAGCTATTAATATTGTTTTCATATTTAATCCCCCTACTTTTTTGTTAACTCTCTATCTATTATATGCATAAATTATTATTAATCAATAATGGTGTTGTTTTTTATGTATAATAATATTATTAAATTATATTTTAAATCAATATCTTGTGCAAAAAAAGATAGAATAATAAATAAATTAAATAAACTCTCCTTAAATCCAACACTTATTCAAGAAATACGCCTTCTAAATAAATTCAAAGAAACATGGCGCTTATCATTAGGTTATGCAATAAAAAAAGAAAAATACGTAATTAAAAATATTACTTCTACTAAAAATAAAAATACTATATCTTCTATAATTAAAGTTAAGCACAACTTCACATACACTAAAGGAACAGAAAATGTATCTTCTTCTGAAATTCTTGAATACGCTTTCTTTTGTAAAAAAATAAATTTAAAATGGTTTATTGTAGATGTTTATAATAAAGAATTATTTTCATCTCTATATACAAAAATAACCGATAAATCATTTGATTATTTTAGTAGAGATAACTCTAATTTGCTCCTTATACGTGATAATATCAAATTGTATTATTGGCAAAACAAATTAAAATCTATCGAATCACTTGTATTAGCCTATAAAAAAACACTATCTACTCAAAACAAATCACATATATATCGTGGTTATAATAGAATTAATGCAATTAATTATGCCCAAAAACATGCTCTTAATTACAATAACTCCTACAAGAGTTTCGATAACTCTGGTGGTGATTGCACTAATTATATCTCTCAGTGTTTACACGCAGGTGGAATACCTTTTTCTAATAGCTGGGCTCCATACAAAAATCCCTGGATTCGTGTAAAAGACCTATATTATTATTTAATTAATAATAACATAGGTATAGACTATGAAGTAGATTCAAATTATTCTATAGGAGATATAATTCAATTCTTCTCTAATGAGAAAGGATTTTTCTCTCATTCAGGAATAATAACCAAAATAAATCAATATGGCGAATACTTCTACTGCTGTCACTCTCTAGATAAATTAAATTTTCCCTTAAGTGAAATCTATCCATTATATTATGACAAATACAGAATAATTCACATAAATTAAAAAAAACAAAACTTAAATAATGTTTTTTATGACTCCTTATAGATTAAAAAAGTACCTAGCATAAAAATTCCACTAGGTACTTTGTATATTGTAAAATATTATATATTATCTAAAACAATCTCTAAGTGCTGCTTTTTCATATTCCTTAAGATTATAATTAATAACTTGGTTTTTACTTATCCATCTATAATCTATAAAAGATTTATCAAGCATAGGTTTTTCTTTTATATTAGCTTTAAATACCATAACACTTTCATCATTTTCTTCATCAACAACATATTCGCCTACTTGTTCTAAGTCAAAAGCTAACGCTTTTATACAATCCTTTATTCCCCTAGTAATAGATTTTTCATAACTCTCTTTTCCTCTAAGTTTACTACTTACTAAACTCCATTCTTCAGGCTCTGCTTTCTTAACCTTTTTCTGAAGAATTAAAACATTCTCAAAGTCATCTTTTATTACTAGTGAACATCCCATTATTTTAGACATTATAATTCCCCCTATTCATCCATGAAATATATTTAATTTTATCATAAATTTTTCGGAAATTGTAGTTTTTTTTCGAATTTTATATTTATCAATACATAAACAATCAAATAACCACATCAATATCCTCTGTACCCATACAATATTTATCGTCTATATTTGTATATACTTTATATGTTATCTATTAATTCTAATTTATATTTTTTTTCGTAATATATAGGATTATATGATAGCTTTGCCTTTCTAATCCCCTCTATGCCTGCATCATCCTCTCTATTTACTATCAGTGCTTCTTTAAATTCACATTCAAGAAACTTTTGATTTATAAATTGATATAGACCATTTATATTAGGATTGGCTTTTTCAACGTGAATTATAGCCATTCTCTCTAATTTATTATATTCTCCTATAGTAAAAGCTTGTAAAACATTATCTATATACACACCTGCTACTTTTACATCAAGTTTATCTAAATTATTAAACACTTTTTTTATGCCTTCTATCTCTGCTAACAATTCTGTCGTACAATTATTTTTTAAGCTTGTCCAAAAATCTAAAAATTTAAACACATCATATTTATCTTTTTGTAATAATATTTTATATTGATATCTATTTAAATAATTATTTAAAAAAATATTTAAATGGTTTTTTTTTGTATGATATTTTCTTCCTTCTAGTTTTGTTAATTCCATATAATCATATATATAATCTTTATTGTCCATTAACTCTTTAACAATATACTTATCTTCATGAGATAATAAATATCTTACTGCTTCTTCATCTGCTTCATTTATCTTAAAATTTCTATTTAGTTCGTATTTATAATAATTTTTCAAATTAAAAATGGCGTTATTCAAGTCCTCTTCTAAACACATGGGCATCTGAGAAAAATATTCTCCATCTCTATTCATAAGCCATATTAAAGCTTTATCACAAATTGCATATTGTGTATTGCATAGATCTGACCACATATAATAATTTAAAAAAGTACTATCACAGCTTTTATTTCTCCGAAGCATAAAAAACTTTTTTAATTTCTCATAATCATCTGCTTGAATCTTTTTAAATTCAAGTTTCTTCATCATTGTTCTCATTTTTATTCTCCTATCGTAACATATAATTTCATGATTAATATATTATATTCACCATATTATAAAAGTGTTGCTCTTAGGAGACTATTCAAAGAATATTATATAACTTCCTCTGTATCTACATTATAAATTTTTCTAGTAAGTACGAAATATGCTATAACAATTACAGCAACTGTAATTATCCAACTAACTGGATAAACCATCATAAGGGTCTTATAGGTATGATTTTTAACAAACACTGTTCCTACCCATAATAATCTAAATCCACATACACCTGCTATAGTAATAAGTGCTGGTACTAAGGAACGTCCAAGTCCTCTTAAACCTCCAGATATTATATCTAGGAATGAATTTATAAACTGAAAAATCAAAACATATCTCATTCTAATAAATGCATATTTATATACAGCATCTTTTGTTGTATATATACTTATAAATGCATGTTTCCATCTATAAAAAATCATACTTAATATAAAACAAGATGTACTCCCAAAAATAATACATAAAAGAAGTGCTTTTTTACATCTTGAATACTTTCTTGCGCCATAATTTTGACTTACAAATGTTACTGCTGTTTGACTAAATGCATTTAATAAAAAATATGTAAAGTACTCATAATTTAAGGCAGCAGATGATCCTGCAATTCCATCAGATCCAAAACTATTTATAGCAGCTTGTATACACACATTAGATATTGAAAATACCATTCCTTGAAGTCCTGCAGGAAGTCCTATTCTAGCCATAGACTTTAAATTATGTTTGTTAATTTTTATATTCTTTAGATCTAACTTTATTTCATTTTCTTCATGAGTAAGAAAATATAATATACATGAAGAACTTATAATATTTGCTATTACAGTTGCTATTCCTACTCCTGCAACTCCTAATTTACATACAAGTACAAAAAATAAATTTAATATTACATTCACTACTCCTGATATACACAAACATATAAGAGGTTTCTTGGTATCGCCTTTACTTCTAAGTATAGCTGAACCAAAATTATATATCATCATAAACGGCATGCCTATAAAATATATTTTAAGATAAGCTGATGCAAGATTTATAACATCTTTTGGCGACCCTATAAGAATAAGTATTGGTTTAGTTATAAAAAAACCAACAACTAATAAAAATACTCCACTTAAAATTGCAATAGCTATTGCAGTATGTACAGCAGATCCTATTTTTTCTTTTCTTCCTTGCCCTATATATCTTGATACAACAACATTTGCCCCTATTGATAAACCAACAAAAAGATTAATTATAAGGTTAATTATTGCTTGATTGCTTCCAACTGCGGCTAAAGCTTCACTACCACAAAACCTTCCAACAACAGCTATATCTGCAGAATTAAATAATTGTTGTAGTACACTAGTAGCTGCTAATGGCAATGCAAACAATAAAATTTTATTCCATAAACTACCTTCAGTTATTCCTCCTTCTTTAGATTTATTTATCATTTTCATTATATTCTCCACCTGATTAAAATCCTCCATAAATAACATATTTTTAACATTTCAGAAAGTATATTAATTACAATCATATAAATTATATACTTTGATAATTATTAAAATCAATGTATAATTTTAAACTGTAATAAAAATAATAACCAAGGAGATTTTATATGAATATTTTTAATGATTGGATTTCTAGATTTCATTCTTATTTTTCTAATTTTTCCGAAAAATTTCAAGATATCTATAAGAATCCTAGTGCATTAATAGGTATTTTGGCACTTATTGTACTTATAATTGCACTTCTTAAGTTTAAGAAAATAAAGATAAGTGCACCTATGCTTGCACGAATTGCAATAGCTATTGCAATTGCATGTGTACTACAGATTCTTAGAATATTTCACTTTCCTATGGGAGGTAGTATTACTCTAGGTGGTATGGTACCTTTACTTATAATTTCATTTATGTATGGACCTGAAGTTGGAATGTTGACAGGCTTTGTATATGGTTTATTAAATTTATTTTTAGATCCTTATATACTACATCCAGTTCAAGTACTATTAGATTATCCTCTTCCATCTATAGCTATAGGCCTTGCTGGTTACTTTAAAGAAAAACCACTTTTAGGTACATTTATTGCGTTTTTAGTCAAGTTTATATGTCACTTTATATCAGGAGTTGTTTTCTTTGGTCAATATGGAGCTGATTACGGAATGAATTCATATGTGTATTCTCTAGCTGTTAATGCACCTATGGTTTTTATAGAAGCAATAATATGTATGATAATTATACATATACTTTGTCATAAATATCCTAATAAATTCTAACATTTTAAGGATGAAAAAAGTATCAAAACGCTACTACTATCGCTTTGACACTTTTTCATCCTTAAATATATTCCTTAATTTATGTTTTACACAATCTCTACTTTTTCAAGACAATTATTTTATTGGAAGATGTACTATAAATTCACTTCCACTTCCATATTCACTTTTTACCTCTACAGTTCCCCCATGCATTTCAACATATTCTCTAACTAAATGTAAACCTATTCCACTTCCGCAGCACCATCTTTCATCACTATCTTGTATTCTATGATATTTATAAAATATGCTATTTAAGCACTCCTTTTTTATTCCAAACCCATCATCTTTTACATGTAATTCTATATAATCATCTATTTTTTTTAATACAACTAATATAGTTCCTTTTTCATCTGTAAATTTTATCGCATTACTTATAAGATTGGTTACTATAGTTGCTATTTTATCTTCATCATAAAACATATCAATAAATTCTTCATTAGTATCAAATACCATTTCTATATCTTTAACCTTGGCATAATCAATCATATTATCAAAGACATTCTCTATAAATTCAACTATATTACCTCTTACAGCATCAAATGCAATTACACCTATATCCATTTTAGTTGCATCTATTATCTGTTCTAGTTTATTTGATAAATAAACTCTATTTCTCCTTATTACATCTAGGTATTTTTTATACTCCTCTTCGTCCTCAGAAGTCTTAGTCAAATCACTTATAAGTTGATATGTACTAGAAATAACATTTAAAGGTGTATTAAATTCATGAGATAAATTTGAGAAGAACTCCATTCTTATCTGTTCTAGCTTTTCTTCTGCAAGTTTTTTTTCTGTAATATCTCGTGCCATAGTAACTACTCCAACTACTTCGCTTCTTTCACTTAAAAGAGGAGTTTTTTTCACTTCTATATATTTAATACCTTCCTCATATATTGTATTTTCATATTCAAATGAAGCTTCTCTACCTTCATTTAAAACTTTTCTACTATACTTCTTATCCTTATCACGAAGTTCTTCTAATTTCTTTTGTTTACTTAATAACTCTTTGCAAGCAATCCTATATCCCTTACATTTTTTTATATAATTTTTGTTAGCATATGTAAGTTCTAGATTCTTATCAACACATCCCAAAGAATGTGGCATAGCATCACATATTGCTTTTAGTCTTTTTTCACGTTTTTTTCTTTCATTCAACGGCATTGTTTTATCATCTGTTTCTATTGCAAATCCCATAATGCCTATTATATTTTCAGATTCTTTTACAGGAATTAAATTAATACTAAATTCTATATTATTTATTAATTTATTAACTGATACTATTTCTTCTCCTTGAGATGCTCTTCTTTCTTCTTCTATCAATGCTGACTTTTCATTAAATACTTCTTCTGAAGTTTTTCCTATAAAATTCTCAGAACATAAGCTATGAACTTTTTTGCAAGCATTCAAATAACTTTTACTAATTTTTATATATCTGCCATCTATATATTTAACCCAATAAATATATTTTTCTCCTTTTATAAGGTTTTTAACAAATAGTTCATCTAATGCATACTTTTTTTCTAAACTCACTAATATATAATTTTCTTTTATTATTTTTAGTTTTACATCACAAAACTCACCAAATACATTTATATATTCTAAAATATTTGCTTCCCCATAATCTAAACATTTACTTATAACTAATGATAAATTATTTTTAAATTCTATATTAAAAAAATCTGATAAATAAATATAATCTTGTAATTCATCTTCATCCTTAAATAATTCACTAAAATCATTTATTTGTATATCTAAAACATCATTTTTATTAATTACTTTTCCCCATAAACAATACGCTGGTATTGTTGCTAATATACTAGCATAATAGTTATTGTCCAAATTTATTCCTCCTTAAAAATTTATATCCGAGAACTCAATTTTTATAGAGTTTTTGCAATGCTCTTTATATATCTCTTTATATTGAACCTCTTGCCCATCATTTATTTCTATAGGAATATCTATTATAAATTCTGATCCTTTCCCAACTTCACTTAATAAACTTATTTCTCCTTTATGTAATTCAACAAATCCCTTAGTAATGTATAATCCCATACCACTGCCTTCATTTATCTTTGTGAATCTATCACCTATTTGCTTCATCTTATCAAAAACCTCTG
Organism: Clostridium sp. MSJ-8; assembly: GCF_018918325.1. Classification (GTDB taxonomy): domain Bacteria; phylum Bacillota; class Clostridia; order Clostridiales; family Clostridiaceae; genus Clostridium. The sequence goes on along the minus strand of NZ_JAHLQH010000049.1, from coordinate 106,103 downwards.
GAAATTCTTCTTTAGGTATTCCTATACCTCTATCTTTTACCTTTATAATAACTCTATCCTCTAAGCACAGTAATTCAACTAGTATAGGCTTATTATCTATAGAAAACTTTATTGAATTAGATAATAAATTAAGTATTATTCTATAAAATTTATCTTCATCTAATGCCATAATACATTCTTCTACATTAGTATCAAAAATAACAGTTATACCATAATCCTTTACACAAGAATTAACAATATCTATTATCATTTCTAATAGGTAGACTATATCATAATTTTTCTTATATAATTCAATTCCTCCAGCATCTAAATTATTAGAGTCAATAAGATTATTTACAACTTTAAATAATCTAAACACATTTTTTCTAACTATATCAAAATATCTAGTAGGTATTACATGTTTTTTTCTATCATTAACTTCTTGTAACATTTGAATTGCTGAATATATAACATTTAATGGAGTTCGTAGTTCATGAGATAAATTAGCAAACAAATCACCTCTAAGTTGTTCTAATTCTTCCCTTTCAATTATATTTTCAGTTACATCTCTTGCTATAGTTAATACTCCTATAATTTTGTTTTCTTCAGATATTGGACATTTTGTTATTTCTAGATTTCTATTTTCACCATTATGTAGTTTTATACTTCTTGTCACTGAAATCTTTTTATTAAACCTTATAACTTCTGTATTAAATTCTACAGATTCCCAATATTCACTCATATTATATATTAATAACTCTTTGTTTTCTTCATTATTAAATACCTTATTAGAATATCTTAATTCATTATCAACTCCTACAAATGTTATGTACTCTGGAATATTATCTAGTATAATTTCAAGCATATCGCATTTTAAACCATGATCATCTTGTTTATAATTTTCTGTCATATAACTAAATATACTTATAGTTCCCACAATTTCATCCCCTATGTCTAAAGGGTATATTATCTTATATAAAATTGCATCGTCTATAAAATTTATTCCTTCATATCTTGGAATTTCTTTTCTTATTATTTTCTGCTGAACATTCTGCAAATATTCACTTTCTATTCCAGAAACTATTTCTTCTATTCTTTTTCCTTTACTTACGAACTTAGATATAAAATTTTCATCTAGCTTTTTGCTACTATACATGTACCTACCTAAAGAATCTTTTAAATTTACTTTTAACCCTTTACTGTAAAATGCTCTGATAACATTTTCATCCATAGTAATTTCTTTTCTAAGCCATACTATACAATCATTGTCTGTAATTTTATTGATATTTATCAAAAAGAATTTATCTATTCCTTGAAAATATCCAAAAACAGTACATTGTTTTTGACTATCTAACTTCTTTATTGCATCAGAAAATATATTCTTTTCCCTTATATCAAAAACTTCCGTTGCTACCTTTCCTACTGCATCTTCCACATCTATATATTTTCTCATCTCATAATTACATTCTTTAATAATTACATCCATCATTTTGTTACGTTTATTTATAATGATTTCTCCCCAAAATGCTTTCATAGAATTATTCATAACTAATTCCCTACATAAATCCATATTTCCCATACCCCTAAATACAATTTATTTCATATTATCTACTATTATACAGCAAAAAAAGTGTTATTTGTAAACTTTTTTGTAATTTACTTTATATTTTTTCCTTATATTATATTTTAATCTATTTTATGCAAAAAAGTTCAACTTTTTCAAAGTTGAACTTTTGCTCTTTTTGCAGAAAGTTATACAATTTAAGGTTATGTTACAACAATGTGTACCTTTAATTTTATCTAAGTTACTTTCTACTAAAGGAATATATTCTCTTAGTTTAGGAATATCATTTTTATAGCATGCTAATGCTGCTTTTCGAATAGTCCTAGTTTCAAATATTATTTCAGATAATTTTTTAGTGTTTACATAGATGTCTTAGGAGCATCTAGCTTTAAACATAAATCTTTTTGTGTAACTATTTCATCCTTATTTTTCATCATCTCATAGTAAATTTGCATTTCATATAAAGTCAGTCCATGTGATGAAGCCCAAATTTCATAAGTTTGGTTAATTTTTCTAACTGCTTCATACATCCTATCTATTCTATTTCTGAGCATGTAGTTCACTTTCCTTTCTAAGCAGTACTATTTCGTACTATCTAATAGATTAATACGAAATCGTACTGTTGTTAAGTCACTTTTTCCTTCACTAATTAGTGAGTCCAAGACTCTCATTTACACCTAGCGACTCATCCTTAACAAGATCATACATACACTGTGCTATTCCAGCTCTCTCAATATCCTTACAAGCTGGTTGTTCTCCTTCTTTGGTTAAGAAATATTTTATATTATATCCATTCTTAATTCGGGGGCAACGAAGAAGTGTCATAACTACGTTGCTTGCCGCAATCATATCTGTTGCTTCGATATATTAAGGTCTTTGTTTTGCATACATATTTAGCATGATACCTCTTATATCTGTAATCTCATGATTTATTATTTTTTATAGAAAATATTTATATAGAAAGAGTGTTTTTTTAATTCTATGAGAAATCCTCCCTTAAAGAAAGAGAGGACATATTGATAAAATTAAAATATGAATCAGAAAAAGAACTGATTGAATTACAACAACGAATTGACGTCTTTCTGACAAGATTGAACATTGTTTTAAGATTTCTTTCTGCAAATTATTATATTTCTTTTTGATAAACAGAAAACTATATATCCTGTAAAAAATCCTGTTATAATTCCACTTATAATAAGAATAGGCAAATAATACATAATTTTAGTGCTATTAATTAAAAAAGCAGCAACTAATATTTGCCCTATATTATGTGCTATAGCACCTATTACACTTATCAATGGAATATATTCAATTCCCTTAAATATATTTTTAAATATAAGCATTGCAATAAGGCATAATATCCCCCCAATTAAACTATAGGAAAAACTAATTATTTGTCCGTAAAAAATATTTCCTATTACTATTCTCATCAATAAAATACTTACCGCTTCTTTAGTTCCAATATAATACATTGCAACTAAAGTAATTATATTAGCTAATCCAAGTTTTACACCTTGAATAGGTACTATAGGTGGGATTTGAGATTCTATCATAAAAATAGTTAATGCTATTGCAAGCAAAAGTGCCATCACTATTATTTTTTTTGTTTTTATATTAGTATGTTGCTGCATCTATTTTCTGCTCCTCATTACTATTAATTTCTATTATTACTTTATTAGGCAAACAAACTATTGGTACTGTTCCATTATTTATTTTCCCAGTATTTATACATACCTTATCACGGCATGATGCTTCTATTATAGATATTTCATTATGATTAACTTGGATTATATTATAATTTTCATCATCTCCAAGTTTTATTTCATAAGGTTTTTCTACTGAACTTAAATCTATAGTATATAAAAGTTTTTTATCTTTGTATATTTTTGCTATTTTTTCCCCTTTATTGTTTTTAATATATAATATTGAACACACTACAGATAATAATATAACTATTAAAAACAATATCTTAGGATACCTTTTCTTAATAAACATTCTTACATCACCTTTTCTATATTCATATCATCAGTTATAAATATAGCTTCTACATCATCAAGACTATCTATTAGTTTTTTTGCTTTATCTTTTCCAAGCACATATGTTGCTGTTGATAACGCATCTGCATCAATAGATTTATCTGCAATAATAGTGGTACTTACATATCCTTTTTCTGCAGGATATCCTGTAGATGGATCTAATATATGATGATATCTCTTCCCATCTTCTCCTATAAAATATCTCTCATAATTACCTGATGTCACAACTGTTTTATCTGAAATCTTCACACTATCTATAACATCACTTGTATCCTTAGGGTTACATATTCCTACATTATATTCCTCACCATTTTCTTTAGTACCAATTGTTAATACATTTCCACCTAAATTAAGTATACCTGACTTGATATTATATTCTTCTGTTAATACTTTTTTCATTTCATCAGCTATATATCCTTTTGCAATTGCACCTAAATTAATTTTTATTTTATCATTTAAAAACTTTATAGTCTTATTGTTAGGATCTAGTTCCACATTATTATAATTCTTTAAATTAATTTCACTAGCACACTCTTCATGACTAATTATTCTAGGAGTATCAGTACCTATCCCCCACTTATCAATTAAGTTTCCAATTGTAATATCTAAAGCTCCATCTGTAAGCTTACCATAATAAATTCCTTTATCTATTACATAATATAAATCATCACTTACATTTACTGCTTTATTATATCCATTATCATTTAGATAATTAAGTTCACTATCTGATATATTTACAGACATAATTTGCTCTAATTCTTTAGCTCTTTCAAATGCTTTTTCTAAAGCTTCTTGAGCATTGCTACCCCGAATTTTCCCATTTACAACTGTTCCTAATATTTCTTCAGTTTTAGAATACTCCTCTATATTATCACTTGTTTCTTTAGCTACATTTTTATTTGTATTAGGTAGTTTTAAAATTTGCGCCCCAAAAAACATACTAATTATTAAAATTAAAGTTATTATTATAGCAATATATTTATTTATTTTCTTACCTAATACTTTTACTTCAAAATTCTTACGTGGGCAAGCCTCTTCACACTTATAACATTTTATGCATTCTCCACTTTTCACTTCGTTTTCCTTATATAATTTAATTCCCATTGAACACTCATTAGTACATATTCTACATTTGCCACATTTCGAATTTTCCTTGTGTAATTCAAATAAATGCAATCTATCTACAATAGAAAAAATAGCTCCAAGAGGACACAAATATCTACAAAAAAATCTTTCAACAAATAAACATCCAATAGTAATAATAACTAGCAATATGATTCCTATTAAAAATCCGTCAAATCTAAATCTTAATGATACAATTTGTCCAAATACATCCCAAGGGCTCTTTCCATTTATAAAACTTGCATTATTAGTAATACATAAACAAATAATTATAAATAATATAAAATACTTCAAATACCTTAAATATGAATTATATTTTTCTATAGAAGTATTTTTTATTTTAATAAATTTTGATCCTATTATATATACAATGTCATTATATGCTCCAAAAGAACATATCCATCCACAGAAAAACCTTCCAAATAAAAATGTAAATATAATTAAAACCAAACCTAGTTTATTTGCAGTTGTTAAATTTTCAAATGTGCCTTGACTTATTGATGTAACAAGTGCCTTTATTCCATTAAATGCAAACGAAAAAATTGTAGGTGATATTACTATAAATACAATTTGCACAAATAATCTAATATAATTAACTAACTTCCTATTTTTCATTTAATCTCCTTATTTTCACCAAAGTCAGGACTGAAGATTTTCTTATCCTATAAATATAAGAAAATCTTCTTCGTCCCTTATTTTTTACCTTTTATATTTTTTTCTTGTTAAAACTCCTAAAGAGCCTAATGACACTACGAAATATGGTAACACACCAATATCTCCTGTTTTTGTAGCTTTACCACCTTGATTTATATTTTTAGTTTCTTTATCATTTGATTTACTAGACTCTAAATTTGCATCTAAGACCTTTGCATCTTTAATGTCTAAACTGTTATTTTTATCAGTAACATATTTTTTGATTTCTTCTGTTTTTGTTTTCTCAGTAACTACTTTGAACTTATATTCATAAGTATCATATCCTGTAGTTGCTACAGTTAACACATATTCATTTCCTTCAGTAAAATAATCATTATCTGTAAGAATTCTTAGTACTTGTTCATCTTCATTATAACTTGTAATTTGTGTACCTTTTGGACTTATTGTTTCACCATTTAATGTTATAGTTGCTCCTTTACCTAACCCCTTTATGAAGTTACCATCTTTATCAACTATTGATACATCTTCACCTTTTAATACTTCCACATTAGCATCTGCTTCATATATCTTATCACTAACTTTTAAATATGTTTTAGCTATAGATGTATCTTTCACAATAAATGTCAAGTTTTCTGGAGCATATTCAGGAACTACTAATTGTACTGTATAGCTTCCCACACCATAATTAGTTATAATATCCGACATATTATTTATTGTTATATTTTTTCCATCTTCAGATTTAGTTATGTTTACCTTAGAAGCATCAATTACATCTCTTCCATAGATTAACTTCACTTCGCAATTTTTTAACTTGCTTACATAATCTTCTTTTACATTTGAAGTATCTATTTGTAATGATACTTTTGAATCTGTATCCTTAAATTCTGTAGTTTTTAGTTTAGGTGCAACTTCTAATTTCTCATCTACATTAATATTATTTATTACTAAGTCCTCATATCCTCTTGACATAACTCTTACAGTATATACACCTTTACCAAAACCTTTATATCTTCCTGCAACTACTTCATTTCCTCTTATATTTTTTGTAGTTAAATTTACAGCAATTTGTAATTTAAACCCTGACTTAGTAGCTGGCCAAATATCTTCATATATTACTGAGCCATATACTTCTCCTGTTTCTTGATTAGTAATTGTTACACCATATAAATTATCTTTATATCCTTCATCATATCCTACTAAATCAAAATTAAATTGATAATCTCCATAAGTAGTTCCATATGTAACATTAGGATTTTGTACAGATACCTTTGTTTCTGATACTGCTTTTTCATTAACTAATGTTCTTTTTCCATAACTACCATCTTCTTTTAGGGCCTTTGCCTTATAAACAGGAACATTATCTCCTACTACATTTCCATCAGCATCTTTTACAGTTCCATCTTCATATTGAAAATATAATATATCAATATTCTTGCTCTTTGCAAATTCCTTAATTCCTTCTTCATCAGAAGTACTTACTCCTTCACCTGTTAATATATCATTTGATATACTTACATCAACAGTTTTTATTCCTTCAACATTAAATACATCTGTATTATTCATTATTGCAGGAATAATACCAGCTTTTCTTTTAGTTGCAGATGTTACAGTATCATAATACCCATCTTCATTTTTTGCTTCTCCAGTTATTTCATTTTGATAAAATTCTGAAAATGTCATTGTTTTAGTTCCATATACATTAACAACATCATTATTAGCTGCATTAGCAACTTGTCCAATTGGAAATGTATTTGCACCAAATAAAAAAGCTGTTAATAAAACTAACTTCTTCTTCATATTGTATCCCCCTTATTTTATATTCATCTTATTTATCCCTTTAATTTTTTGCACTATTTATAGCTGATGCAGAAGCATTTATTATTCCCTTTGAACTATATGTAGCACCACTTACTACATCAACATTAGTTCCTTGATTAGAAATTATCTTATTTATTACACCTTTTGCTTCATTAAAAAATTCATCATCATCTTCATAACTTATAACATTAATTGCAGTTATCTTATCACTTGCTATAGTTACACTTACTGTAACCGGTCCATTATATCCGTCAGCTGTTCCTTTATAAGTTCCATCTTTATACTTACTGCTAATTACATTATTATCATTTGATGTAACACCACTATTACTATTCTTATTTTCTACAACATTATTGGTTGATGTTGTTGTATTAGCTGTTTGTTGTTGAGAATTAGTAGAGGATAGTGGCTTGTCTTCCTTATTTTCTGTATTTTGTACTGGTTGTTCTTCTTCTGTATTGTTATTTTCATCAGTAGCATTATCCTCTATAACTGCTTGATCTTCTTTTTTCTCATTATCCTTTGAACTTTCTTTCTCTTCATTTTTTTCTTTATTATCTTTTGAAGATACTTTTTCTTCAGTTTTATTAGATGCTACATTTTCTTTTTCCTTATGTGAACTGCCATTATACACACATATTATTACAATTAATGCTATACCAATAATTAAAGATGCAATTGATATAATTTTCTTTTTCATTTTCTTCCTCCTTTCTGTTTATTAATTTTTTATGAACTTTCAAAAATTATTTTAATTGATATTGATTATCATAGTCAAATTTTATTTTTATCATTTGCATTTTATATCCATTTGTGGAATAATCACTTTAACTTTATGCAAAATGAATGAATTACAAAGCTTTATCACAAGTTTCAAAACTTATTTTAGGATGCTGTCATGGCACTATTTTTCTTTCTTAATTCTTTAGATAGTATGTTTTAATATTACTTAAACACTATATCTAAGATACTTATCTACGACTATAAATAAAATATAATTTCCTAAAAAGTAAAAAAAAGATACCTAAAATGTTACTTATAACATTTAGGTATCTTCATCTATTTATTTATCTTAAAGATAATATTTAATTAATTTTGTCTTTGTTTTTTACGATTATAAACATATGCTACGCTTACCCCTAAAGCTGCTACTGCAGAAGCCATTGCTAACGCAACTAAATTATTAGAATCTCCTGTTTTCTTATCTGATACTTTCTTGTTTCCAGAAGATGTTTTATCAGTATCTTTAGTAGTTGTATTAGTATTATTGTTCTTGTCAGTATTGCTATTGTTATTATTATTATTGTTATTATTATCATCATTTACAAGTGATGCTTCATAGCTAGCTTTATCAACTAATACATATGAAGATTTTGCTGGTATAGTAACTGTTGAGCCACTAATTGTTTCTAGTGCCTTAGTACCTGCTGATTCACCATTAACAACTGCTACCCAATTTTCACTTGGTAATGTTACTGATACTTCACTGTCATTTGAGTTAAATAGTACTGCAATTGTATTCCATTTATCTCCTACAGCTGAACCATTTAATGTATAAGCAATAACATTTGAATCTTGAACATCTAGATATTTTAAATTATTTGCTATATCAGAAGTTGTACTCATTCTAAATGCTTTATGATTAGCACGTAAAGCTATCATACCTTTATAGTAATTATATAAATCGCTATATTGTTCTTTTCTGCTCCATTTAATTGCATTAACAGCATCAGAAGCATTGTAACTATTTTCATTTAAAGTTCCATCAGCATTTTCCTTAGTTCTAGCAAATTCTTCTCCTGATAACATAAATGGTATACCTTGAGAAGTGTAAGTTATAGCTGCTGACATTTTGTTCATTGCTATTAATTCTTCATCAGTTGCATCAGGACATTCAGTTTTTAATCTATCATATAAAGTTAAATTATCATGGCATGATGCGTAATTTACACATTGATATGGTTGAGAAGCCCATGCATCTGCATATGAATTACTTATAGTTGCTGCAGTTATACCAAATTTAACTCTATCTTCTAATCCAGCTTCTCCTGCAAGGAATCCAAGATCTTTATTATCAAATACATTTCCTCTTAAACCATCTCTAAAATCATCACTAAACATTGCTATTTGACTTTGTCCAAAATTCTTAGCTGCGTTTGCCTTAAGTGATTGCATTGTACCATCTAATGAAGATGTGCCACCAGCCCAACCTTCTCCAACTATTGATATATTTGAATCAATTTTATCAAGTTCTTGTCTAATTGCTAACATTGTATCCTTATCAATTAAAGCCATAAGGTCAAATCTAAATCCATCTAATTTATATTCACTAGCTAAATATGCAACAGAATCAACCATATATTTTCTTACCATTGATCTATCAGAAGCTAATTCATTACCACATCCTGATCCATTAGAGAATCCACCAGTAGCATCTTGTCTGTAATAATAATCAGGAACTGCTTTATTTAAGTTAGAAGTTTCGCTTAATGCAGTATGGTTATAAACAACATCCATTGTTACTCTTATTCCTGCATTGTGTAAAGCCATTATTAATTCTTTAAATTCTGTCATTCTTAATTCAGCAGTATATGGATCACTTGAATATGATCCTTCTAATGAATTGTAGTTTTGTGGATCATATCCCCAATTGAATTGAGGAGTATCTAGTTTAGTTTCATCTACTGAGTTATAATCATAAGTTGGCATAATTTGTACTGTGTTAACACCTAATTCTTTTAAGTGATCTATACCAGTTTTTATATCTGTTCCTGGAATAGTTGTACCTGATTGCCATACTCCTTTATATTTACCTTTGTAAGTTATTCCTGAATCTTCTCCTATTGAGAAATCTCTAATATGCATTTCATATACTGTCGCATCTGTTATTGAATCTAATTTAGGTCTATTTTGTAATTCCCATCCTGTTGGGTCTGTAGAATCTAAATCTACAACCATTCCTCTTTCACCATTAACTCCAACTGCTTTTGCATATGGATCAACAGTTTCATTAGTAACACCACCAGAAGTAACTTCATAGTTATAATAAACACCATTTTGATCGCCATTTAATGTAGTAGTCCATACACCATTATCGCCTTTTACCATATCAACTTTTTGTTGAGCCGAAACAGAAAGGTCTTTTCCATCCTTACCATATACAACTAATTTTACATCACTAGCTGTTGGTGCCCATAATACAAATTGTGTTGAATTCTTAGTATATAAAGCACCTAAAGAACCATCATAAGTATACATATTTGCAAAATCAGCACTGTTATATATTGCTCCAAGTGTCATTTCCTTTGTAACTTCTAAACCACTAGATGGGTTTGTAGCTTTTAATATATAAGTATTTGATGAGAAATCTAAATTTGAAGCAGTAGTTATTGTACCACTCTTTCCATCTTCAGCAATATTTGTTGAACTTATTGCTACAGCTTCTCCATTTGCTGTTTCTATACTTAAGTCATTATTTCCTGCATCATCTAATACTGAGAATGTTGATGTAAATGATACGTTTGTTAATGTATCTATCTTAGCAGCTGTAAATTTAGGTTGTTTTGCAACATCTGCATCTGTAGCATTAAAGTAAGTTAATTTATCACCTTGAACTACATATACATCTACTTGTCCATCTGCATTAATACAAGTTTTATTTATATATCTATTACCATCATTTAAAGTACTTTGTTCTCTTCCTGCCCAAGTATCTCCGCCTTGTCTTACTATATATCCAATGTTATCATCTGATGTCATATCAGCATAGTTTAAAGTTGCTACTGCTCCAAATGAATCTGTAGTAAATTTAACTGCGCCTGATGTCTTCATCCAAGAATAAACATCCCAATCATCATAGTTATTATCAAATCTATAATAATGAACATTAACAGTAACATTACTATATTCGCTAGTAGGTTTTACTTCTGTATAATTTCCATCTGTGAAATCTAATTCTGTATCACCCTTTGATAAATCTACAAATACATCACCATCATAAGCCTTTTGCCATGAATCTGTTCTAACAATTACTCCAAGCTTTCCTGCATCTGAATCTCTAGCAATAACTTTGTAAGCACCCTTACTATCTACTCCATCAAATTCTTCTGCATGTCCACCTTCGCTCTTAGTTCCGTCTACCCATACCCAAATATTCCAACCTGAGTAATCCTTATCTTCTCTTGTATAGTATACCTTTACATAGCTTTTGCCATCTTTGTTTATATTAGTTGCAACTTCTGAACTATCTTCAGCTTTTGTTGTCTTTGGCAACTGAACCAAACAAAATGCCATAACTACACAAAGAAGTACACTAATAATTCTTTTTGCATTTGAAGTTTTTAACATCTATATGTCTCCCCTTTTTTATAAATTTGTTTACAATTATCTTATAAACGTTAATTCTATTCTAACCTAGTTTTTATGTTTTGGTAACGTTTTTATTGTAAATAATATATTAATAATTTAACTTTTTTTAAACTTTAATGTAATTTTTAATTATATTAACCTTTACATAGGCTATTCTTCTATTTTTATGTACTGTTTGTATTAAAAGTTTTCCCATAATGTCGACTTTTAATTGTAATACAATTGTTTGTTGAAAAAGGAACATAAAAATTATTGATTTAAGTAAATTATCTATAATAGAATTTAGTATTTCTTATAATAAAAAAGTAAAGATCCCGTTAAAAATACTATACTGTCTGAGCTCTAACGAGTTTATAGTATTTAAGGATCTTTACTCTTTTTTATTATATTAGTAAATACTTAATGAAATTATGCTATTTATAAAAACATATAATATCGATACTAATAATAAACATAATATTAATCAAACCAAATAACATTGGTTTTTTTACTATACGTTTATTTCACTATGAATATCTACTGCATCTTTGTTAGCATCAATAATTGGTTTAACATATTCATCTATAAATTCAACTACTTGACTTGGTGCTCTTCCAACGAATTTGCTAGGATCTATTATTCCTAATATTTCTTCTTCTGATAGATTGAAAGATTTATCATTAATAATTCTTTGTATTAAATCATTATCTAATCCTTCACCCTTTACTCTTTGAGCTGCTGCCATAGAATGTTCTCTTATTCTTTCATGAAGCTCTTGTCTATCTCCACCTCTTTTTACAGATTCCATCATTATGTTTTCTGTAGCCATAAATGGAAGTTCTCTTTTAACATGAGAAGCTATTACTTTTTCATAAACAACCATGTTTTCTGATATATTTATATATAGATTTAATACACCATCTAATGCTAAAAATGCTTCTGCAACTGATATTCTCTTGTTTGCCGAATCATCTAATGTTCTTTCAAACCATTGAGTTGATGCTGTAATTGCTGGATTTAATGAATCAACTATTACATATCTAGCAAGAGCTCCCATTCTTTCACTTCTCATTGGATTTCTCTTATAAGCCATTGCAGATGAACCTATTTGATGCTTTTCAAATGGTTCTTCCATTTCTTTCATATTTTGAAGAAGTCTTAAATCATTAGAGAATTTGTATGCACTTTGTGCAACTTCTGATAATGTATTTAAAACTATAGAATCTAATTTTCTTGGATATGTTTGTCCAGTAACTCCAAAGCTCTTAGTGAATCCCATCTTTTCAGCTACCATCTTATCAAGCTTCTTAACCTTTTCTTCATCACCTTCAAAAAGATTCATAAAACTTGCTTGAGTTCCTGTAGTACCTTTAACTCCTCTTAATTTAAGAGTTGATATTAAGTGATCTATGTTTTCCATATCCATTACTAAATCTTGCATCCATAATGTAGCTCTCTTACCTACAGTTGTTAATTGTGCAGGTTGAAAATGTGTAAAACCAAGAGTTGGTAAGTCTTTATATTGAAGAGCAAACTTACTTAATCTATCTAAAACAGTTACTATCTTCTTCTTAACTAATAGTAAAGCTTCTTTCATTATTATAACATCTGTATTATCGCCAACATAACAGCTAGTAGCTCCTAAATGGATTATTCCCTTTGCTTTTGGGCATTGTAATCCATATGCATATACATGGCTCATTACATCATGTCTAACTTCTTTTTCTCTCTTTGCAGCATCATCATAGTTTATATCATATATATGTGCCTTTAATTCTGCTATTTGTTCATCTGTTATATTTAATCCTAATTCTTTTTCACATTCTGCTAAGGCAACCCATAACTTTCTCCATGTTGAGAATTTCTTATCATCTGAAAAAATATGGCTCATTTCTTTAGATGCATATCTTGAATTTAATGGTGTACTATATAAGTCTTTCATTTTTACCTCCGACCGAATAAAATTTTTGTTTCTTTTCACAACATTCGTATTATAACATAATTGTGCATTCATTTCATCATTTTATGTCATTTTTTTATATTTATTTTTTCTTTTGCCGAACTATTATTTATTTTTTTATATTATTTATATACTATAAAATCAAAAAAATATAATTTCCTAAAGAAGAACAAAAAAGGTTCCTAACAAATAAATGTTAGGAACCCCTTTAAGAATTAATCTTCTAATTGTTCTATTAATTTTGCAATTTCTTCAACTGCTAATGTTTCATCATCACCACTAGCTACAACTTTAATAGTTGAATCCTTAGTTACTGCTAAAGATAAAACACCAATTAAACTCTTAACGTTAGCCTTCTTTCCATTGTATTCTATACTAACGTCTGACTTAAATCCTGACGCCTTCTTTACTAATAATGTAGCTGGTCTAGCATGTAAACCAGTTCCGTTCTTTACTACGACTTCTTTTGAAACCATTACATTCACCTCTTTATTAAATCTATAAGTGTTTAACTTACGATTAATTATATCTGAAATTTTGATAAATTTCAATAGTATTTTGATGAATAATATATTACCTATACTGTAACATTTATCTAGGTTGTACAATTAATTTTATAGCTGTTCTTTCTTCTCCATTTATTTCGATATCTGTAAATGCAGGAACGCAAACTATATCTTTTCCTGTTGGAGCAACAAATCCTCTTGCTATTGCAATAGCTTTTATAGCTTGATTGATAGCGCCTGCACCAACTGCTTGAATTTCAACTACGTTTTTATCTTTAATAACCGCTGCTAAAGCACCTGCTACTGAATTAGGATTTGATTTTGTTGATACCTTTAATACTTCCATAATTTTGTCTCCTCTCACAACTAATCGTTTACATGCAAAGATTTAAAAATTTACTCATATTCTATAGTATTCTATATTGCGAAAAAAATTCCTTCTTTTATTCTTAAAAAATTTGTATTTTTTTTATATTTTGTTAATATTATAGTAATATTTTTGTGTTAACTTATTTTACTTTTCATTTCATCTACACACCCTACAATTATTTTTTAATGTTTTACCAACTTACATGTTAGATAAAAGTAATAATCAGCACTCACTCTCAAAAGAATTTTATACTTTTCTTAAACATTAAAAAAAGCTTATATTAGATATTAATCTAATATAAGCTATGTTTTACTTAGCAAAATCTACTGCTCTAGTTTCCCTAATTACATTTATTTTTATCTGACCTGGATATTCAAGTTGTTCTTCAACGCTCTTAACTATATTACGAGCTAGTTCAACTGCACCAGCATCATCTACAATATCTGGTTTAACCATAATTCTAATTTCTCTACCAGCTTGAATTGCATACGACTTCTCTACACCTTCATATGAGTTTGCAATTTCTTCTAACGCTTCTAATCTCTTAATATAAGCTTCTAATGTTTCTCTTCTAGCACCTGGTCTAGCTGCTGATATTGCATCTGCTGCTTGAACTAAAACAGCTTCTAACGACATCATCTCAACATCACCATGGTGTGCTGCAATTGCATTAACAACTAATGGTGATTCACGATACTTTTTAGCTAAATCTCCACCTATAATTGCATGAGGTCCTTCTTGCTCTTGATCTACGGCTTTACCGATATCATGAAGAAGTCCTGCTCTCTTTGCTAGATTAACATCTAAGCCTAATTCTGAAGCCATTAAGCCAGCTAAATATGAAACTTCTATGGAATGTTTTAAAACATTTTGACCATAACTAGTTCTATACTTTAATCTACCTAACAATCTTATGATTTCTGGATGTACCCCATTAACACCTGTCTCTAGAGTTGCTTGTTCTCCTTCTTCCTTAATGTCATTTTCTACATCCTTTTGTGCTCTTTCAACCATTTCTTCAATACGTGATGGATGAATTCTACCATCCACAATTAATTTCTCTAAGGCCACTCTAGCGACTTCTCTTCTTATAGGATCATAACTTGATAATATTACTGCTTCAGGAGTATCATCTATTATTAAATCAACACCTGTTAATGTTTCCAAGGTTCTTATATTTCTACCTTCTCTACCAATTATTCTTCCTTTCATTTCATCACTAGGTAATGCAACAACATGAACTGTTGATTCAGATACATGATCTGCTGCACATCTTTGAATTGCTTGAGTTATAATATTTCTTGCTCTCTTTTCTGCTTCTTCTTTTGCTTTTGATTCAATTTCCTTAATCATCAAAGCAGAATCATGAGTAATCTCTCTTTTAGTTTCTTCTAATAATAAAGTTCTAGCTTCTTCACTAGACATACCTGAAACTCTTTCAAGTTCCTCTCTGATCTTTTTATGAAGTTCTTTAACTTCTAGTTCAGTATTATCGATTTCAACCATTCTGTCATTGATTAAATCTTCTTTTTTCTGAAGACCATCACTCTTTTTATCAAGTGATTCTTCTCTTTGAATTAATCTTCTTTCAAGCTTTTGAATTTCATTTCTTCTTTCACGAGTTTCTTTATCAACATCGCTTCTAATTCTGTGAGCTTCTTCTTTCGCCTCTAAAATTGCTTCTTTTTTAGTTGCTTCTGCCTCTCTCTTGCTATTATCTAGTATTGTTTCTGCTTCTTGTTCTAGAGCTTCCACTTTTCTTTTAGTGGTTTTTTGAATTGTTTTATATACTATCATTCCTGATACTAACAAAACAAGAATATCTATAATTACCATAATTATATACTTCTCCACCTTAACACCTCCTATATTATATTTTTATTTATAATAACTAAAAGTGTAGGTGTCATATTCTTCTCGCTGTTATATAGGAATATGATAAACCAGTATTTGTTATTATTTTATCTGAAAAATAAAATTATGTCAAGATTACATGATTTGTTTAAATATATGTTATCACTAGTTTTTCTCAATGTTTATCATTATATCTCATTTAATTGCTTTATTTGAACAAAATTGAATTTATGAATTAAGCCTTACTTAAAAAGCAAGGCCTAAATTCTATTTTTCTATATCTGAATTAGCATCTCCATTAGTATTTTCATCTGTATTTGTAGCTGATACTGCAATTTCTTCATCTACAGGCAAACCATATTTTTCTCTTATTTGAGAATCTATTTCTATAGCTATCTCTGGATTTTCTTTTAAATATATTTTAGCATTTTCTCTTCCTTGTCCTAATCTTATATCGCCATAAGAGAACCATGCTCCACTTTTTTGTACAATACCTTCTTTAACTCCAACATCAACTAAGTTACCTGTCTTAGATATTCCTTCATTATACATAATATCAAATTCAGCTTGTTTAAATGGTGGAGCAACTTTATTCTTCATAATCTTTACTCTTGTTCTATTACCTATTATAGAATCTCCATTTTTAATTGAATCTATTCTTCTTACATCCATTCTTACAGATGCATAGAATTTAAGTGCACGACCTCCTGTAGTAGTTTCAGGATTACCAAACATTACTCCTACCTTCTCACGTAGTTGGTTAATAAATATTGCAACACAATTAGTCTTATTAATTGTACCTGCTAATTTTCTAAGGGCTTGAGACATAAGTCTTGCTTGTAATCCTATGTGGGAATCTCCCATATCACCTTCTATTTCAGCTCTAGGTACAAGTGCTGCAACAGAGTCAACTATAAGAACATCTATTGCTCCAGATCTAACTAATGCTTCTGCAATTTCTAAACCTTGTTCTCCTGTATCTGGTTGTGATAATATAAGATTTTCTGTATCTACACCAATCTTTCTAGCATATCCTGGATCTAATGCATGTTCTGCATCTATAAATGCAACAGCTCCTCCTTTTTTTTGTGCTTCAGCTGCTATATGTAATGCAACTGTTGTTTTACCTGAACTCTCTGGTCCATATATCTCAACTATTCTACCTTTTGGTACTCCACCTATTCCTAACGCTATATCTAAATCTAAACATCCAGTAGATACTGCATCTATTGTTAAATGACTATCTTCTCCAAGTTTCATTACTGAACCTTTTCCAAATTGTTTCTCTATCTGACTCATAGCATTCTCTATAGCTTTTAATTTATCTTCATTAATCTTACCCATCTAAAATTTTCCTCCCTTTTCCGAACTAATGTTCTGTTCTAATTATATACTACCTCTATCCAATTAGTCAATATTTTTCTATTCCATATTCATTTATTATATCCTTTTACTAAAATTATATACATCTTAATTAATTATTTTTTTATTATGGCATAGCACTATTTTTCTTTTTTTACCTTATAAGTAATATACAATAATACATAAATACTAGGTTTAAGATGCTCATCCATAGATTTTAGATTCCAAACAATAAAAAATCCAATGTTATTTGACAATATTAATTACTCCAAAATAACATTGAATTTTTATTTATTTATTAGTTGAAATTATTGACTTGTTCTTCATAAAATAATCAACACCTGACACTATTGTTATAATTACAGCAAGTGTTAATGCTACTACAGGAACATATTCAAAGAACCCTGTAAAGAAACTACTCTTATCTACTAATTTTGTTAATGCTTCTGTATTATCTATATTAACCTTTAGTAAATATACTATGATAGTTATCATCTGAATTACTGTTTTTATCTTTCCCCACCAACTTGCTGCAATAACTTTACCTTCTGAAGCAGCAATAGTTCTAAGTCCTGATACTGCAAATTCACGTGCAATTATAATTACTACAGTCCACGAAGGAATCAATTTAAACCCAACAAGTGCTATAAGGGCTGCTGTAACTAAAAGTTTATCAGCTAAAGGGTCCATAAATTTTCCAAAATTAGTTATTTGATTTCTAGACCTTGCAATATATCCATCTAACTTATCAGTTATAGATGCTACTATAAATATAATTGTTGCAAATATAGTTCCATACGGTATAGCATCACATACCATAAATATCAAGAATATCGGTACTAATATCATTCTTATTAACGTAAGTTTATTCGCAAGATTCATTAACTTCAACTCCTATCAAATCATATTCTGTTGTGTCAGTTATCATAACTTTAACTATAGAACCAATTGAAATATCATTATTACTCTTAAAGAAAACACTTCCATCAACTTCTGGAATCATCTCATAATTCCTACCATAATAATAATCTTCATTTCTTCCTTCAACAAGAATATCATAAATATTGTTAATTTTCAATTCATTTATTTTCTCAGATACCTGTCTTTGAATCATCATAAGTTCATTTTCTCTATATTCCTTTACCTCTTCAGGAATCTGATTTGCCATTTTTGCAGCTGCAGTACCTTCTTCTTGAGAATATTTAAATACTCCTACCTTATCTAACTTATACTCATCTAAAAACGCCTTCATTTCATTAAAATCTTCCTCTGTTTCTCCTGGAAAGCCTGTTATAAGCGACGTTCTTATATTTATGCTAGGAATACGCTCTCTTAAATAATTTATTTTTTCTATTATATCTTCTCTTGTTACTTTTCTACCCATTAATTTTAGTATCCTAGAACTTATATGTTGTATAGGTAAATCTATGTATTTAACTATCTTTTTGTTGCTAGCCATTTCATCTATTAATTCAGGATATAATTCTTCAGGATAACAATACAATAATCTTATCCATTGTATTTTTTCTATTTTAGATAATTCCTCTAATAATACATGAAGTTTGTTTCCTCCATATAAATCCCTACCATATATTGTAGTATCTTGTGCTACAAGTATTAGCTCTTTCACTCCTTTAGATGTTAAAAGTTCAGCTTCTTTTAAGATATTTTCCATTTTTCTACTTCTAAACTTACCTCTTATCTTTGGAATTGCACAATATGTACAGAAATTGTCACACCCTTCAGCAATTCTCATATAAGCAGTATGACTTGCAGTAGTTAAAACTCTTTCTCCTTCATTTATATTTTCATCTGAATAATTAATATTTATAGACTTAGAATCATTGTCTATAAAATTATTTATTACAGTATCCATATCATTATAATTATTAACTCCAAGCATTATATCTATTTCTGGAATTAATTCCTTTAGTTCCTCTCCATATCTTTGAATAAGACAACCTGTTGCTATTAAAAGCTTACATTTACCTGTTTCTTTATATTGAGCCATTTCTAATATAGTATCTATAGATTCTTGTTTTGCACTTTCTATAAAACCACAAGTGTTTACTACTATTATATCTGCCATCTTAGGGTTACTTGTGATATCATATCTTTTTATCATACTACCTAGCATAATCTCAGAATCCACTCTATTCTTATCACAACCTAAGCTAACCATTCCTACTTTATAATTTTTCAAAAATATTCCTCCTACTATGTATGAAAATTTCACTACAATTTTATTACTCTTTTTCAATTATTACAAGCATTTCTTATCCTCAAGTTATTCTGCTTCTTCATCTTTAGTTAAATCTTCTTTACTAACCAAAACATTTCTTGGTTTACTACCATCTCTTTCCGATATTATGCCTCGCTCTTCTAATTGATCCATAATTCTAGCAGCTCTGTTAAAACCTATTCTTAGTTTTCGTTGTATAAATGAAGTAGATGCTTGTCTAGATTCCACTACTATTTCTATTGCTTTAGATAATAATTCATCAACTTCTTCGCCTTCACTTCCTAAAGATTTTCCTTCTGCTTCATTATTAATATGCTCTATTATGGATTCTTCATATTCAGATTCTTCACTTGAATTTTTAATAAATTCAACTACATTTTCAACTTCATCTTCTGATATAAAACATCCTTGAACTCTTAAAGGTTTGCTTTCTCCTACAGGATAATATAACATATCACCTTTACCTAATAATTTTTCTGCTCCTGCACTATCTAATATAGTTCTTGAATCAATTTGCGATGATACTGCAAATGATATCCTAGACGGTATATTAGCTTTTATAACACCAGTTATAACATCTACAGAAGGTCTTTGAGTTGCAATAACTAAATGCATTCCAGCTGCTCTTGCCATTTGTGCCAATCTACCTATATAATCTTCAACATCATTTGGGCACACCATCATTAAGTCTGCAAGCTCGTCCACTATTATTATTATATATGGAAGCTTTTCTTCTATTTCGCCTTTTTCATATAGAGCATTATATGAATCCATATTTCTAACACCTTTTTCTGCAAACAGATTATATCTTCTTGTCATTTCATTTACAGCCCAATTAAGTGCTGCAGCAGCCTTCTTAGGATCAGTTACAACTGGTATTAATAAATGCGGAATGCCATTATATACATTAAGTTCAACTACTTTAGGATCAACCATTAATAATTTTACCTCTTGAGGTGAATATTTATACAATATACTTATTATAAGAGAATTGATGCATACACTTTTTCCAGAACCTGTTGCACCTGCTATAAGTGTATGAGGCATTTTGCTTAAATCACCTACTACACACTCTCCACCTATATCTTTTCCTAATGCAAATGCTAATTTTTGTTTTGCATTTATAAATTCATCTGATTCAATTACTTCTCTTAAATATACTGCTGTTTGAGTCTTGTTAGGTACTTCTATTCCTATTGCAGCTTTACCTGGTATAGGAGCTTCTATTCTAACTCCAGACGCTGCAAGTCCAAGTGCTATATCATCTGCTAAATTAACAATCTTACTAACTTTAACCCCAGGACTAGGTTGAAGCTCATATCTAGTAACAGATGGTCCTTTAGTTACATGAATCACTCTTGCATCTACCCCAAAATTACTTAAAATTTCTGTAAGCTTTGAAGCACTATCTATAAGTTCCTTTTTATCTGAATTGTTAAGTTTATTATTATTATTACTTACTAATAAGTTTAAATCAGGATATATATATTTTTTCTCTGCATCATTAGTTTGATTATTTAAACTAGAATCTATCTCTTCACTTACATTTTCTTTTAATTTATCATCTATATTATCCTTTTTAGCTTTTTTGTTAGCATTTTCTACATCCCGAACAGTTTTTTCAATTTTCTTATCTACGTAATCATCAATCTGAATTTGATCTTCTAGTGTTTTTTCATCTTCAGAATGAATAGGATCATTTTTCATAAAATCTAAAATTTTTATTTTTTTATTAACAGAATCTAAGTATTCCTCCTTCTCTGGATCATCTTTATCTATTATGTTAATAAAATCATCATCCCTATTATCTTTTTTAATTTTTTTGTCAATCTTCTTTTTAGGCTTAGATAACTCTTTCTCCTTGAATAATTCTGCAATAGAAAAATCAAAAGTAATAAGTGAAGCTATTATTACAACAGCACCATAAAGTATATAAGATCCTATACTACCTATAAGCTTGTATAACAAAAATGTAATAATATACGCAATCACTCCTCCATTAATAGAAAATTGATCTCTAAAAGCTAAGTTATATATATCTTTAAGATTGTAAGAGAAATTATTAGGTAATTTACTATTACTTATAAATATTGTTCCACATATTAATACAATAATTATCAAATACATAGTTATTCCATACATCTTTTTCTCTAGCTTTATGTATCCTCTTCCTTGCATATATTTTATTCCTAAATATATTACATATAGAGGCATAAAATATGCCCCTATTCCTAATAATAAATGTCCTATTTTCTGTAAAACATTAGATAGAAATCCCGCAACATCTGTGTATATTCCTAATGCACATAATATTCCTACTGCTATGAATATTACACCTTTTATTTCATAATATTCTTTTGATTCTATTTTCTTTGTTTTTTTATTTTTTGTGTTTCCCTTACTCAACTACTACCCCCCCCATATTAATACCTATCTATTATTATTATCATTTATAAGTGAATTAAGTTTTTTTAAGGCTTCACTTATTCCTCCTACTTCATCTATTAATTTACATTCAACAGCTTCTTTTCCTATAAGTATAGTTCCTACATCATTAAGTAAATCTCCATTCTGAGTCATATAACTTCTGAGAGCTTCATGGGATATATGAGATGTCCTAACTATAAAATCATCAATCCTATCTTGCATCTTCTTAAAATACTCAAATGTCTGTTCAACTCCTATTATAAATCCATTCATTCTAATAGGATGTACTATCATAGTTGCAGATGGTGTTATAAAAGAATAATCTGCTGAAGTAGCTAATGGGACTCCTATAGAATGCCCACCACCTATTACAATAGATACTGTAGGCTTAGATATAGAATTAATCATCTCTGCTATAGCAAGACCTGCCTCTACATCTCCTCCAACTGTATTTAATATAATTAAAACACCTTCAACTTTAGGATTCTGTTCTATTGAAACAAGTTGAGGAATAATATGTTCATACTTAGTTGATTTATTTTGAGGATTAGATACAACATGCCCTTCTACCGATCCAATTATCGATATAACTTGAATTCTATCATTAGGATTAGTTTCTATAGTGTTTCCCATTTCTTTTATAGATGTAAGTTTCTCACTAGAGCTACTTACATTCTTCTTAGGATTGTCTTGTTCCTTTTCACTCATGATACACACCTCCTTCATATGTATTATTTACAAATGAAAGAGTATTTATTCATTATAATTAATTTCTTTATAAGATGTAAATAGCTTCTCATTAATAGTTTTAAGTATTATATCCTAAGAAATATATAACGAATTAATTAGTTACAAAAGCACTATGTAGTGCATTTATAGCTAATTTAAGATCACATGTACTAATTAGACACCATATAGTCATATGTGAATCAGCAGTTTGCAAAACTTCTATTTGCTCATGAGAGAGAGCTTTATATATCTTCGCCATTACTCCTGGAATTCCTCTCATTCCACTACCTATCAATGCAATCTTACTACAATTTTCTTTTAGAGAATATTTTAACTTAAGATCATTAAATATATTTTTTAATTTTTCTTTATCATATTCTTCTATAGTAAATACTAATTTTTCAGGAAATATATTTATAAGATCTAAACTTATATTATTATACGCTATTATATCTAATATATTATCATATTCAGCATTATTTATGTTATTCTCTTTATCTACAATTACTTGAATACGATTGTTTGTACTAGTTATACTAGTTATTATTCTATTATTTTTTTCTTTAGATATATTGTTTATTATTGTTCCTTCTGAATCATTCATAGTATTCTTTATATATAATGGAATATTATTATTTCTTGCGATTTCTACAGCTCTAGGATGGATCACCTTAGCTCCATGATCAGCTAATTGAAATACTTCATCATAACTAAGAACATTTATAACTTCTGCATTTTTTACTATTCTAGGATCTGCAGTCATTATTCCATCTACATCAGTATATATCTCTATTCTATCAGCACATAATGAAGCCCCTATCAAGCTTGCAGATGTATCACTTCCACCTCTACCTATTGTAGTAAAAAAACCATCTTCAGTCATTCCTTGAAATCCCGCTACTATAGGGGTTTTTCCTTCTTTTAATGTTGTTAGTATATTTTCTTTTTGTACTCTAATAATTGCTGCGTTAGAATATTCATCATCTGTTATAATTCCAGCCTGCCCTCCTGTAAGGGGAATAGCTTCTATTCCTTCTTGCAATAGTTCGCTACTTATTACTGCTGAACTTATTATCTCTCCACAACACATTAACATATCAGTAATTCTTTTATTATTCTCTCTACTTATATCTATTAAATCCAATAAAGAATCAGTGGAATATGCATCTCCTTTTCTGCCCATTGCAGACACTACAACTACAACATCAAATCCTTGATTTTTTGCCTTTTTTATTTTTTGTATAACTTTTTCTCTTTTTTCTTTTGTTGATACTGATGTACCGCCAAATTTTTGTACTATTATATTCACTTTTCTTACCTCTTTAAAGCTGCCCTTTTTTAATGTCATCTTTTTCTGCATCTAAAATTATAGTTTTTGCCCCTATCTTCTTGACGCATCTCCAAGGAATCTCTAAAAATTCTCTTGTCGTACTAAATAGGCTAAGCTTGCTTTTTCCTATGTTTATTATTAAATATCTTAAGTTTCCTTCTTCATCTACCACTAAATCATTATTTTGTAAGCAGTCATATTTTTCTCCATCGTTTATATTAATAATCTCATAACTACCTATTTCTCTTAATGTTTTAATCTTCTCTTCGCTTACCATAAATTATCATTCCTTATATATTTCTCTATATACTTGATAATTATGATAACAAGAGATTATTTATTCTTATATATTAGTTGGTTCTCTAAAAGCTTGCTTAGATATACCAATTACATTATCTAATTTATCTACATTAACATTATGCCCAACATAAGCTGCATTTATTATACCTTCTCCAAATGTGCTTTTAAGAACAAAATCTATATCTTCCATAGATATTTTATCTACTTTATTTATCACTTCTTCTTCAGTATCTATTTTGTTTTTAAATAGAATTTGCTTAGCATTACTAAACATTCTCGAACTTGTACTTTCAAGTCCAAGTATATAATTAGTCTTTATCTTTTCTTTATTTATTTCTAGCAATTCTTTGTCTATACCTTCTTTTGAAAATCTTTTTATTTCTTTATCTATAACTTCTAGTGCTTTTTCTCCATAATCCTTGCCTAATCCACAATATATATTAAGCATTCCTACTTCTTGAAATGTTTGAGGATAACAATATATATTATAACAAAGTCCTAATTTCTCTCTTACATTTTGAAATAATATTGATGATGCTCCTCCTCCAAATATATTACTTAATAAAACTAAAGAATAGCCATTTTTATGTCCTGCTTTTAATCCTTTTAATCCTAGGTTTATATGTAGCTGTTCTATATCCTTATCAGAATACATGCTACCTGTTAATATATTACTTGAAGAATATTTAGGTTCATATATATTGTCATTATTATACTCACCAAAATATTTTTCTAAAAGCTCCATTAATTCCACTTCATCAAATCTTCCACATATTGATATAACTGAATTTTTAGGAGTATATTTTTTCTTTTTATAATTAAGTAATAATTCTCTATCAAAGCTATTTACATTATCTATACTACCTAGAACAGGGTAAGCTAGTGGATCTTCTCCAAAAGATGTTTTAGCATGTAAATCATATAGTACATCCTCTGGGCTATCTTCTGTCATATTTATTTCCTCTATAACAACACTTTTTTCTCTTTCTAATTCTGTAGAATCAAAAATCGAATTATTTAACATATCAGACAATACTTCAATAGATTTTTCTAAATGAGTATATAAATTTTTTATATAATAACAAGTTACTTCTTTACTTGTATATGCATTTAATTGTCCACCTAAATTTTCTATTGATTCTGCTATTTCTCTTGAATTTCTCTTTTCTGTTCCTTTAAAAATCATATGTTCTAGGAAATGTGATATTCCGTTTATATCTTCTGTTTCATTTCTAGAACCACTTTTCACCATAACACCAACACTTATAGAATTTACTTCAGTCCTATTTTCAGTTACAATTCTAAGTCCATTTTTTAGGGTAAATATTTTTATCATTTTTTCACCTCATTAATTAAAGAAAGCCAGGAATTCTTTATTTTTTTGTAAAGAAATTCTTGGCTTTCTTAAATTCATAATACTAAATCAAATCTATTACTCTTCAGTATTTTGTTTTTGTTCTTGCTCTGCTAATGCATCTTTTCTTGAAAGATTAATTCTACCTTGATCATCAATTTCTACAACTTTTACTAAGATTTCATCACCTACTGTAACTACATCTTCAACCTTGTTTACTCTGTTTTTATCAAGTTTTGATATGTGAACTAATCCTTCTTTATTTGGAAGAACTTCTACGAAAGCACCAAAAGTAGTTATCTTAGTTACCTTTCCTAAATAAACTTCCCCAACCTTTACTTCTTTTGTAAGACCTTCAATAATCTTAATTGCTGCATTTACGCCATTATGATCTGGAGATGAAACAAATACTGTACCATCTTCATTTATATCTATCTTAACTCCAGTATCAGCTATTATCTTATTGATAACCTTACCGCCAGCACCAATTACATCTCTTATCTTTTCTGGATCTATTTTGATTATAGATGTTTTAGGTGCATATTCAGATACATCCTTTCTTGGTTCAGGAATACAATCTAATATCTTACCTATAATCATAACTCTAGCTTTTCTAGCATCTCTTATAGCATTTTCTATTATACTAAAGCTTAATCCATGAATCTTTGTATCAACTTGGATTGATGTAATACCTTCTGTTGTTCCTGCCACCTTAAAGTCCATATCTCCAAAGAAGTCTTCTATTCCTTGAATATCAGTTATTACAGCTTCTTCCTTTAAATCCGGTGAAGTAATAAGTCCCATTGCAATACCAGCAGCAGGTCTCTTAATAGGAACTCCAGCATCTAATAAAGCTAAAGTAGAACCACATACTGATGCTTGAGATGTTGATCCATTAGAGCTTAAAACTTCTGATACTAATCTTATAGTATATGGGAATTCCTCTTCTGAAGGAATTAATGGTTCAAGAGCTCTCTCTGCTAATGCACCATGTCCTATCTCTCTTCTACCAGGTCCTCTAAGAGGTTTAACTTCTCCAACACTATATCCTGGGAAGTTATAATGATGCATATATCTCTTAGTTTCATTTTCTTCAATTCCATCTAATATTTGAACATCACCTACAGAACCTAATGTTGCTACTGTCATTACTTGAGTCAATCCTCTAGTAAATAAACCAGTACCATGAGTTCTAGGTAATAGTGACACTTCACAGCTTATAGGTCTTACTTGATCAAAAGCTCTTCCATCAGGTCTTCTCTTTTCATTAAGTAGCATGTTTCTTACTACTTCTTTTTGCATTACATATAAAATTTCTTTTATATCTAGTATCTTTTCATCATATACATCTGCAAATTGTTCTTTTACTTTTTCATTTACTAAGTCTATAGCTGCATTTCTTTCATCCTTGTCAGTTATATACATAGCTTCTTTTACCATTGCTGATGCGAATTCTCTTATTTGCTTTTCTAATTCTTCATCCACCTTATAATAATTAGGAGTATCTTTTTCTTTACCCATAGTTTTCATAGCTTCCTTTTGGAATTCTACTATAGGTTGACATGCATCGAAACCAAACTTAATAGCTTCTATCATTTTGTCTTCTGGTATTTCATTTCCACCAGCTTCTATCATCATTACTCTTTCATCAGTTGCACAAACAGTAAGATGTAATTCTGTTTTTTCTCTTTGTTCTGCTGTTGGATTAATTACTAATTCTCCATCAACTAATCCTACTTGCACTGCTGCAACTGGAATTGTATATGGAATACTAGATAAACATAATGCCATAGAAGCAGCATTAATTGCTAATATTTCTGGAAGATTATCTTTCTCTACAGAAACAACTGTAGCAACAACTTGAACATCATTTCTATATCCCTTTGGGAATAATGTCTTATAGTTCTATCTACAGCTCTACCATTTAATATAGCCTTTTCAGTAGGTCTTCCTTCTCTTTTTATAAATCCTCCTGGAATTTTACCTACAGAGTATAACCTTTCTTCATATTCAACACTAAGTGGGAAAAAATCTATACCTTCTCTTGGTTCAGGAGAAGCATTAACATTAGTAAGTATTACTGTATCTCCATAACTCATAAATATAGCAGCATTAGATAACATACCTACTTTTCCAAATTCAACTTTTAATTCTCTACCTGCTACTTGAGTGCTAAGCACTTTTGTCATAAAATTGCCTCCTTCCAAAACAATATCTAATCCTATATAAATTTAAAAATAAAGAGCGACAAGTGCCGCTCTAAATGAGATTAATTATCTTCTTAATCCTAACTTCTTAACGATAGCTCTGTATCTTTCGATATCAACCTTTTGTAAGTAATCTAAAAGCCCTCTTCTTTGACCAACCATCATTAATAATCCTCTTCTTGAGTGGTGATCTTTCTTGTGAACTTTTAAGTGTTCAGTTAAGTCTTTAATTCTTTCTGATAATAAAGCTATTTGAACTTCTGGAGAACCTGTATCTCCTTCTCCTCTACCGTATTCTTTAATAATCTCTAATTTTCTTGCTTTATCCATTATTGCACCTCCAAATATTATCCCCATAACTCCATGTAAGAAGTTGGCATTCTTCAAACTTAGGGTTAGGTTCCTTAGTAATTATAACAAAAAGCAATATAATTGTAAATATATTTTCTTATTCTTTAGTAATTATATATATTTTTTTTGATTATACGCAAAGTTTTTATCTTTTTCTAGTTGATTCTTTAATTCATCTAAAGAATTAAATTTATGAACTCCTCTTATATATTTTAAGAAATATACTTGTATTTCTTTATCATATATATCTTCATCAAAGTCTAACAAGTAACTTTCTACTGTTAACTTCGATCCATTAACAGTAGGATTATTACCTATATTAGTTATTGCTTTATACAAATTATTATTAACCTTAACTTCTGTATAATATACACCTTCTTTAGGCAATATTTTTTTATTATTATATTTTAAATTTGCTGTAGGAAACCCTATAGTCCTGCCAATTTGTTTTCCACGCTCTACAATTCCATGAAGCATATATGCTCTTCCAAGCATTATGTTAGCTTTTTCAATATTTCCTTCTTTTATTACATTTCTTATTTCTGTACTACTTACAACTAAATTATTATAAGTAAAAGCTGGCATAACATACAATGTATAATTATATTTTTTAGATAAAGCTTCTAGTAGTTTTACATCACCTGAATTTTTATAGCCAAATCTATAATTAAAACCAACAACAATTCCTTTTACATTAAATTCTTCTACTAAATCTCTTACAAACTCTTCAGAAGATTTTTGCATAAAATCCATATCGAATTCTTGAAATTTTATAATGTCTATATTATTTTCTTTTAAAACATTATATTTTTCTTCATTATCCATTAATAATTCTATTGATGCATCCTTGTTAATTACTTCCCTTGGATGATTTTTAAAAGTATACACTACGCTTTTCGCATTATTATTACGAGCAAGTTCTACTGTTTTATTTATAAGAGACATATGCCCCATATGTATGCCATCAAAGCTACCTAGTGCGACATAACTGCCTTCCTTAATCATGCTTATTACTCCTATTTTAATTTAACAATTTCTCTATCTTAAATCCATTCTTATCTCTTTTGCCAAGCCCTATAAGTTCCCCTTCTTCTGTTAATACAGTATACAGTGTATCAATTTTTATACTATCATTATTAATAGTTTTATCGCACACTTTAACTCCGTTTGAAAGTAACTTTTGAAACTTTTTATTTACCACCAAAGATGGATAGTTATTAAGTGCTTCCTTAATAGGTATAATATACTCTTGTATATTATCTTCATCTAAATCATCTATATTAACTGAATCAGCTTCAAAAAAATTAGACGTTCTAGTTCTTTTAAGTTCTGTTACAGTTGCACCTACCTTAAGATATTGTCCAATATCATAACATAAACTTCTTATATAAGTCCCTTTTGAACATGTAACATTCATAGATACTATTGGAAGCTTGATATTGATATCATTAATATCTTTTATATTAACTTTACGGCCTTCTCTTTCAATTTCTATTCCTTTTCTTGCAAGTTCATACAATCTAACGCCATCTTTTTTTAATGCAGAATACATAGGTGGAACTTGAAGGTATTCGCCTCTATAATTATCTATAGCTTTTAATATTTGTTCTTCTGTAATACTATCTATAGAATTTTCTTCTATTATGTCCCCTTCCATGTCATAAGTTGTAGTTATAACACCAAGTTTAAAGGAAACATAATAGCTTTTATCATCATTCATAATATAATCTATTATTTTAGTAGCTCTTCCTAAACATACTGGAAGTACTCCAGTTGCTTCTGGATCTAATGTTCCTGTATGACCAACTTTCTTTTCATGAGCAACCTTTTTAACTTTTCTTACAACATCAAATGATGTCATTTTTTTATTTTTAAATATATTTAATACTCCATCCATAACTATAACTCTTTTTTCACTTCGTTAATTATTTTTTCTTTTGCTTCGCCTAATGTTACATCTTTTATCTTTAATCCAGCAGCTTTAACATGACCACCGCCACCTAATGCTTCTGCAATTTTTCTAACATCAATATCATTTTTTGAACGAAGACTCGCTTTAACTCCATCTTCTGCTTCCTTTGTAAGTACAGCCACTTCTACTCCATTAATGCTTAATGCCATAGATATTATATCGGATGTATCTACATTTTCGAAACCTAAAGATCTTAGAAGGTCTATAGATACTTCTACATAAGCAACTTTATTATTACATAGTAATTCTAAATTGCTCATAGTACTACCTATAAGTTTTATTTTTTCATATGGTCTATTTTCAAATATATAGCTATGAATTTCATTATTTTTAACTCCAATATCTACAAGAGCTCCTGCTATAGTATGTGTCCTTTTTGTTACATTAGAATGTCTAAAAGAACCTGTATCAGTAAGAATACCTGTGTATATACACATTCCAACTTCTATTGATTCTTTCATATTTTTTTCAAAGTTAAACCCTAAATCTTTTGCTAGTAAATATACTATTTCTGCACATGCTGCAGAATCAGATTCAATATAATTAATATAGCCAAATTTTTCATTGCTCATATGATGATCTATGTTAATTATCTTGCCTTTATAGTTTTCTAGATCTGCAGATATCCTATCAACATTTCCACAATCTAATACTATAACTAATTCAGTATCTTCGCTTATAACAACATCTCCAGTTATTTCTTTACCATAAGGTAGGAAAGAGAGGTTATCTGGGATAACATCTCTTGAAGTAATATATGCATTCTTTCCTATATTCCTTAGTACATTTAGTAACCCTAAAGAACTTCCTATAGCATCTCCATCTGGAGAAGTATGAAATGTTATAGCAATTTTATTATATTTTAATATTTCTTCTGCTACGCTCTTTATTTCCATACTATTTCTTTTCCTTTGTCTTTTGAAGCAAATCATTTATATGCATTCCATAGTCTATTGAATCATCTAATTCAAAAATTATTTGAGGACTTTGTCTTAAATTAATTCTATGAGCTATTTCTTTTCTTATAAATCCAGCCGAATTCTTTAATGCTTCAAAATTGCTCTTCTTTTCCTCTTCATCTTTTGCGAATATACTTACATAAACTTTTGCATAACTTAAATCTCTAGTAACATTAACATTAGTTACTGATATCATAGCAGTAAGTCTTGGGTCTTTAACTTCTTCTCTTAATAAAATACTTATTTCTCTTTTAACTTCTTCGTTTATTCTGCCGCCTCTATAATTAGCCATAATTATCACCTCGCAAATCTGTGATTTTTAAAGTTCTTTTCTCTTTATTGCTTCCATAGTAAATGCTTCAATAATATCTCCTTCTTTAATATCATTGAATTTTTCTATGCTTAATCCACATTCATATCCTGTATTTACTTCTTTTACATCATCTTTAAATCTCTTAAGAGATGCTAATATGCTTTCAAATATTACAACACCATCTCTTATAACTCTTACTTCTGCATTTCTCATCATCTTACCATCTGTTACATAACATCCAGCAATTGTTCCAACATTAGATATCTTGTAAGTTTCTCTTACTTCTGCTTGACCTAGAACTACCTCTTTATATTCTGGCTCTAACATACCTATCATTGCTGATTTTACATCTTCTATTGCATCATAGATAACTCTATAAGTTTTTATTTCTACACCATCTCTATCTGCTGCAGCAAGGGCATTATTATCAGGTCTTACATTAAATCCTATAATTATAGCATTTGAAGCTGTTGCAAGAGTTGTATCTGTTTCAGTAATTGCACCAACTGCACTATGAATTACTCTTACCTTTACATCATCAGTTGATAATTTTTCTAATGATCCTGTTAATGCTTCAATTGAACCTTGAACGTCAGCCTTTACTATAATTGCAAGTTCCTTTACTGTACCTTCTTTTATTTGGTTATATAAATCTTCTAATGAAACCTTATGTGATGAATTAAATGTTTCATTCTTAGCAGCTTCTTTTCTAGCTTCTGCCATAGATCTAGCTGTCTTTTCATCTTTTACTTGATTAAATCTATCTCCTGCTGCTGGTACTTCTGATAATCCTAATATTTCAACTGGAATTGATGGTCCTGCACTCTTTATCTTCTTACCTTCATCATCAAACATAGCTCTTATTCTTCCATATGTGTTTCCAACTAGTATTGAATCTCCCACATGAAGTGTTCCGTTTTGAACTAATAATGATGCAACTGCTCCTCTTCCTTTATCAAGCTTAGCTTCTATTACTGTTCCGTTAGCTTTTCTATTAGGGTTAGCTTTTAATTCTTGCATTTCAGCAGTTAATAATACCATTTCTAACAATTGGTCTATATTAAGTCCTGCTTTTGCTGATACCGGAACACATATAGTATCTCCACCCCAGTCTTCTGATATTAAACCA
The DNA here is from genome assembly GCF_018918325.1 of Clostridium sp. MSJ-8. Taxonomy (GTDB): domain Bacteria; phylum Bacillota; class Clostridia; order Clostridiales; family Clostridiaceae; genus Clostridium. The sequence goes on along the minus strand of NZ_JAHLQH010000049.1, from coordinate 73,218 downwards.
TATTCAGTTAATTCTTGTTTAACTCTATCAACATTTGCATTTGGTCTATCTATCTTATTTATAGCAACTACTATAGGAACTCCAGCTGCCTTACAGTGACTAATAGCTTCTTTTGTTTGAGGCATAATTCCATCATCAGCTGCAACAACTAATATAACTATATCTGTTATTTGAGCTCCTCTTGCTCTCATTGCAGTAAAAGCTTCATGTCCTGGAGTATCTAAGAATGTAATAGCTTCTCCATTTATTGATACTGTATAAGCACCTATATGTTGAGTTATTCCACCAGCTTCTGTTGAAGTAACCTTTGATTTTCTTATAGCATCTAGAAGTGAAGTCTTACCGTGGTCAACGTGTCCCATAACTGTTATTATTGGTGGTCTCTTAACAAGGTTCTTTTCATCTTCTTCTATTTCTTCTAATTCTTCTAGTTCTGCTGTAACAACTTTTTTATCGTATAAAATTCCAAATGTATCACATACTTTTGCAGCTGTATTATAATCTATCTCTGCATTTAATGCTGCCATAACTCCTGATAGCATTAATGTTTTAATAACTTCTGCATATGGTTTCTTGATCATATCTGCTAATTCTTTTACAGTTATAGTTTCGCCTAACTCAACTATAGTATTTTCCGCAAATTCTTGATCTGCTTTTGCTTTTTCTTCTGCAATTTGTTTTTTAGTCTTTTTCTTTTTCTTATTAGTCTTTTTCTCTTCCTCTGTTAATATCTCATCTTCATATTCGTCTGCTATGCTCTTCTTATCAGCTGCAACTTCTTCTGACGAATTATCTTCTGAACTATTTAATAACTCTTTTATTAAAGCTGCATCTTCATCTTCTATAACACTCATGTGATTTTTAACTTCTATACTAAACTCATCCATTAGTAATTTTATTAATTCTTTTGATTCTATGTTTAATTCTTTTGCCAATTCATATACTCTGATTTTTGACATACAGTCACCTCCGATTATTTACTCATAGACTTCTCCTCCAACTCATATATAGAAATCAACTTCTGAGCCATATTTTTATCCTTGATAGCTATAATTTTCACTTCTAATCTTCCTATGGCTTCTCCTAGTTCTTCTTTTGAGAAATCCTTAATATATGGTATTTCTTTACTTTCACAATGATTTATAAATTTTTTCTTTGTAGAATTTGATGCATCGTTAGAAATAATAAATAAATTAATATCTGTTTTGTTTCTTTCTTCATTGCACTTGCTATATCCTTCAATTATATTCCCTGATCTTTTAGCAAGGCCTAAAAAATTAAAAAACTTATTCATCTTTTATCTCTTCTTTTAGCGTATTAAAAACTTCTTCGCTTATTGACACATCTAAATTTCTACTAAGTCTTTTTGTTTTAAATGCTTTTTCTAAACATTCTTCATTCTTACAGATATAAGCTCCTCTTCCAGCTTTCTTACCAGTTAAATCTACAGAAACTTCACCTTCTTTTGACTTAACAACTCTAATAAGTTCTTTCTTAGGTTTCATTTCCATACATCCGGTACACATTCTCATGGGTATCTTTTTTACTTTCATAGGAAACACCTCATTATTCTGTAATTTCTTGTTCTACTTCGTATTCTTCATCTAACTCTGTCTCTGGCATCTCTTCTTGTTGTTGTGCTGCTTGAGTTACACTCTTTATATCTATTTTCCATCCTGTTAATCTTGCAGCAAGTCTAACATTTTGACCTTCTTTTCCTATAGCCAAAGATAATTGACTATCCTCAACTACAACTTTTGCTGATTTAGTTTCTTCATCAACCTCTACACTTACAACTTTTGCAGGGCTTAAAGAATTAGCAATAAATTCCTTAGGGTCTTTGCTCCATTTTATTATATCTATCTTTTCATTCTTTAACTCATCTACTATTTTTTGTACTCTTGTTCCTTTGTTACCAACGCAAGCGCCCATTGGATCAACTGATTCATCATGAGAATAAACAGCTATTTTACTTCTTGAACCTGCTTCTCTTGATATATTCTTTATTTCAACAACTCCGTTGAATATTTCAGGAACTTCTAATTCAAATAGTCTCTTAACTAGCTCTGGATGTGTTCTTGAAACATATACATTTGCACCCTTTGAACCATTTTTAACTTCAACTATATATAACTTAAGTTTTTCATTGAATTCATATTTTTCACCTGGAATTTGTTCTTTTGGTGTTAATATTCCTTCTTTTCTACCAAGGCTTACATACACTAAACCTTTTTCTTTTCTTAAAACTGTACCTGTAATTATATCAAATTCTTTTTCTTTGAATTCATTATAAACAACATTTCTTTCAGCTTCTTTTATTCTTTGAGTAACAACTTGTTTAGCTAATTGTGCTGCAACTCTTCCAAAATTTCTAGGAGTAACTTCTAATTCTACAATATCATCTTCTTCATATTTTGGATTAATTGCTTTAGCTTCTTCTAATGATATTTCTGTAACATCATCATATAATTCCCCACATACTACTACCTTTTGAGCATATACATGTATTTCTCCAGTTTCACGATTAATACTTACTCTTACATTTTGAGCTGAAGTATTTTGGTTTGCATAATTCTTTTTATAAGCTGCTACCATTGCGTCTTCAATTGTTGTAAATAAATCGTCTTCCGATATTCCTTTTTCTTTTACTATTTCTTTTAGAGCACTAATAAACTCTTCGTTCATAATAATATCCTCCTCTTATATTTCCCCATTTAAGTTTATAGTTTTTATTTTATCCCTAGGTATAATAACGTCTTCTACCTCTTTTATAACTATATTGTCATCATCAAATTTTAATAACTTACCTTCAAATTTCTTCTTACCTTCTATAGCTGATGAAGTTTTTACTAATACATCCTTACCTATAGAATCTAAATAATGTTTTTCTTTAAATAAGCCTCTATTAAGACCTGGTGAAGATACTTCTAAATAATATGATTCACTTATAAAATCTTCTTCATCTAGCAAATCACTAATTCTTCTAGATACAGCTTCACAATCTGTAAGAAATACGCCGCCTTCTTTGTCTATATATATTCTAAGAAAATTATCTCCGTCTTCTCTAACATACTCAACATGATAAAGCTCAACGTTATTTTCTTCACATATAGGTGCTGCTAATTCCTCTACTCTTTGGATTAAAGCATTCTTCTGCATACAATCCCTCCTCTATTCAGTTTTTATAGTCTGCTAATAATAGTATTAGCATTTTTGTAGATAAATATTTTTACATAAAAACGCAACTATCTATAGAAGTAGTTGCGTCATAAACAAAAGAGCGGGTTATACTGCCCACTCATTTTCTGCCTTATATCCATTAATCTACAGGTACAATGATATCATATATCCATTGTTATTACAAGTACCTTTTATAATGTTTCTATTTCCTTCATTAATTCATTAACCAAATCTTCTTCTTTACATTTTTTTATTATTTGACCCTTCTTAAATATTATGCCTTCTCCTCTTCCACCTGCTATTCCAATATCTGCTTCTCTAGCTTCACCAGGCCCATTTACTACGCAGCCCATAACTGCTACTTTTATATCTTTATCAATTCCTTCTAATCTTTTTTCTACTTCTTGTGCTATTCCAATTAAATCAATTTTAGTTCTTCCACAAGTAGGACATGATATGAATTCCAAGCCATCTTTTCTTAATCCTAATGACTTAAGTATTTCTTTTGCAACTACTATTTCTCTAACAGGGTCAGCAGTTAAAGATACCCTTATTGTATCTCCAATACCTTCAGCTAATAGAGTTCCTATTCCTATACTAGATTTTATTGTTCCTTTAAATTCTGTACCTGCTTCTGTCACACCCAAATGAAGAGGGTAATCACATTTTTCAGCTATAAGTCTATAGCTATCTATCATCATATTAACATTAGATGACTTTATTGATATAACTATATCATGAAAATCTAAATCTTCTAATATCTTTACATGACCTAAAGCACTTTCAACTAAAGCTTCTGCTGTTGGTCTTCCATACTTTTCTAGAAGATGTTTTTCTAGAGATCCTGAGTTAACACCTATTCTTATTGGTATATTTTTTTCTTTTGCTTTTTCTACGACCTTTTGTACTCTATCTATAGATCCTATATTACCTGGATTAATTCTAAGGGCAGCTACTCCATTATCTATAGCTTTCAATGCTAATCTATAATCAAAATGTATATCTGCCACAACTGGAATTGGAGACAATCTTGTTATCTCTTTTATAGATTCGGCTGCTTCTTCATCTAAAACTGCACATCTTACCACCTGACAGCCCGCATTATATAGAGCTTTTATCTGATCTATAGTTTTCTCTACATCCTTGGTGTCTGTATTAGTCATAGACTGAATAACTACTTCAGCTTCTCCTCCTATATATACATTTCCTACTTTTACTTGTCTTGTTTTTCTTCTTTTCATTTTTAATCTCCCTATGCAACATATATCAAGTCTTTAACTGTTACTGCAACCATTAATATCATAAGTAATATAAAACCAATTCCATTCATAACTGCCATAGCTTTATCAGGAACTTTCTTTCTAGTTATAAGTTCAATAATAAGCATAAGTGTCCATCCACCATCTAATGCTGGAAATGGTATTAAATTAAATACAGCTAAACTTATAGACATTAATCCAACAAGATATATAAGATCCCATAAACCTGATTCTGCAGCTTGAGCTGACATTTTAACTACTGTAACTGGTCCCCCTAAATCATTCTTAAAACTACCTTTACCTGTTACTAAATTAATTAATGTTTTTACTGTTTGTTTAACTAATGTTCCAGTTTGTTTAAACGATTGTGTAATAGAGGCTCCTATTGATGGATCAGTATTTCTAGTAAACGTTGCTCCCATTATATATCTCTCTACTCCATCTTCAACTATTGGTTTTGGAGTTATTGTTATACTCTTATCTTTACCTTTATATTCATATTTTATATTTAATTCTTTACCTTGAGATATGTCATTACATAATGCAATATCATAATAAGTTAATATCTTGCTACCGTTAATTTCTTTTATAATACTTCCTTCTTCTACACCAGCTTCCATTAGTGCACCATCATCAGTTAACTTATCTATTTTAGTTTCAGTATAACCAAAGTGTCCTAATACTGCTGTAAAAATAACAATTGCTAGAAGAAAATTCATAAAAATCCCTGCTATACTAATACTTATTCGTCTAAGAGGTGATTTAGATAAAAGTCCTCTGTCATCATCTACCTCTTCATCTTGTCCGTACATAGTAACATAACCACCTATTGGTAATAGCGACAAGGAATAATTAGTTTCCTTTCCCTTATATGTAAATATCTTAGGTCCCATTCCTATAGAAAAATCTTCTACCTTTACATTGTTTAATTTAGCCATAATAAAATGACCTAATTCATGCACAATTATCATTACTCCTAATGCAAGAATAGCTAATATATATTTCATATTTACCTCCTAGTTATACATTGAATAAAGGTATTTTCTTACCTTTTTATCAACCTCTATTATGTTATCTATTGTCAAATCCAAATCAATATATTCCTTGAAATGATCTAAAGCTTCTTCTATCATATCTGCAATACTTAAAAACTTTATTTTTCTCTGTAAGAATAAATCAACAGCTACTTCATTTGCTCCATTAAGTATAGTAGGCATAAGTCCGCCTCTTTTTCCTGCCTTATATGCTAATTTCAAGCATCTAAATGTATCCATGTCTGGCTTCTCAAATGTAAGCTTAGATATTTCATAAAAATCTATTGTTCTAGCAACATGTTCCTTTCTATCAGTATAATTAAGTGCATATTGAATAGGAAGTCTCATATCTTGTGAACCTAATTGTGCTATAATACTTCCATCTATATATTCAACCATAGAATGAACTACACTCTGAGGATGTACTATTACTATAATATCATCATAAGGACAATCAAATAAGAAATGTGCTTCAATAACCTCTAATCCTTTATTCATAAGTGTTGCTGAATCTATAGATATCTTACTTCCCATACTCCAATTAGGATGCTTTAATGCTTGTTCTACTGTAATTTCTCTTAATTCATCTGTTTTCTTACCTCTAAAAGGTCCACCTGATGCAGTTAAAAGAATATGTTTTAATGTTTTATAATCATTACCTCTAAGAGATTGGTATATTGCGCTATGTTCTGAATCTACAGGAAGTATCTTAACTCCCATTTTTTTAGCTTCTGCCATAACTAATTCACCTGCTACAACAAGGGTTTCTTTGTTAGCTAATGCAATATCCTTTTTAGCCCTTATAGCTTCCATAGTAGGTCTTAATCCTATCATACCAACAACAGATGTCACTACAATGTCAATTTCATCTAAAGTTGCTATTTTTATAAGACCTTCTATTTTATTATATACTACTATATCTAAATTATTATTTTCACAAAATTCTTTTATCTCTTCGCTACTACTTTCATCCATCATAGCTACATATTTAGGTTTAAATTCTAATATTATTTTTTTCATCTTTTCTACAGAAGAATTAGCTGTTATTCCAACAACATTGAATTCTCCTTTTGATTGTCTAATTACATCTAATGTTTGAGTTCCTATAGAACCTGTCACTCCCAAAATGGATACGTTTCTCATTTTTTTCTTCCTCTCTAAATGTCAGAATTATTATATACTATTTCCTTTGCCAAAATTCCATAAATAGGTCCAACAAAAATTCCTATCATTCCAAATAGCTTCATACCTATATACACAGAAATCAGTATTAATAAAGGATGTATATTAAATTTATTGCTTAATAGCTTAGCTTCTAATATTTCTCTACTTATCTGAACAAGTGCATATAAACATATTAGTCCAAATACTCGAAAATAGTTTTTCACTATAATATTGTATATTATTATCGGAATAAATACAATTCCTCTTCCTACATAAGGTAATATATCAAATATTCCAGAAAATAATCCTAATGTAACAGGATTCTTCACACCTAGAATAAAGAAACCTAATATTGTTTCTATTGTTGATAAAGTAACCAATTCCATTTCAATGATTGCCATCTTTCTTATAAACCTACTCTTAATTATTATTTCTGTCAGCAAATCTTCTGGAATTATTCTAACAATAGCATCATAAATCTCTTCCTTATCAATCAATAAAAAGAAGGCTAGTATATTTCCTATAAAATATGCAAAGACTTGACTTCCTGTATTAATAGCACTATTTTTTACGCTGGTAGAATTAATAAATTCATATATCTTATTAACAAGTGATATATTACTATTTTTCTTAAAATATACAATAATCTTATTAATAGCCTCTTCTATATAATCAAAATCATTATATATACTCTGCAAAAAATTATATAAATTATTTCCAATAACAATAATTAATAAAATAAGTAATATATTTATAAAAATTATAAGTAAGACACTAATTAATTTACGTGGCAAACCAACTCTCATTAACAATTTATATAATGGATTACATACAAAAAAAACAATCATCATATACAAAATAGGCCTCAAATAATATTTTAAAGTAAATGTAATTATTGTAATAACAGCAAAAACAACTATTAATTCTATTATTTTTCTATATTTATTATATACCTTCATTATCATTCTCCAAGAACATTATAATTCAAGTATATTTTTATCAATTAAGAAATTAGAACTAAATTAAAATATAATATTATTAGTTTCATTAACTGTAATTGTTTCATGTCATTCTTCATACTTACCTTTAATTCCACCTATAAAAATAAAGACTAATTCAACAGATTATCCTATTGAACTAGTCTTCTTATTAATAAATTAAATACCTATTATTATTGTTAAATAAAAGAATACAATAACACCAGAAAATAATATAGAATCAAATCTATCTAATATTCCACCATGGCCTGGTATAAGCTTACTATAATCCTTTATTCCTACATATCTCTTAATTGATGATGCAACTAAGTCACCAAATTGAGAAAATACTCCACATATAGCTCCTATTATAACAAAATGATATATAGGGAAAGTAGTCACAAAATTATTAATTATTAATCCATATACTCCACTTATAAGTGCAGCTCCAACTAAACCTCCTATAGATCCTTCAACTGTCTTCTTAGGACTTACTTCTGGACATAATTTAGTTTTTCCAAATAATCTTCCAGAATAATATGCAAAAGTATCTGTAATCCATGACCCTATAAAAATAAGCCATACATAATAATTACCTAATTCTTTTTCTGAAACTAAATATATAAAACTAAAAAATATTCCAACATACATAAATCCCATAAGAGTTAATGCCACGTCAATAAAGGAATATTTTCTTGTAATAACAGGAATCATCAACAATATAAAAGTAGCTATTATAGTTATGTATGATAAATATTCGAAATTATTTTTCAACAAATAAAATATTAATAGCATTATATATCCAACAATTTGAATAGGTTTAAATTCTTTTTTAGATATAGCTCTATAGAATTCAAACATTCCAATTAAAGATAATACTATTGTAAATATCTCAAGTGGAATACCACCTAAAAATATAAATATAATAAATGGTGCAATCATCAACGCGCCTAAATATCTATTATCAGATTTCATAAGTTCACCCCTCGTCTTTTCTATACGCCACCAAATCTTCTATTTCTTTTTTGATAATCTATTATTGCTTCTTTTAGATTTTCAGCAGTAAAGTCAGGCCAATTAATATCTGAATACCAAAATTCTGAATAAGCACATTGCCATAATAAGAAATTACTTAATCTTTGTTCACCTGATGGTCTAATTATCATATCTGGATCAGGCATATTAGCAGTATATAAATATTTATTTACAAAAGCCTCATCAATATCATTTATATCTATTTTTTCTTCTTTTGCGTCTAGTACAATATTTTTTATAGCTCTAACTATTTCAGCTCTTCCTCCATAGTTTAATGCCATATTCATAACAAGTCCAGTATTGTTCTTTGTTTTTTCCTTTGCCCTGTTAATTTCATTTATACATTCTTGTGGTAATCTAGATATATCACCTAACACATTAATTACAACTCCATTTTCATGAAGCTCATCTAATTCTTTTCTCAAATATTGAACTAAAAGCTTCATTAATGCATTAACTTCTTCCTTAGGTCTTTTCCAATTCTCAGTTGAAAACGCATAAAATGTTACATACTTTACCCCTAAAGCATCAGCTTCTTTTACTATATTTCTAATAGTTTCAACTCCTGCTTTGTGTCCCATTGTTCTTGGTAAATTTCTAGCTTTAGCCCATCTACCATTTCCATCCATTATAATTGCAATATGTTTAGGTATGTTATTCATATCTAATTCTGAGTTATCTACTTGCAACTCCTGTTCTTTTCTAAAAAATCTCATATAGCCACTCTCTCCTTAATTTATTGTATCAAAGGCTGTACAACATAAAATTCTGTACAGCCTTTCTCTAATTAATGTAGATTAAGTTATATTGACATAATTTCTTTTTCTTTTGCAACTATTATTTCATCTATTTTCTTTACAAATGAATCTGTTTCTTTTTGAACATCATCTTCTGCCTTTTTAAGTTCATCTTCAGATATATCTAATTCTTTCTTTAATGCCTTAAGTTTATCATTTGCATCTCTTCTTATAGATCTTATTGCTACTTTAGCATCTTCACCTGTTTTCTTAACATTCTTAACTAAAGCTTTTCTTGTTTCTTCTGTCAATTCAGGAACAACTAATCTAATCACATTACCATCATTTGAAGGATTTAATCCTAAATCAGATTTTAATATTGCTCTTTCAATATCCTTTAAAACTGTTTTTTCCCAAGGAGTAATCATTAATACTCTAGGCTCTGGTGCACTAACATTTGCCACTTGATTGATTGGACATAAACTTCCATAATACTCTACTTGTACTCTATCAAGCATTGTTGGGTTTGCTCTTCCTGCTTTCATTGTAGCCAAATCCGATTGCAACTTTGCTATAGTTTTTTGCATCTTTTCCCCTGACTTTTTAATAATTTCTTTCATAAAATACTCCTCCTACTTACGTGAAACAATTGTACCGATTTCTTCACCAGTAATTGCTTTATATATATTTTCAGGATTATCTAATCCAAACACTAATATTGGGATATCATTATCCATACATAAAGTAATAGCTGTAGAATCCATAACTTGTAAGCCTTGATCTAACACTTCTATATAAGAAAGTGTATTATATTTTTTAGCATCAGGATATTTATGAGGATCTTTATCATATACTCCATCAACTTTCTTTGCAAGTAAGATAACTTCGGCTTCTATTTCTGCAGCTCTTAATGCTGCTGTAGTATCTGTTGAGAAATATGGGTTTCCTGTTCCAGCTGCAAAAATAACTACTCTTCCCTTTTCTAAATGTCTCATAGCTCTTCTTCTAATAAATGGTTCTGCTATTTCTTTCATTTCTATAGCTGTTTGTACTCTAGTCATAACACCTACTTGTTCTAATGAATCTTGAAGTGCTAATGCATTTATACATGTAGCCATCATTCCCATATAATCAGCAGTTGTTCTGTCCATACCTTCTCCACTTCTGCCTCTCCATATGTTTCCGCCACCAACTACAGCTCCTACTTCTACACCCATATCAACTAATTTTTTTATTTCAAGAGCTATTTCCTTTGCAACGCTAAAATCTAATCTAAATCCGTTTTCACCTGCTAAAGCTTCTCCAGATAGTTTTAGCATTACTCTCTTATACTTACATTTAGTCATAAATATACCTCCACTAATCATATATATTAAAAAAACAAATTTTATATTCTACTTCTTTAAAAAAAGAGAACACGTTGTGTTCTCTCTTAAATTCAAAAATTATTTGCCCATTTGTTTAGCAACTTCAGCAGCGAAATCTTCAACTACTTTTTCGATTCCTTCGCCTCTTTCGTATCTAACGAATTCAGTTACTGAAATTGGAGAACCAACTTCTTTTGCTTTTTCTTCTACAAATTTAGTTATAGTCTTATCTCCGTCTTTAACCCAAACTTGATCCATTAAGCATACTTCTTTGTAGTATTTCTTAATTCTACCTTCAACCATTTTTTCAACGATTTTTTCAGGTTTTCCTTCATTTAATGCTTGAACTCTGTAGATTTCTTTTTCTTTGTTTATTGATTCTTGATCAACATCTGCTTCTGTTAAGAATAATGGATTTGCAGCAGCTATTTGCATACATAATTCTTTACCTACTTGAGCAAGTACTTCTGAATCTGAATCGCATTCTACTTTAACTACAACTCCTATTCTTCCACCACCATGGATGTAAGTTTGAAGAGCTCCCTTTTCAACAGAGAATTTCTTAAATCTTCTTATTGTCATATTTTCGCCTAATGTAGCTATTAAATCTGTTAAAGCAGCTTTAACAGTATTATCTTCATCAAACTTAACTGCTTCTAATTCTTCAACTGTTGTTACATCATTAGCCATTATTATAGCACATATTTTATCAACGAATCCCTTGAATTGATCATTTTCTGCAACGAAATCAGTTTCACAGTTAACTTCTACTATAGCAGCTGTCTTATTGTCATCTGAAAGAGCAGTCTTAACAACTCCTTCTGCAGCAACTCTACCAGCCTTCTTAGCAGCAGCAGCTAATCCTTTTTCTCTTAAAAATTCTATTGCTTTTTCTATATCTCCATCAGTCTTAGTAAGAGCCTTTTTACAGTCCATCATACCTGCGCCAGTTCTCTCTCTTAACTCTTTAACAACTTTTGCGCTTATCATTATTTAATATCCTCCTTAAAAATCAAGGTAAATGAAGGAGACCTTCATCTACCTTATTATATTTCTTAGAATTATTCAGCTATTTCTTCACCTTGTCTAGCTTCGATTATTCCGTCTGCCATTCTAGCTGTTATTAATTTTACAGCTCTTATAGCATCATCGTTACCTGGGATAACATAATCTACTTCTTCTGGATCACAGTTAGTATCTACTATAGCTACTACTGGAATTCCTAATATTTTAGCTTCTGATATAGCATTCTTTTCTTTTCTTGGGTCTACAACGAACATAGCTCCAATGTTTTCAACATCTAAGTTCTTGATTCCACCAAGGTTCTTAACTAATTTTTCTTTTTCAGCTTTTAATTTTATAACTTCTTTCTTAGGAAGAACATCAAATGTTCCGTCTTCTTCCATCTTTTCTAATTCTTCTAACTTCTTAATTCTTGTTTGAATTGTTGTAAAGTTAGTTAACATACCACCTAACCATCTGTTGTTTACAAAGTGCATGTTTGATCTTATAGCTTCTTCTTCTATAGCTTCTTGAGCTTGTTTCTTAGTTCCTACGAATAATACGTCTTTTCCTTCTGCTGCTACGCTCTTAATAAATTCATAAGCTTCTTCAGCTTTCTTTACAGTTTTTTGTAAATCTATTATATAGATTCCGTTTCTTTCTGTAAATATATAAGGAGCCATTTTAGGGTTCCATCTTCTTGTTTGGTGTCCGAAATGTACACCAGCTTCTAATAATTGTTTCATTGATATAACTGCCATGTTTTCTACCTCCTGGTTTTTCCTCCACTATCCATTGCTGATTCAACCACCAAAAATCTTGGCACCAATTGAACCGTAGATAATGTGTGTATTTTATTACCTTTGTTAGTATAACATATTGATTATTCTCTATCAACATTATTTTTATTTTTTTTACATTATATTTTTATATCCATATATTAAAATATATAATGCTATTGTTTCGACAAAGCTTTTGCCTTCTTTAATAATTAAAACAACAACATAGTCATTAAAAAAACTTATAGTATTTAAAAACCATAGCAAGCACTATGTTTGTGATACTTTTTTCACATGTTTACATTTAACATAATGGCCTATAAAGCAAAAATTAAGTTAGCATCTAAAATGTTGTACTATTCGAACTTTAGTAAGTTTACAACATTTAGCTAACTTAATTTTTCACATTTGTAAATTTCCAATGAAATTATGCCATTTACAAAAACATAATATCACTTTGATTTAGCATTCTATGCTTTTATCTAATTTTCTTTAATTCTTCTACTAATTTTTCATTCAATATCTTAATATGTGTGCCCTTCATTCCTAACGACCTTGATTCAATCACTCCTGCACTCTCAAACTTTCTAAGAGCATTAACTATTACACTTCTAGTTATACCAACTTTATCTGCTATCTTTGATGCAACTAATAAACCTTCTGTACCATCTAATTCATCAAATATATGTTCAACAGCTTCAAGTTCTGAATAAGATAATGTTCCTATAGCTAATTGAACTACTGATTTTTTTCTTGCGTCCTCTTCTTGTTCTAACTTCTTAGCTTTAAGCATTTCCATCCCTATGATTGTTGCACTATATTCCACTATAACCAAGTCATCATCAATAAATGGTTTCCCAAATCTAGCTAATATCAAAGTACCAAGTCTTTCCCTATTGCCAATAATAGGGACTATAGTAGTTAATTTATTTTCAGCAGGGCATTCCCCTTCTCCTTCAAATACACAATTTCCCTTATACGGCATATTAGCTATGGTTTCCGATATTTTAAGTAGTTTATCATTATATTCTTTTGGGAATCTCTTTTCGTCTACTACTTTTTTCTTCATAACTTCGCATTCAAAGTCACTGCAAAATGTATGTCCTATAACCTTCCCTTTTCTGCTTGCAACATAAACATTGCATTCTAACACTTCACATAACAACTTACATATATCATCAAAAACTAAAGCATCAGGTCCTGATTTCTGTAATACCTTATTAAGTCGTCTAGTTTTAGTTAATAATGAAGACATAAAAAACTCCCCCTATAAATAGCATCAATATTCTAAATTGTTTAAATTTTCTATACAATTCTAACATTTTCTCCATTTTATCATAGGGGGAAATCATTTTCAACTTTTTTTCCTTATTCAATTTTTACTATTCTTTTTTATCATCTTTAGGTAATTCTTTCTTATATCCACATTCTGAATTAGAACATTGATAATATTCTCCAGTTTTTTTAGAATATTTTTTCACCATATACGAATTGCATTCTGGACACTTTTCTGAAACAGGTTCATTCCAACTAACGAACTTACAATCGGGATATCCTGAACAACCAAAGAACTTCTTGCCTTTTTTACTTCTTTTTACTACTATTTTTTTACCACATTCAGGACATGGAACATCCAACTCTTCTACTATTGGTTTTGCGTTTTTACACTCTGGATATCCAGGACATGCCAAAAACTTTCCATATCTTCCGTGTTTTATAACCATCATTCTGCCACACTTATCACAAGGAATGTCAGTTACTTCATCTTCTATAACTACTTTAGATATTTCCTTTTCAGCCTTATCTAATTCTATCTTTAATGGTTTATAGAAATCTTCCACTACATTCTTCCACTTAATCTTGCCTTCTTCTATACTGTCTAAATTTCTCTCCATTTCAGCTGTAAAGTCAACATCTACTATTTCCTTAAAATATTCACTCATTATATTAGTTACAATAAAGCCTAGTTCAGTAGGTATTAAATTTTTCTTTTCTCTTACTATATATTCTCTACTTAATAATGTAGATATAGTTGGTACATAAGTACTTGGTCTACCTATTCCCTTTTCTTCTAATAATTTTACAAAGGATGCTTCAGTATATCTAGCAGGTGGAGCTGTAAAATGTTGAGTTGCATCTATTGACTCACTTTTTACTTCTTCTCCCTCTGTAAGAACAGGTAATATTCCTGCATCATCTTCACTATCTGAAGTATATTCATAGATTTTCATAAATCCATCAAAATCTATAACAGATCCACTTGCTTTAAATAAATATTCTCCATTTACTATCTCTATAGAATTAGTTTTCAGTCTACATGATGCCATCTGACTTGCTACAAACCTCTTCCAAATCAAACTATATAATTTAAACTGTTCAGGAGTCAAATTAGCCTTGGCAACTTCTGGAGTAATCTCAATATATGTAGGTCTTATAGCTTCATGGGCATCTTGAATATTCTTTTTACTCTTATAAACCCTAGGGCTATCTGGTTTATATTCTTCTCCATAAGTTTTTTCTATAAATTCTAACGCTCCATCTTGAGCTTCTTTAGATATTCTTACAGAATCAGTTCTCATATAAGTAATCAAACCTACTGTTCCATATCCCTTAACTTCAACACCTTCATACAATGTTTGTGCAACTGACATTGTTTTTCTAGTTATGAAATTTATTTTTTTGTTAGCTTCTTGTTGAAGAGTACTAGTTGTAAATGGTGGCAATGGATTTTTCATCTTTTTACCCATCTTTATATCTTTAACTATAAACTTACCATTTTGTATTTCTTTTAATATTGCATTTGCCTCTTCTTCAGATTCTATTTCTATTTTTTTACCTGATTTAGAATTTAACTTAATTGGAAATTTCTTTTTATCCTTTTTTATAATTGTATCTATTGTCCAATATTCTTTAGGCACAAAAGCTTTTATTTCTTCTTCTCTATTGCAAATAAGCTTTAAAGCTGCTGATTGAACTCTACCTGCACTTAACCCCCATTTTACATTTTTCCATAAAATAGGACTTATCTGATAACCTACTAATCTATCTAATATTCTTCTTGCTTGTTGTGCATCAACCAAATCTAATTTTACTTGTCTAGCTTCCTTTATAGAGGACTTAACAGCAGTCTTTGTTATTTCATTAAAAACAATTCTGCACTTTTTATCCTCTGGAATACTTAATATATTCGCTAAATGCCATGATATCGCCTCACCTTCACGGTCAGGGTCGGTTGCAAGATATACTTTATCGCATTTTTTAGCTATTTTTTTTAGCTTACTCAACAATTCTCCTTTTCCTCTTATAGTTATATATTTAGGTTCAAAATTATTTTCTATATCTACTCCAAGCTTACTCTTTGGCAAATCTCTTACATGCCCCATTGAAGCTTCTACTATATAATTTTTTCCTAAATATTTTTCTATTGTCTTCGCCTTTGCTGGCGACTCAACTATTACTAACTTTTGTCCCATACTAAAACTCCAAAAAGGAGTTCACCCCCTTAACCTAAATAATTTTGGCATAATAATTTCCGGGTAAACTTACTATAACATTCTTTTTCTGCATTTCAAATAATACTTTATATAAGGCTTTTCTGTCAACAAATGATTGTTCACTAATTTTATCTATATGTGTAGGTTCCCCATCAATAATATCTAAAATTTTATTTTCAATATCTGATAAATTATTATCATAACATCTCTGTTCTTCTAGGCCTAAAACAAATCGTAAATCTTCCATTTCAGTAAACATATGCGCTCCATCTTTAATAAGATTTAAACACCCACTGCTACCTCCACCTATAATCATTCCTGGAACCGCCATAACTTCTCTTCCTTGCTCTAAAGCATAATCAACAGTTATAAGAGTTCCACTACGCTTTGCAGCTTCCACCACGATTACAAGCTCAGACATTCCGCTTATAATCCTATTTCTAATAGGAAAATTATATTTTAACGGCGGTGTCCCTGGCAAAAATTCCGATACTATTACACCTTTTTCTATAACTTCATCAAATAATTTTTTATTTTCTTTTGGGTAAGTGACATCTATACCACATCCTAATACAACAATAGTGTTTCCACCATTGTTTAATGTGCTTTTATGCGCTACAGTATCTATCCCTCTAGCACCACCACTTATTATTGTGATATTATAACTTCTTAGCTCTTTTGTCAATAATTTTGTAATTTCACCTCCATAAACTGATGCTTTTCTAGAACCAATAATTGCAACAATTCTTGTACTTAGAATTTCTTTTCTACCCTTGTAAAATAAGGCATATGGCGCATCTATCGTATATTTTAACATTTTAGGATATCCATCATCAGTATATGTTAAAAATTTTATATTACTTTTACTTATAGACTCTATAATAGACTTTGCTTTTTCCAATTCATTAGTTTTATTATAATCACTATATTTTATCTTTTTTATGTTTAGAATATATTCAATATTATTGTATATAACTTCTTCATCCTTGAATTCTTCTATAATAGTTATTTTTGCACTATTATTAATCTTTAGTAGGTAATACCACATCTTGTAAACATTTACTTCACTCATATTATATTCCCATGACAATCCTTTCTGTAACTTATAGCTTCAAATATATCTTCTTCTGTTATATCTTTTTTCTCAGATATATCACTTATGGTTCTAGCTAGTGTAATGACCTTACCATATGCTCTAAGTGATGGACTTGCTACATTATAATAATCATTTAATAGAAATTGTATACTACTACTAACCCTACATAATTCAAATATATCTTTACCTCTTATATCTGAATTATATAAATATTTAGTTCCCTTAAACCTCTCTAATTGAATATCTCTAGCTCTCATTACAATTCTTCTCATATTTTCTGATGTATACATAGTATTCTCTTTATTCTCTGCAATTTCTTCATATTTTATTCTAGGTACATAGGCAAAAATATCAATTCTATCTTTAATAGCCTTTGACATTCTATTAAAATATCGTTTTTTCTCGTTATCACTACATGTACATGATTCCCTATCCCCATTTATAATCATAAAATCTGATTTTCCACATGGACATAAATTACTAGTTGTAGTTAACAAGAATTTTGCAGGTAATATCTGTTCATTGCACAACCTATTTATTCTAACAACTTTATCCTCTAGAGGTTCTCTCAATGTTTCTAAAACATCTTTTTTAAATTCTAATATTTCATCTAAAAACAACACACCATTATGTGCTAACGTAACCTCTCCAGCGGTAATATAGCGACCACCACCTATAAGTGCTGTTTTGGTAACTGTATGATGAGGACATCTTATCGGTCTGCCTATCCTACCCACTTTAGGCATAAGCCCCACTATACTGTATATCTTTGCTATCTCAATTTCTTCCTCTAATGTAAGCTTTGGTAATATTGATGGAAGTGCTTTTGCTAGCATAGTTTTCCCACAACCAGTACTTCCAAATAATGAAATATTATGATTACCACTAGCAGCTATAAGCATTGCCCTCTTAGCTGTTTCTTGCCCTATTATATCATCAAAATCCATATAAACAGCATCTTTATCTTCATCATCATATTCATCATAAGGTAAACTATTCTCATAATTAATATATTCGGTAACCTCTATTAAGCGCTTAAACGGATAACAATTAACAGACTTATTATATCTACATTCATTAATATTATCATAAGGAAATATAAAGTTTTGTATATTATTATCTATACCACATAGCATAATAGGAAGAGTTCCTCTTACTCTCCTTATATCACCTGATAATGATAATTCTCCAAAGACAAGATAATTATCAAGATTCATTTGTCTTATCTGATTAGTTTCCATAAGAATTGCTAATGCAATAGGTAAATCTAATAGAGATCCTATTTTTCTTATAACAGCTGGTGCAAGCCCTACTGTTATCTTGCCTAAAGGATAATGATATCCACTATTTATAATTGCCGTTCTTACTCTTTCACTAGATTCCTTAACCGAAGCATCTGGAAGTCCAACAATAGAAAACTTCGGAAGTCCTGGTGTAATATCGACTTCTACTTCCACGATGATTCCTTCTAGATTACTAAAAGTACCGCTTTTAATCTTAACAGTCATTAAAACAAATCTCCAATTCTTAAATTACTTCCTTAATAATTATTGCCTACACTAATTTTTTTATACATAAGGAATATAATTTCTAAAATTGTAGATAATATAAATGTAATTTAAAAATTTATAATAATGGAGTAATTATGAAACATTTCAATAAAGCAATAGGCTATTATGGTGAAGATTTAACTTGTGATTTTTTAACCAATAATGGTTACGTTATTCTTGATAGGAATTTTACATGTAAGATAGGCGAGATAGATATTATCTCTAGGAAGGGTAATTTGCTAGTATTCACAGAAGTTAAGAGTAGATATTCTTACAAATATGGGATACCTTTAGAGAGCATTACACCCTCTAAGATATCAAATATTAGGAAAATAGCCCACCTATATATAATAAGAAATTCTTTATTTGACTTATATGCGCGATTTGACGTTTGTGAAATATATTTTAATTATGACAATAACAATTATGATATTAACTATTTAGAAAATTGTTTTTAACAATATCATTATACAAACACAACTTCTATAATAATTGTTTTATTTATTCATAATTTTAGTCAAAAAACATTTTCTATGTATAGGACATACACCATGTTTTTTTATTTCGTCTATATGTTTACTAGTTCCATATCCAGCATTTTCTTCAAAATCATAATATGGATATGTCTTAGCGTATTCCTCCATAAGGTTATCTCTATATACCTTTGCAACAATTGAAGCAGCAGCAATACAAGCACTTTTTGTATCTCCTTTTATAACAGCTTCATTATTTATAGTTATATTTTTCACCAAGTAGCCATCTGAAAGTACTAATTCTGGTTTTATTTCTAGATTATTTACACTATCTAAAAACACCTTATTATTACAATAGCTAATTCCTTTTTCATCTATTTCTTCATTAGAACATTCTGCTATTTTATAACATAGTGCTTTTTCTTTTATTATCTCAGATAATTCTTCTCTCTTTTTCTTAGATAATTTTTTTGAATCATTTAATTCTAAAATAAGTTCATCATCTATTGCATTTAAATCTAATATCACAGCACATGCAACTATAGGTCCTGCCAAAGGTCCTCTTCCAACCTCATCAACCCCTGCTACGATATTATATCCATATGATTTATCAAAACTATACATATTTTTAGTTCTTTGTATCTCATTTATAAATTTATCTTTAGCTTTTTTTAGTTTATCTCCTAATGAATTAACATTTTTTCTTTTATCTGATTTTAATGTATTAATAAGTACCTCATATTCAGAAGTATTCATAAAGTTCTTTACATCTATATTAGAAACAAGCTCCTTAACTTCTTTATAATTCAACTTAGATATTTCCTCTATAACTATTTTATTCATTTCTCTCACTCTTCTTATCTGGCCATTCTAGAGTTATATTGCCTATTTTTCCGCCTCTAAATTCATCTAGTAATAATACAGCTATTCTATTATAATCTATCTCTTTGCCTTTCTTTATGCATCCTCTCTTTATAGCAATTGCATCTAAAGTTTCTAATGGATTTTCATAAACTTCATCTAATTTGTATCTTGCAATTAATTGATCTGTATAATGTTCTTGTAATCTATCAACTAGCTTTAATGCAAGCTCTTCTATATCCATTATTTCATCTCTTATTGCCCCAGTAAACGCTAGATTAAGTGCTGTTTCATCATCATTAAATTTAGGCCATAATACTCCTGGTGTATCTAGTAGTTCAACTCCAAGGGAAGTTTTTATCCACTGCTTATTTTTCGTAACTCCTGGTCTATCACCTGTTTTAGCTATAGAATTCTTGGCCATTCTATTAATAAATGTTGATTTACCACAATTAGGTATACCAACAACCATTACTCTTGTTACAATTTTAACTAATCCTTTAGCTTTTAACCTATCATGCTTCTCTTTAAGAAGTTCTAATAATGCTGGTTTAATTGCATTAATACCAATACCATTTAAACAATTTACTTCTAAGACTTTAACATTGCTATTAGATAATGATTTAATCCATTCCTTTGTTACGTTTTTATTTGCCAAGTCACATTTATTAAGAAGTATTATTCTTGGCTTATTTTCTATTAATTTATCTATATCTGGATTAGCAGAACTTCTAGGAATTCTAGCATCTCTTATCTCAATAACCGCATCTACAAGTTTTAAATTTTCTTTTATTTCCCTTTGAGTTTTTTTCATATGTCCCGGGAACCAGTTAATGCTTACAGTTCTATTTTCATTGTTATTATTATTTTCTTTTTTAGTTCTTTTATTATTACGGGGCACTAAAATCCCTCCTCATTTAAAATATAATTTCCTAAAGAGTAAAAAAAGGGACCTATAACAGTCCCCATTTTTAAAAGAAATTATCTTAATAATTCTTTAACCTTAGCAGCCTTACCTACTCTATCTCTTAAGTAGTATAACTTAGATCTTCTTACTTTACCTCTTCTAGTTACTTCTAGCTTTTCAATGATTGGTGAGTTAATTGGGAATGTTCTTTCAACACCAGTTCCGTATGCAACTCTTCTTACTGTGAAAGTTTCTCTTGCTCCACCATTTTGCTTCTTAATTACAGTTCCTTCGAAAGCTTGAACTCTTTCTCTGTTACCTTCTTTGATTTTTACGTGAACTCTTACATTGTCTCCAACATTGAATTCTGGTAAATCGTTTCTAAGTTGTTCTGCTTCTATTTGTCTTAATAATTCGTTCATTGTGCATTCCCTCCTAAATGATAATTTGACGTTCATGCTAAAGCTATAATCTAACAGAGGACCGCCCGTACTAGCACAAACTATATACTATCATATTTCATTTTAAATTTCAATATATTTTATTATGAAAATAACATTCTATCGTTAGCTAGTTTTTTCTTACTTTCTTTTGAATAACATTCTAGTAATTTTTCCACAGTCATATTTTTTCTTTCTTCGCCTTTTATATCTAATATGATCCTACCGTCATCCATCATTATTGTTCTATTTCCTATATTTAATGCAGCATTTATATCATGTGTAATCATCATTGTTGTTATATTAGATTCTTCCACTAACTCTGTAGTAATATTTAAGATTTTTTTAGCTGTCTCTGGATCTAAAGCTGCCGTATGTTCGTCTAACAATAATAATTTAGGTTTAGATATAGTTGCCATAAGTAAAGTTATAGCTTGTCTCTGCCCACCTGATAATTGCCCTACTTTTGATTTCATTCTCTCTTCAAGTCCTATATCTAGCCTTTTAATTAATTCATAAAAATACGCATTATCTCTTTTATTTACAGCAAAGAAACTTGGTTTTGCTTTTCTAGTATATGCAATAGCTAAGTTTTCTTCAATAGTCATAGATGGCGCTGTTCCCTTTAATGTATCTTGAAATAACCTTCCTATATCATAAGCTCTTTTGTGAAAAGGCAATGAAGTTATATCTTTTCCATCTAAAATAACTTTACCAGTATCTATTCTAAAGTTTCCTGATATAGCATTAAACAGTGTAGATTTTCCTGCACCATTTGAACCTATAATAGTTACAAAATCTCCCTTGTCAAGAGTTAAGTCTATTCCTTGTAAAGCTTTCTTTTCATTTACAGTACCAGGATAAAATGTCTTTTTTATATTTTTAAGTTCTAGCATAATTACACCTCTTCTCTTTTTCTAGCTCTTCTATAAGAAACATTTTGTTTTATATTAGGTATAATCAATGCTATAACAACTATTATTGCTGATATAATCTTAAGTGCATATGATGGAAATAAATCAAATTTAAGTGCAATAGCAATTATTATTCTATATATTACAGAACCTACAATTGCTGAAACAAATCCTATAGTTACTGTTCTTTTTCCAACTAATGTTTCTCCAATTATTACTGACGCCAATCCAATAACTACCATACCACTTCCTGAACCAACATCAGAAAATGATTGATATTGAGTAATAAGAGCTCCTGATAATGCAACCAATGCATTTGCAATAGCAAGTCCCAAACATTTATAAATGTTTGCATTAATTGAAGATGATTCAACCATATTTTCATTATCTCCAGTTGCTCTTATTGCAAGTCCCATTCTTGTTTTATAAAATATAATCATTATTATCAATACTATGGCACACACAATTATTGGCAATATTGTTTTGCATGTATTTCCATCAATTTCTGTTAGCTTCTGAAATGAAGAAAATATATTTTCTTGCCCTACTAAAGAAACATTAGATTTACCTTCCATTATAGCAATATTAACCGAATACAAACCTGTCATTGTAAGAATACTAGCTAATATAGGATGTATCTTCATAACAGTTTGTAATATTCCAGTAACACAACCAGCTAAAGCTCCACAAATTATAGCTAATAAAACACCTATATATGGATGCCCTGATACAGTTAACATTGCAGCAACTGCCATTCCTAATGTAAAGCTTCCATCTACAGTTAAATCAGCTGTATTTAATATTCTAAAGGATATATATACGCCCATTGCCATTGCTGCATACAAAAAACCTAATTGTATTGATCCTATTATTAATGTCGACATACCAATACCCCTCCTATATACTCTCAGCTCTTATATTATATTTCTTTATTATCTCACAAGATTCATTGAATTGTTTTTTTTCATCTTCTGACAATTTAATTTCTACTATACTTTCTACACCTTCTGCTCCAACAATTGCTGGAACACCAACATAAAAACCTGATTGGCCATATTCACCTTGTACAAAAGTAGAAACAGGCATTATTCTTTTTTCATCGTATAATACTGCTTTACATATATCTGCAAGAACTGCACCTATTCCAAATTCTGTAGATCCTTTTCCATCAATTATTTCATTTCCTATCTCACGAGTTCTTTCTAGTATCATGTCTAAGCTAATATCTTGATACTTAGGATTACTTTTAACAAAATCTACAAGAGGTTTACCCCCTATTGTTATATTTGAAAATGGAATCATAGATGAATTACCATGTTCACCCATAGAATAACATTGAATAGATCTTATATCCACTTCTAACACTTCACTTATAGTTCTTTTAAGTCTTGCTGTATCAAGTGAAGTTCCTGTACCAAAAACTTTATGAGTAGGAAATCCCGTATGAACATATGTATAGTTAGCTATAATATCTGCTGGATTTGATATAGTTATTATTATTCCATTAAATTTAGAATTTTTGATAGCTTTTGTTACATCTTTCATCTCAACTATAGCATCATCTAACATATCTAATCTTGTTTGACCTTTTTTTCTTGAAGTTCCTATGCTTATAACTAAAATATCTGCATCATCGATATCACTATAATCTCCAACATTTATAGCTACAGGATGTTTCATATACATAACTGCATCTTTTATATCTTTAGCATGGCTTGCTGCCTTTTCTATATCTTTATCTATAAATATTATTTCTTCTGCAATACCTTCCATTGCAATATTTAGTGCACAGTGTGAGCCAACATGACCCACACCTATAATACCTATTTTTCTATGATTACTTTTCATATAAACTCCTCCAGATTTTTTATCCTAATCGCCAATAACTACAAATTCATCTTTTATATTATCTGGAACAGTAATATTTAATTTTTCTGCTGTACCTTTATTTATCATCTTTGCATATTCAGATATTTGTTCAACTGGTGTATCTTTTATAGCTGCACCGTCATATATTTTCTTAATCATTGCAGCTGTTTGTTTACCTAATTGTGTATAATCTATACCAACTGTTGCAAGGCCCCCATCATTAACCATAGAATCTGCTCCTACGTATATAGGAAGATTTGCATCTGTTGCTAACTGAACATAAGTTGTCATTGCTGAAGCTACTGTATTATCGTTTGGTGTGAAGAATGCATCTACACTTCCAACTAATGATGATACTGCTTGTTGTAAATCTGCTGTACCTGTTATTGTAGCTTCTTTGTATTTCAATCCTAGCTTATCTAAATATTCTTTAGCCTTTTCTATACCTGTGACTGAATTAATTTCACTGCTATTATATATTAATCCAAAAGTCTTAACATTTGGTGTAATCTCAGTAGCTAAGTCTATTATTTTATCTATCGGAATAGAATTAGATACTCCTGTAATGTTTCCTGTTGTTTCATCAAAAGATTTTACAAGTCCAGCTTCTATTGGATTACTTACAGCTGAAAAAACAATATTTATATCAGATGTAGTAGAAGCTGCTGCTTGAGCTGTACTAGTTGCAATAGGAACTATCATATCTACATCATCACTTACTAAATCTTGCATTATCTGAGGCAATAATGATGCATCTCCATTAGCATTTTTTGTAACAATCTTCACTTTATCACCTAAACTAGATTCTAGTTCACTAACAATAGTGTCTCTAATTTGATTTAAAGATGGATGATCCATTGGTTGAACTATAGCAATAACATATTTTCCACTTGATTTCTTGTCATTACTTTTACCACAACCTAATAACAACGTTGGTAATAACATTAAACATAATACATAAGATAATATTTTTTTCATTATCTACTCCCCCTTATAGTTTATCATCTTTCAAAATTTTTTTATCTTCCTTTGTCAATTCTATTTTATCATATAAATCTTTTCTTTTTTCTCTTGTAATTAAAATAGATTGTTTTCTACGCCATTTTCTTATATTTTCATGATGCCCAGACAACAAAATTTCTGGAACTCTATCCCCCTCATACTCTTCAGGTCTCGTATATTGAGGATATTCAAGAAGGCCATCACTAAACGACTCTTCTGCATAGCTTTCTGCCTTTCCCAATACATTCGGTACAAATCTAAGTATTGAATCAATTATAGGTATAGCCGCCATTTCACCACCTGTCAGCACAAAATCTCCTAGAGAAATTTCCATATCAATATGCTTATATACTCGTTCGTCTATCCCTTCATAATGTCCACACAAAAAAATAAGCTCTTCTTCCTTTGCTAATTCCTTAGATAATTCTTGATTAAATGTTCTACCTCTAGGTCCTAAAAAAATAACTTTTCCTTTATTATTCTTCTTACATTCCTTAATAGAATCAACTATAGGCTGAGGTGCCATAACCATACCTGCACCTCCACCATATGGGTAATCATCAACTTTTTTATGTTTATTTTTAGTGTAATCTCTTATATTAATGCACTCAATATCTACTATATTTTTTTCTTTTGCTTTTCCTATAATAGAATGATCAAAAACCTGAAACATTTCAGGAAATAATGTTAATATACTAATCTTCATCTTGCCATACTCCAACAGGTTTAATTATAACCTTTTTATCTTCTACATTAATATCTAAAACTATATCTTCCAATACAGGTATTAATAACTCTTGTGGTTTCTTAATCCAATAAACATCATTATTCTTAGTCTGAATAACTTCTGATATTTTACCCAAGTCATTTCCATCTGTATCATATACTGTAGCCCCTATAATATCTGCTATATAATATTCATCTTCTGAAAGTTCAGGCTCTTCACTTCGTAACACCTTTAAATATTTTGTCTTATACCCTTCTGCATCATTAATAGACTCTATTCCTTCTAATTTTAGTATTACTCTATCCTTTTGGAATTTTACTCCTTGAATTTCTCTCCAAGTATCATCAATTAGAACTTTTCCATATCTCTTAAAATTATTAGGATCATCAGTTAAAGGCATAACCTTAACTTCACCTTTAATACCATGAGTATTAACAATCTGTCCCACCTTAAAATATTCATTCATATATGCTCACCTCACTTATAATATATATTATACATAAATATTTATAATTCTCCTTTATGTATACTAAACAATATTCTATCTATTAAGTCAAGAACTTGGTCTCTAGAATATCATTAATTTTTAAATATATCTAAATGTACAAAAAGAGTTAGGAATAACCTAACTCTAAATAATTTCCACTACTACTTTTTTGCCTTCCTTAATAGCTGCAGCTTTTACAACAGTACGAATAGCTTTAGCTATTCTACCTTGCTTACCAATTACTTTTCCCATATCATCTTTTGCAACATGAAGTTCTATAGTAATTGAATCTCCTTCATTCTTTTCCACAACATTAACTTCGTCTGGAGAATCGACAAGAGATTTAGCTAATATTTCAACTAATTCTTTCATAATGTACTGTAATTAATATCTAACTACAGCTTTCACCTCCAAATTACTTGTTAAGTCCAGCTTCTTCGAATAATCTCTTAACTACGTCTGTAGGTTGAGCACCATTTTGTAACCATTTAGTAGCTTTTTCTTCATTGATCTTTATTTCTTTTGGTTGAGCTACTGGGTTGTAGTATCCAACTTCATCGATAAATCTACCATCTCTTGGAGATCTTGAATCTGCAACGATAATTCTATAGAAAGGAGCTTTTTTAGCACCCATTCTTCTTAATCTTATTTTTACTGCCATGTTATTATTTCACCTCCTTCAAAGGATAATGTATTATATATCTTAACTCATAAAAGGAAACTTTCCAAATCCACCTTTTTTAGATTTCTTGGTTAATGATTTCATTTGTTTCATGTTCTTTTTCATCATTTCATAACCTTTAATAAGTTTATTAACTTCTTGAATTGTTGCTCCTGCACCTAATGCTATTCTCTTCTTTCTTGAAGATGAACCTATAATTAAAGCAGGATTTCTTCTTTCTTTTATTGTCATAGAGTAAATAATTGCTTTTGTTTTTTCTAATTGCTTTTCACTCTTATCAAAATCTATCTGACCTATTTGCGAAGAATTAAGACCTGGTATCATACCCATTATTTTATCTAGCGGTCCTAATTTTTTCATTTGCTCCATTGCAGTTAAATAATCCTCAAAGTTGAGTTCAGAAGCCATCATCTTCTTAGTTAAATCAGCTGCTTCTTTTTCATCAATTGCTTCTTGGGCCTTCTCTATAAGAGATAATACATCTCCCATTCCTAATATCCTTGAAGCCATTCTGTCAGGATGAAAAACTTCAAAGTCAGACATCTTTTCACCAATACCAATATATTTAATAGGTTTTTCTGTAATACTTCTAATTGATAGTGCAGCACCACCTCTGGTATCTCCATCTAACTTGGTCAAAACAACTCCTGTTATATCCAATTCATTATTGAAATTTTCTGCAACATTAACTGCATCTTGACCAGTCATAGAATCTACTACTAATAATATTTCATTAGGATTAACAGCTGCCTTCACATCTTTTAATTCTTGCATAAGTTCTTCATCAATATGAAGTCTACCTGCTGTATCTATTATAATAACATTATTGCCATTGTCAATACCATGTTTTATAGCTGCTTTACTAATATCTACTGGTGAAACATTATCACCCATTGTAAATACAGGTATATCTATTTGCTTACCAACAACTTGAAGTTGTTTTATAGCTGCAGGTCTATAAATGTCACATGCTACCAAAAGTGGTTTCTTGTTATTTTTTCTAAGTTCTAGAGCTAACTTACCACACATTGTAGTTTTACCAGCTCCTTGTAAACCCACTAACATTATTACTGTTGGTCCTAAACTTGAATAATTAAGTTTACTTTCACTTGTTCCCATAAGTTCAGTAAGTTGTTCATTAACTATCTTGATAACCTGTTGTCCTGGTGTTAAGCTTTCTAGTACATCGCTACCAACGCACTTCTCGCTAACTGCAGAAACAAACTTCTTAACTACTTTATAGTTAACATCTGCTTCTAATAAAGCTAACTTTACTTCCCTCATTGCTTCTTTTATATCTTTTTCAGTAAGCTTACCTTTTCCCTTTAACTTCTTAAAGGTATTCTGTAGCTTCTCTGATAATCCTTCAAAAGCCATACTAAACCTCCTATTATAAATCTCTTAATCTATTAGATACTTCTTCAATATCATCATCTGTTAAGGAATATTCCTCCTTAAGGTAATTCAAAAGATCCATAACCTTTTGTCTGCGATTCATACTCTTTTGAAGTAAGTGAAGCTTTTCTTCATAAGATAGAAGTGTCTTGTAACATCTTTTTATTAAATCATGGATTGCTTGACGGCTTGTGTTATTCAATTCTGATATTTCAGCTAAGGATAAATCCTCATTATAATATAACTCCATGATGTTACGTTGCTTTTCAGTTAATAATGAACCATAAAAATCCATAAGTAACGAAATTTCAACTCTATCTAACATTTTAATCACCTTACCCACAAATGAGATGATATCAAATTTATTACAAGGTGTCAAGTATTTTTACTTAACACCTTTAATTTTTTTATAAAAGTGCCTCTGCAAACGCTTCTGCATCAAATTCTTGTAAGTCTTCAATTCCTTCACCAACACCTATATATCTAACTGGTATACCTAGTGTTTGCTTTATTGATATTACAACTCCACCTTTTGCAGTTCCATCTAATTTAGTTAAAATTATACCATCTATCGGACATGACTCCATAAATTGTTTTGCTTGAACAATAGCATTTTGACCTGTTGTTCCATCTAAAACAAGTAAAGTCTCTTTATTTTCTTCACCAAATTCTCTATCTATTATTTTATTTATCTTAGACAATTCATTCATTAGGTTCTTTTTATTATGTAATCTACCTGCTGTATCACATATAAGAACATCTGCTTTTCTAGCAATTGCTGCTTTTGAAGCATCAAAAACTACTGCCGCTGGATCTGAGCCCTCTTCATGTTTAACTATATCAACACCTGCTCTTTGACTCCATACTTCTAATTGATCTATTGCTGCAGCTCTAAATGTATCAGCAGCTGCAAGAAGAACTTTTTTCCCTTCTGATTTTTTCTTAGCAGCAAGTTTACCTATTGAAGTAGTTTTACCAACTCCATTTACACCTATTATTAACATTACTTTTTTATCTTGCTTAGCTTCTTCTGTTCCTTCTAACATCATATCTTTTATTATTGCTTTTAATGTTGGAATAACTAATTCTTTATCATTAATCTTTTCTTCACGAACTTTTTTTCTAAGTCTCTCTATTATCTCCATAGTTGTATCCATACCTATATCTGATGTTATAAGTATTTCCTCTAATTCTTCATATAAATCCTCGTCTATAGAAATGGTAAGTTTTAAGACTTCATTTATTTTATCTGTTAATCCATCTCTAGTTTTAGTCAAACCTGTTTTTAATTTATCAAAAAATTTATTAAACATAGTACTTTCCTCCTAATTATTAGTTAAATCTACTGATACTACTTTAGAAACACCTTTTTCTTCCATAGTAACACCATACATAACATCACTAGCTTCCATAGTTCCTTTTCTGTGTGTTATTACTATAAATTGTATATTGTTTGAAAAAGCCTTTAAAAATTCTGCATATCTAAATACATTTGCATCATCTAACGCAGCTTCTATTTCATCTAAGATACAAAATGGTGTAGGTTTCATCTTAAGAATTGCAAATAATAATGCAATTGCCGATAAAACTTTTTCTCCACCAGACATTAAATTTATATTTTGAAGTTTCTTACCTGGTGGTTCAACATTAATATCAATAGTAGCAGTTAATTCATCGCCTTCTCCTAATATAAGTTCTGCATTT
Source organism: Clostridium sp. MSJ-8 (assembly GCF_018918325.1). GTDB lineage: Bacteria > Bacillota > Clostridia > Clostridiales > Clostridiaceae > Clostridium. The sequence continues at coordinate 43,083 of NZ_JAHLQH010000049.1, read as the reverse complement.
CCACCTTTAAATAATTCTTTAAAAGTTTCTTTGAAATTTTCATTTAAAATAGCAAAATTTTCTTTAAACATCTCTCTCATATTAAGAGTTAACTCTTCTATAACAGCTATAAGTTCTGCTTTAGCTTTCTCTAAATCTTGTTCTTGGGTGAACATAAATTCATATTTTTCTTTTACTTCTTCATATTCTGATATAGCAGCCAGATTTACATTACCTAATGCTGTAATTCTACCTTTTAATCTACTTATTTCATCTTTGTATCTAGAAGTATCTTCTACTTCTACAGCTATTTCTAAAGCTTCAGCATGAGTTAATTCTAATTCTTCGTTAAGCTTAGTATATTGGTTTTCTCTCTCCATTTCTACCTTTGCTTTTTGGATTTCTTTTTTATTAAGATCTCCTTCGTCTTTATTTATTATTTCACTCATTTCACTTATAATTGTTTCTTTTTGATTTTGTTCTTCTTTTAACTTAGCTTTATTAACCTCGTCATCCTTAAACAATATCTCAAGTTCTTTTAATCTGTTTTGTTCTTTTTCTATATCAAGTTTATTATTTATTATGTTTTTATTAAAAGATTCTATACTTCTAGAATTGTCATTATTTTCTTCTTGCAATATTTTAGACTTTTCTATGTATTCATCTATTTCATTGCCTTTTCTGAATACTTCTCCTAGATCTTTAGTTATAACTTCATCAAATGCAGCTTTTTTAACTTTTAATTCAGTTAATTTTTCTCTTATTTCTTGAAGGTTATTTTTCTTGTTTTGAAGTTCATTTTCAAATTCAATTGTTTTATCTTTGCTTTGAACATTCTCACCTTCTAATGTTTCTAATTCTGCTTGCTTCATCTTATAACTATTTTTTAATCTTTCTATATCCATAGTATTTTTTTGAAGTTCATTCCTATAATTATCTGCAGCTTTATTTAATCTATCATATTCATTTTTTAGAGAAGACATTTCACTTTCACTTTTAGTTTTTTCTATTCCTAGAGAATGAATCAAATCTCTATCATTTAAAACTTCTTCATCTAATTTTCTTATATTTTGTTTTTCTTCTTCTAATTTAGCAATTAACTCACTATATTTTTTCTTTTTCTCTTCTAGAGATATCCCAAGTTCTTCTATTTCTCTTTTTCTTCCTAGAATATTAGTAAATTTCTTAGCAATACTACCACCAGTAAGGGCTCCTCCTGGTGCTATTATTTCTCCAGACAAAGTAACTATCCTATAAGAGTTACGGCCTTTTCTTGATATAACCAAAGCTGTATCCATATCTCTTGCAACTATAGTTCTTCCAAGAACATTATTCATAGCCACTTCATACTTTGAATCATATTCTATAATTTCCGAAGCTATACCAATATAGCCTTCTGATTCCTTTATATTAGAATCTAATTTAAGTTTATTTCCTGTGATTGTATTAAGTGGTAAGAATGTAGCTCTTCCCATATTGTTTCTCTTAAGATAATTAATAAGGTCTTTTGCTATTTTTTCATTTTCTGTAATAACATTGGATATACCAGCTCCAAGAGCAATCTCTATAGCTGTTTCATATTCTTTTGATACCTTAAAAATCTCTCCTAATACTTTTGTACCACCAGCATAAGGTGTTCTATTTTGTGATATATGCTCCATAAGTGTTTTTACTGAACGGTTATACCCTTCATAATGTTTTTCCAAATTAGATAGTATATTTTTATTAGCCTCTAATTCGTTTATCTCTTTTGATAATTTTCTACCTTCATTATCTAATCTAGTAACACTTCCTTGCATATTAGCTATCTTTTTTTTCTTTTCTACTATGCTTGTTTCAACCGTTGAAATTTTATTCTTATAATCACTTATTTTTTCTTTTAATCCTTCAGCTGTTGCAATATTAATCTTAACATTTCCTTCTGTTGTCATTAAAGATACCTTTAATGTATCTTCTTTTTCTGTTTTTTGTTTTATATCATTCTCAATTAAAGCAATAGAATTTTTAATATCTGCATGACCTTTTAATATTTCAAATTGATCTTCTTTTAAGTTTTTTATCTTTTGCTCTAATTTGATACTCTCAGTTTCTATATTTTCTATACTTTCTTCTAACGAACCAATTTCTTGTTGTTGTAATTTTTGACTGCTTTGTTTCTTTTCTAATTCTTCTTCTAATAAATTCTTTTCTACAATCAAATTCTCGCTTTTATTTTTAAGTAAATTGATTTCACTAGTATTTTTTTCTATTATACTATTTGCATTTTTTATTCTTTCTTGAATAAGCAAAATTTCATTAGAAAGCTCTGATATATGTTCTTTTTTTTGATAATACTCATTTTTATTTTTTGAATTTTTTCTTTCTAATTCATCTATATTATTTTTTATATCACTTAGGATTTGCTTTTCTTCTAATAATTTTGCTTTTTGCTCATTTAACTTTTCTTGTCTTTTATCTACTTCTTCATTAAATACTTTTAATTCTTCTTCTATCACTTTTATAAAATGAACAGCTAAAGATACTTCTTTAACCTTTAATTCAGAAGATATCTCTCTATATTTTAATGCTTTTTCTCTTTCTATTCTTAAAGGTTCTAGCCTTTCTTCATATGTAGATATTATATCTCTAATTCTAACTAAGTTATTGTCTGTATTAGATAATTTTCTCTCAGCCTCTTCTTTTCTAGACTTATACTTAACTATTCCTGCTGCTTCTTCTAGAAGTGCTCTTCTTTCCTCTGGTTTACCACTTAATATAGCCTCTATCTTACCTTGCCCTATTAGTGAATATCCTTCTTTACCTATACCAGTATCCATAAATAATTGAGTTATATCTTTAAGTCTACATTTAGTACCATTTATTAAATATTCAGTTTCTCCTGATCTAAATATTCTTCTAGTTACAGTTACTTCATTATATTCTGTCTGAAGTGATCCATCTTCATTATCTAAAGTTAATGATACTTGTGCCAAACCTACAGGTTTTCTATACTGAGTTCCAGCAAAAATTACATCTTCCATTTTGCCACCTCTAAGAGTCTTTACACTTTGTTCTCCTAGAACCCATCTTACAGAATCTGATATATTACTTTTTCCACTTCCATTCGGTCCAACAACCGCAGTTACACCTTTCTTAAACTTTAATTCCGTCTTATCCGCAAAGGATTTAAAGCCTCTTATCTCTAATGATTTTAAAAACAAACCGTCTCCTCCTTGTCCTTAGAATATAACTGGAATCAATGATAATATCATCATAACAACTAAAAATATAGCCATAGCTATTTGCATTTTATTTCTAGTGCTCTTTTTCATAGTACAATTGCCGTTACTGAAAACTTATAATAATCTTTTTTCAGCTTTTATAATGTTACTTGTTTTACAGTAACTCTCTCCTTTCTTATTTTTTATATATTTTCTTGATATCTTACGCTGTAACCTGCGTTTCTTTTTCTCTAACTTTTTTATATTTTGAGTCTTATTTATATTTTTATATGGTTTATCAATAAGAGTATATCACAAATAAAATGATATTTTTATATATTGTTTTCAACCATTAAAAGCCTCCTAATTTATTTTTAATTTTCCTCTTTGTAAGCTTTCATCATATTTCACTGTTACCTTATAACCTTCTTCTATAAGTTTCTTAAAATACATTTTTTTATTAGCATATAACTTACTTATATCCTTAGGATTAATGTATATAGTACCATTTTTAGTTTCAAATAATCTTTCTCTTATAATATCTGCAAAAAGACTTCCTTCTACTAATTCTCTAAATGCTGGATGAAAAGGTCCTGCAACAACATCTTTACCTTCTGCTATTGTTTCTGTAGGTTGAAGACCTATTCTTATAACTTTAACTCCATGTTCTTCATATAGCTTTAAAAGATCTTTAGATATATCTACAGCCTTCTCTAATGAATATGGAATATATTCATTTCTCCTATACATCTTTTCCATAGGAGTATCTTTTATAACTAGGGCTGGATATATCCTAGCTATATCAGGATTTAACTTTATAGACTCCTTCACAGAATAGATATCTCTCTCGTATGTATCTTTCGGAAGTCCAATCATTATCTGATGTCCTAAAGTAAACCCATATTTCTTTATAAGGTTAGAAGCATAAGTAACCACTTCTACATTATGCCCTCTTCCACTATATAGTAAAACCTCTTCATCTAATGACTGTATTCCTAGTTCTATCACATCTACTAAATATTCTTGTAAATAACTTAAAATATAATCATTTATTGCATCTGGTCTTGTAGACATATGAATCATATCTATCAATCCCTTTTCTTTGTACTCCTTAGCAACTTCTAATAATTCTCTTTGTTTTTTTTCTTCAATTGCTGTAAAAGTTCCTCCAAAAAAAGATAATTCTATAGTAGCATCTCTATTCATAGTTTCTAAATATTCGTCTATTATCTTTCTAACTTTTGTAGCATCTACCTTTTCTTCTTCAGAAATTCCTGTAATTCTATCTTGATTACAGAAAACACATTGATGTGGGCATCCTTCCATCGGTACAAATACAGGTATTATATAATGCTGTTTCTTACTCACTATCTATAACTCCCATCTCTTCTAAGGCTGTTTTAGCCGCATTTTGTTCTGCTGCTTTTTTACTATGTCCTACTCCTTTTCCTTTTAACACTCCATTTACAGATAAATCAACATAAAATTCACGTCTATGTGGTGGTCCTTCTAATTTTACCACTTCGTATTTTATATCTACCTCACCATCTTGTTGTAAATATTCTTGCAATTCAGTTTTAAAGTCTAATACAATCTTATTATTAATAGCTTTTATAATTATATCCTTAAACCTATCTAATATAAATTCCTTAGCTACTTCCATCCCTTTATCTAAATATATGGCTGCAATTACTGCTTCTACTGCGTCAGCTTGTATTGAAACTCTCTCTCTCCCACCAGTCATTTCTTCGCCTTTACTCATTCTTATATTTTTAGATAAATGTAAGTTTCTAGATACAACATATAGAGAATTTTCACATACAATTAAACTTCTAAGTTTAGTTAGCTCTCCTTCCGCCTTATCCGGATACTTTTTATACAAATATTCAGTTATTGTAAGTTGAAGAACAGAATCTCCCAAGAATTCAAGTCTTTCATTATATTCTACATCTCTTACTTGTTTAGCATAAGAACTATGAGTCAACGCTGTTTTTATCAGTTCAGGATTTGCAAATTCAATGTTCAAACTATTCTCTACTTCTTTAAGATTAAACCTTACCATAAATATTATTCTCTCCTCTTAGGTTTATTCTTCAACCTTCTCCTAAATACTAGCCCTATTTAAGAAGATTCAAGAATAAACTAATTTTTTATTTCAAACTCGATTTATTTAATTTTACCACACGGAAAACATTTTTGCTTATTTTTTTATATTTTTCTAAAAAACAAAATCCCGCATTAGCGCGGGATTAAATTATTCCTCATGATTTGCTTTTACATAATTAACAACGTCTCCAACTGTTTTGAAGTTTTCAACATCTTCATCAGGAATCTCCATGTCTAATTCATCTTCTAATGCCATTATAAGTTCAACAATATCTAATGAATCAGCATTTAAATCGTCTATAAATGATGATTCTAAAGTAATTTCATCAGCATCAACACTTAATTTGTCTGCTATTATTTCTTTTATCTTTTCAAACACAATTCTTCACCTCCCGTTACCTTCCATCTATGATAATATTATATCTGTAATTATTCGTCAATATAAGTTACAAATATTTTTACTAATTAATTTCAGATTTTATCTTTTCTAACACGTCTTTTTCGGTAAATTCCTTTGCTTGTCTTATAGCATTCTTAAATGCTTTTCCATCTGAACTACCATGTGCCTTAATACAAACACCATTAACCCCTAAAAACGGAGCTCCACCAACTTCTGTATAATCAAATCTCTTTTTAATCTTCTTAAATACAGGTGATAATAACTTGGCGCCTATCTTAGCTCCTAAAGATGATGACATAATCTCATCTTTCATAATTTTTAATAAGTTTGATGCTGTTCCTTCATACATTTTTAGCACTGTATTTCCAACAAACCCATCACACACCAAAACATTACAGTCACCATTAGATACATCTCTCGGCTCCACATTACCTATAAATGCCTTTTCTTGATCTTTTAATAGTTTATGAGCAGCTTTAGTTAATTCATTACCTTTTTCTTCTTCAGCACCAATATTAATAAGTCCCACAGAAGTATTTGCATTATCAAACATAATCTCATAATATGTTCTTCCCATCATAGCAAATTGTACAAGATATTGAGGTTTGCAATCCACATTAGAACCTGCATCTACAACCATAAACTGCCCATTTTTTCCTGGCATTATTGGTGCTAATGCTGGTCTCTCTATTCCTTTTATCCTGCCTACAATCAAAGTACATCCAGCTAAAAACGCTCCTGTACTACCGGCTGATATAATTGCATCACATTCTCCATCCTTAACTAAATTAAGTGCCTTCACTAGACTTGAGTCCTTTTTCTTTCTAATAGCCATAGTCGGATGCTCATTAGGTGATATTACCTCTGTTGTATTAATTATCTTTATTCTGTCTTTATCATATTCATATTTATTTAACTCTCGTTCTATTTCCGCTTCTGGGCCTGTTATATACATATCTATATCTTTATACTCATTAAGAGCCATTATAGTGCCTTCTACGACAGCTCTAGGTGCATTATCGCCACCCATACCATCTATAACTATTTTCATACAGTTAAAACCTCCCTTGTCAAACATTTTTATTTTTAAATGTTCTAAAATCTTGAAGAACACTTTTTCATTATACCATAACTAGAAATTATATTAATTATATTTTTTATATGTTTACATATAGAAAAAAGGCTATAACAACCATAAAAAGCTGCTATAGCCTTCTTAAATCTTATTCTTCAGTTGATACTACTTCTTTACCTTTGTAGTAACCACACTTCTTACATACTCTGTGAGCAAGTTTCATTTCATGACATTGTGGACATTCAACTATTCCTGCTACTTTTGCTTTGAATGTTTGAGCTCTTCTAGAGTCTCTCTTAGCTCTATAAGTTTTTCTTGCTGGATTTCCCATTATTACACCTCCTTGTCATTAAAGAACGCCTTCAAACCTGCTAGTCTTACATCTACATCAACATTTTCACACTTACATGTTTCATTGTTAAGATTAGCCCCACAAGTTTGGCACAATCCCTTGCAATCTTCCTTGCAAAGTCTTTTAATTGGTAAGGATGAAATTATTGCATTTTCAACAATTTCTGTGACGTCAATGTCGTCACCATTTACATAAATAACATCTTCACTTTTGTTTCCGTCATTATTTGTAAACCTTTCTTCTATATCAATATCTATTGGATAGATAAAGGTATCTAAGCATCTTGAGCACTGTAATTCAAGCTCTGTTTTTATGTTGGCTTCAAGAACTATTATATCATTATCTAAAGATACAATACCTTGAACCTTAACCTTATCTGCAAATTTTATCTTCTCACCGTCAAAAAAGAAGTAATCATCTACAAATTCTAAAGAAATATTCTTAGTTCTCTCTTTACGAGTTTTTATATCCGAAAAAACTATCTTCATAAAAACAACTCTTTAACGAGTCTTTTCACTCCTTAGCTTATAATATTTATTGAACAAACACGATTTATTATATAAATTCTACAACAAAAAGTCAAGATATTAATTTAATAATTCTAGTGTTTCTTTTGCAATCATTAACTCCTCATTAGTTGGAATGACATACACTGATACTTTTGATGAATCTTTTGATATTTTAGCTATTTCTCCATTTTGCATATTTCTTTCTTCATCTAATTCAATTCCAAGATATTCAAGGCCTTGTAAACATTCTTTTCTTGTAATATCTGAATTTTCTCCAACTCCTGCTGTAAATACTATAGCATCAACACCATTCATTGCAGCTGTATATGCACCTATTTGCTTTTTAACTTCATACGCAAATAAATCCAAAGCTATTTTAGCACGTTTTTCACCTTTTACATAATTTGCTTCTTTTACATCTCTAAAGTCTGAGCTTACTCCTGATATTCCCAAAACTCCTGATTTTTTATTAAGCATTGTATTAACTTCTTCTGCTGAATAACCAAGTTCTTGTATTAAGTATAAAACTACTGATGGATCTATATCTCCACTTCTAGTACCCATTGCTATTCCTGCAAGAGGAGTAAAGCCCATTGTAGTATCTATAGACTTACCATTTTTTACAGCTGTAATACTTACACCATTTCCTAAATGACAAGTAATTATCTTTAAATCTTTTATATCTTTTCCCATTGTTTCAGCCACTTTATTAGATACATATTTATGGCTTGTACCATGGAAACCATATCTTCTTATTCCATACTTTTCATATAGTTCATATGGTATTGCATACATATAAGCTTCTTCTGGCATTGTTCCGTGGAATGCTGTATCAAAAACTACTGCCATTTTTGTATTTGGCATTAATGCCTTACAAGCTTTTATACCTACAATGTTTGGTGGATTGTGTAAAGGTGCTAATTTTACATAACTCTCTAAATCCTTCATTACTTCATCATCAACTAATACTGATTCTGAATATTTTTCTCCACCATGAACTACTCTATGTCCAACTGCTGATATTTCTGACATATCTGATATTACTCCATGTTCTTTATCAATTAATGCATCTAATACTAATTTGATAGCACACTTATGATCTTCCATAGGTGTTTCAATTACATATTTTTCTCCAGCTACTTTTTGAGTTAATATAGAACCTTCTATTCCTATTCTTTCAACTAACCCTTTAGCTAATACTTCTTCTGTCTCCATATTTATTAATTGATACTTTACTGATGAACTACCACAATTAATTACTAATATCTTCATATTGTCCCCCTTATTAAAAAAAATCTTAATCTATTGTATTATATATTTATAACAAATATTACTTTTCTACAGATTGAGCTTGAACTGCTGTTATAGCCACTACATTAACTATATCTTGAGAACTACATCCTCTTGACAAGTCATTAATAGGCTTTGCAAATCCTTGACATATTGGTCCTATAGCTGTAGCATTTGCAAATCTATGAACTAACTTATAACCTATATTTCCTGATTGTAAATCTGGGAATATTAATACATTTGCTTTTCCCGCCACTTTACTATTGGGAGCTTTTTGATCAGCAACTGACTTAACAATAGCTGCATCTAATTGAAGTTCTCCATCTATCAATAAGTCTGGTCTTTGTTCCCTAGCTTTTATTGTTGCATTTCTGACTTTTGTAACATTTTCATGATCTGCACTACCCATTGTTGAGAAAGAAAGCATGGCAACTTTAGGCTCAACTCCACATAAATTCTTACTTGTTTCAGCTGTTGCTATTGCAATTTCTACAAGTTGATCTTCTGTTGGATTAGGATTAACTGCACAATCTGCAAATAGTAGCGTACCATTATCGCCATAAGGACAATTATCCACATTTATTATAAAGAAACTAGATACAGTTGAAACACCTTTTGCAGTTTTAATTATTTGTAAACCAGGTCTTAATAAATCTCCTGTTGTATGAACAGCTCCTGATACCATACCATCTGCATCATCAAGTTTAACCATCATTGTCCCAAAATATAACGGATCTCTTACTATCTTTTCTGCTTTTCCAAGTGTTATACCTTTATTTTTTCTAAGTTCATAAAACGCTTCTATATATTTATTTAAATTCTCTGAAGTTTCAGGGTCTATTATTTCTACCCCTTCAAGAGATACTTTCAAATCTTCACTTTTCTTAATTATTTCTTCTTTATTTCCTATCAAAATAGGATAAGCATATCCATTTTTACATATTTGTTCTGCTGCTACTATCGTTCTTTCTTCATTTCCTTCAGGAAGTACAATTTTCTTTTTATTATTTTTAGCTGCTTGCAAAATTTTGCTCATTAATTCCATAATAAATCTCCTTTCAAGAACATTTTTTCTGTACAGATTGATTCAACTAACTCCTTATTATGTATTCATCTAATAATACTATACTCCTATGTAATATAGTTTTTCAACTACTTTCATCAAATTACAAACAAACTCATAATAGTTAAAAGATTGCAAATTGTCAGACTATTTAAACATTTTAAACTTTCTGTTAATTATAATTAAAATATAATAGTATTAGTTGCAGTAACCGATTGTTCCATACTAGTCTTACTAACCTTTAATTCTTCATGGTTATATTATTCTATATCTCCCTATAATTCTAACCTTAACAATAATGGTTACTTCCACTAATCTTATTATATTTTAATTATTTAAGCGTTATGGTTATTTTTAGTTTATCTATATTGTCAACAAGTACCTTAAGTCTTAAGTATTTCTAACTAAAAAAATATTGAATTAATCTTTTTTTGATTACTTATCTTTTCAGTTAATCAAATTATTGATTTAAGTAAATAGCATTTTTATAAAAAAATCCAATGTTATTTTTTTAACGTTAATATTATGATTTTCTTAATTAGTATCAATATTATTGCTTTGAATAAATCTTCATAATGAATTTTAGTATTTCTTATAATAAGAAAATAAAAATGCCGTGTAAAATGCTATACTGTCTGAGCTTTAGCGAGTTTATAGCATTTAGGCATCTTTACTTTTTTTATTATCTTTAGAAATACTTAATGAAATTATGCTATTTATGAAAACACATAATATTGATACTAATCATTTAGAAAACATAATTTTAATTATATCTAAATAACATTGGATTTTTCTATTATAAATAACTACTTATTTTCATGATTTGCTTTTAATTCTACACGTCTTATTTTTCCACTTATTGTCTTCGGCATTTCATCCACAAATTCAACTATCTGTATCCATTTATACGATGCTATTTTATTATTAACAAAATCTTTAATTTCATTTTCTAATTCTTTACTAGGTGTATATCCTTCTGCTAATTTTATACATGCCTTAATCGCTTGTCCTCTATTCTTATCAGGGACCCCTAGTATTGCACATTCAAGCACAGCTTTATGCTCTATAAGCTTATTCTCTATTTCAAAAGGTCCAACTCTGTAACCTCTAGTTTTAATTATATCATCTACCCTTCCTACATACCAGAAATAGCCATCTTCATCAATATATGCAGTATCTCCTGTATGATACACTCCACCACGCCATACGTTATCATACAATTCTTCATTGCCACAATATCCTATAAAGATTCCATGTTGTTTATCTCCATTCTCAGGCGGAACTATAACAACTTCTCCTACTTCATTTGCTTTACCAAATGTTCCATCACTCTTTAGTATTCTAACATCATACAATGGCGAAGCTTTTCCCATAGAACCTGGTTTAGGAGTAGTATTTGTAAAATTACCTAGTAAAAGTACAGTTTCTGTTTGTCCAAATGCTTCCATTATCTTATGACCACATTGTTCATATACTTTGTTAAATACTTCAGGATTTAACGCTTCTCCTGCTGTTTCTATGCACTTTAATGCTGATAAATCATATTTATCCATACCTTTTTTAATGAAATATCTATATACAGTTGGAGGGGCACAGAAAGTTGTTACTTTATATTTCTCTATAACTTCTAATAATCTACCAGGAACAAATGTGTTATAATCATATACCATTACTGCAGATCCACATAACCATTGTCCGTATATTTTTCCCCAAGAAGCTTTTCCCCAGCCTGTTTCAGATACTGTAAAATGTAAACCTCCATCTATTACATTTTGCCAATGTCTAGCTGTTATTATATGTGCTAATGTATAAGTATGATCATGCATTACTGCTTTAGGATAGCCTGTAGTTCCAGAAGTAAAATATATAAGCATAGGTTCTGAAGCCTTTGTTTCTATTCTCTCTAATTCTGAAGAAGCTTCTTCTACTTCTTTTGTAAAATCTACTGTTCCTTCTACTTGCTTTCTTACAGCAAATATTTTTTTAAGACTAGGACATATCTTTTGAGCTTCTAACATATGGGCTATTGTGCTACCTTCCGGAGTACATATTGCTGCCCTTATATCTGCAAGATTAATCCTATATTCTAAATCATCTATAGTTAAAAGATTAGTAGCTGGTATAAGTATAGCACCTAATTTATGAAGTGCTGGAGCAACATACCAGTACTCATAATTTCTCTTTAAAATAACTAAAACTTTATCTCCTTTTTTTATGCCGTTTTGTTTTAAAACGTTAACTACCTTATTACTTAATTCACTTATTTCTTTATAAGTAAATATTCTTTCTTCTCCTTCTGGGTTACACCATACAACTGCACGTTCATCTGGAACTTCTTTAGCTAATTCATCTACAACGTCATAACCAAAATTATAATTATCGTTATATTTTAGTTTAAAACTTTTTATAACATTATTTTCATCATATGTTTCTTCACAAAATTTTTTATATAATAACATTTTCCTCTCCCCTAATCCAGCTATAAATTTTTTACTTCTCTAGCAATTCTAAAAATCCTTCGTATATATCCGGATATTTTCTCTTTAAACTAAATGGTTTAAAGTTTTCATCCACAAAGCAGTGGCTAGTATGACCTATAGCTGCAATTTCATTTGTTTCTTTAAATCTTACTTCATAAGAGCATTCTAACTTTACTCCTGTAAATTTAGTTAATTTAGTATATATAACTACTTCATCATCAAATTTTACTGATTTTTTGTATTGTCCATATGCATCTAATACCGGAATTATTATATTTAACTCTTCTAATTTCTTACAATCTAATCCAACTTGTCTCATTAAATCTATTCTGGCTTCTTCAAAATATCTAATATAGTTAGAATGATGCACTATACCCATCTGATCAGTTTCATAATAATTCGCACGTCTAACATAAGGTTTTATTTCTACCATAATTCTACCTTCTTATCTTTCATATTTTCCTACTATAACACTAGAATTCTGTCCTCCGAATCCAAAAGCATTTGACATAGCAATCTTAATATCTGCTTTTTTTGCTTCTTTTGGTACAAAATCTATACCTGCACATTCCTCATCTACCTTTTCTAAATTCAAAGTAGGGGGAACTATTCCATCTTCTATTGCTTTTATACATGTTATAACTTCTGTTATTCCTCCGGCACCCATCATATGTCCAGTTGCTCCTTTAGTAGAGCTAACCATAGGAAGCTTATCAGCAAATACTTCTTTTATAGATTTTGATTCAGCTATATCACCTTTGCCTGTTGATGTACCATGAGCATTGACATAACCTATTTCTGAAGGAGATACATTAGCTTCTCTTATCGCTTGTTTCATACATGCAATTGCACCTTTACCTTCTGGATGTGGTGCAGTAACATGATATCCATCTTCTGTATTACCACAACCTAATAACTCTGCATATATATGTGCACCTCTCTTAAGAGCATGTTCTTCTGTCTCTAATATAAGTGCTCCACCACCTTCACCTATAACAAATCCATCTCTTCCCTCATCAAAAGGACGACTAGCTTCTTTAGGATTATCATTATTATGAGATAGCGCCTTAGCTCTAGAAAGACTATGAATAAAAATAGGACATATTGCAGATTCTCCTCCTACAACTAACATTGTGTCCGCTTTTCCAGCTTTTATACACATAGCAGCCATATTTATAGCATCTCCACCTGAAGAACAAGCAGTACTTACAGTAAAACATGGTCCATTAATATTATAGTTTATAGCAATATTGGCAGCTGTAACATTTCCTAGTATCTTAGGCACAAAACGAGGGCCTACCTTCTTAGGAGAAAACTTAGTAAGTTCTTCTTGTGTAAGTGCAATTGTAGATATTCCTCCCATTGCTGTACCTACTACTATACCAGTGTTATCTGGTTCAATGTCTAATTTACTCATCTTAAGTGCTTCTTCACTTGCAACATATGCATATTGCATAAATGCATCCATCTTTCTAACTAAGTCTTTAGACATATATTCTTCAGGCTTAAAATCCTTAACTTCTCCTGCAATCTTAACTGGCACTTCTTCTGTATCAAAAGACTTAATATAATCAATACCGCATTCTCCTTGTATTAAATTCTTCCAATACTCATCCACACCTATACCTATAGGTGTTACAGCTCCCATACCTGTAATAACAATCTTACTCATACATTAAAACTCCTTAAAATATATTTCATCATATTAACATTTTTACTTACCTCTACTATTGCAAATTATAACAAACTAGTAATTAAAGTGTCAAATAAACATTACTCGATTTTTGTAACTTATTAATACATTTATCCAATTTTATTGAATTTTATCTTTAAAAACACTATATTTTTTCAGAAAGCTCTTGCAAAATGTTCTATTTGATTATTTCTTAATTAACTCGTATAATGAATTATATTTTATATCTAAGGAGTTTTAATTATGAATATTACAGGAATTATCACAGAATATAATCCCTTTCATTTAGGACATAAATACCATCTAGAAAAGTCGAAGAAAGACACATCTTCGGATGGAACAATATGTATTATGAGCGGTAACTTCGTCCAACGTGGAGAACCAGCACTATTAGATAAGTTCAATCGTGCCGAAATTGCCGTTAGAAACGGTGTTGATTTAGTTATAGAACTACCACTTATATTTTCAGTATCTTCTGCCGAATTTTTTTCAAGTGGCGCTTGTAGAATATTAGACAAAACATCTGTTGTTAATAATCTATACTTTGGTAGCGAGCATGGTGATGTTGATGATTTATTAAACATAGCTAAAGTTTTAAATGCCGAAGATGCAACTTTCAATTCCTTATTGAAAAAAAAATTATCTTTAGGATTGCCTTTTTTTAAAGCAAGAGAAGAAACATTATATGAAATTATTCCAGGAATAAAAGAAAAAGATATTTTAAATAATTCAAATAACATATTAGCAATAGAATATATTAAAGCTTTAGAAAAGATAAACAGTAACATTAAACCTGTAACTTTAAAAAGATTAGGTTCTAATTACAACGATACTACAATTAATAATAATTTTGCATCGGCTACATCTATACGAAAAGCATTGTTATCTTCAAAAAACAATCTATCTTGTATCAAAGATATAGTACCTATTGAAACATATAATAAACTAAGCAATTTAGCTTTGAATAATTATAATTTTGTATATCCAGAAGATATCTTTCCATTTATAAAATACAAACTACTTACTGAAGGATTTAACCTTAAAAATATATTTGACGTTTCAGAAGGTTTAGATAATAAAATTTTAAAAGAGCTATCTTCTTCGTCTTCACTATCAGAATTAATTCTTCATACAAAAAGCAAAAGGTATTCATATACTAGAATAAGTAGATTGTTACTACAATTCTTTTTAGGATTTGAAAATTATAATATAGAAAAATTATTAAAAGATACTCCAGATTATATAAGGCCATTAGCCTTTAACGAAACTGGATGTAAAATATTAAAAGAAATAAAGAAAAAAAATAATATTCGAATTATTACAAAAGTTTCAAAAGAATATGATAATGATTATCTAAATATGGATATACTAGGTACTAAAGCTTATTCTATATTAAATAAAAGTATATCACCTTATGATGATTATATAAAAAGCCCAACGAAAATTTAAAATAAAGAAATCTAATTGTACAAGAATAAAATCACTTCTTACTAAAATATATTTAGATGTAAGGAGTGATTTTTTATGAGCATATTAATATTAACCTTTATAATTATAATCTTATCGATAATCCTTCTAAAATTATTACATATAAAAGGCAAGTATCTTATATGTTTTTTATTATCATTATTTATTTTATTATTTATAAAAAATATAACAGTTGCAATGAACGCTATAATATCAGGTTGTAAATTATGCTTTTATTCAATCTTTCCAACAATATTTCCATTTTCAGTGGTGTGTAATCTTCTCATAGCTTATGACGGAATTAATATGTATTCAAAAATAATAAGCCCTCTTATATGTAAACCTCTAAAACTATCTAAAAATTCTTCTTTTGCAATTGTAGCTAGTTTTGTATGCGGATATCCCTTAGGGGCAAAATACAGTTCTGACTTATATGAATTAGGTTATATAAATAGAAAAGAATACCTACGCCTTATTAACATTGCAACTAATTGTGGACCATTATTTATAATAGGTGCTATTTCTTCAGGTTTACTAAACAATCCAAAATATAGCTATATATTACTCATACCAAACTATATCGCTGTAATACTAATAGGCTTCCTAACTATAAATAATCATTCTATTTCCACAACGTCATCTTCTATTAACCCCAAAAATATAAACAATAACTTTGGTGAAAATTTCAAAAACTCCGTCACAAATGCTTTAACTACTGTTTTGACAGTATGTGGATTTATCATATTATTTTCTTGTATTATTGGTATAATAAAAAATAATGCTCATCTAAGCATTATTTTCCACCAATTAGAAGATATCTTAAATCTTCCACATAATATTTTAAGTTCTATTTTCTATGGATTAATCGAAATAACAAATGGTTGCTCTATTATAAGTAGTTTAGATATAAATATACATTTAAAACTTGCACTAATTAATTTTTTATGTTCATTCTCTGGGTTATCGATAATTTTTCAAAGTTATTCATTTTTAAGTAAATACAATGTATCATTTTTCAAATATACATTTCTTAAATTTGTGCAAGGAATAATTAGCTGTATATTAACCTATATTATTTCAATAAATTTCAACACACATATACCTGCAGCAACTATTTCAATAAATAAATCACCTTTACTTATATATATATTATTATTATTACTTCTAACAATACCACATATGCTATTTAGAATTAAATCTTTACTTTTCCATAACTCTTAATTCTTTTATATTTTCTTTTATGGTAGAGCCTACAACATTAAAGTTTTCATCAACTTGATGAGCTGCAAGTTCAAAACTTGCTTGAAGATTCTTAATAAGCTCTGCCTTCTTCTCTTCAATTTCTCTATCAAGTTCTGTAAGAACTTCATTAGAATAATCTCTTGAACCAAGTCTTATGGCTTTCGATTCTCTCTTAGCAGCTGCTAGAATTTCTTGTGCTCTAGCTTTTGCTTCTTTTACTACATCATGATTTTCTACATTTTGTCTCATCATATCTATAGTTTCTTGCTTTAAGCTTTCATATTCTTTTTTAGCTTCTTGTAATATTCTTTCTCTTTCAGCAACAATCCACTGAGCTTTTTTAAATTGGTCTGGAAGGTAATTTATTATTTGATCAATTACCTCTAAAATTTCTTTTTTATCCAACATGATCTTACCACTTATAGGTACTTTTGGAGAATTCTCTATAGTATCTTGAAGATATTCTAAAAGCTCAATAATATTTACGTCCATATTGTTATTTTTGGCCATCTCTCTCCCCCCAATTATTTTCGTAATTTATGAAATACCTCAGGTATTATTTCTTTTGGAACTAATCCTTCTATACATCCACCAAATTTAGCCACTTGTTTAACTGCTGACGAACTCACATAAGAATATTGTGCTGATGTCATCATAAACAAAGTCTCTATTGAATTGTCTAGTTTAGTATTCATAAGTGCCATCTGAAATTCATACTCAAAATCAGATATAGCTCTTAACCCTTTTAATATAACGCTTGCATTTTTTTTCTTCATATATTCTATTAAAAGACCATCGAAACTATCCACTTCGACATTTGGAATATCTTTTGTAACCCTCTTTATAAGTTCAACTCTTTCTGCAATATCAAATAAGCCTTTCTTCTCAACATTAACTAATACTGCAACAATAACTTTATCAAATGTTTTTGCTCCTCTAGTAATTATATCTAAATGTCCATTAGTTATTGGATCAAAACTTCCTGGATAAACAGCAACCTTCATTTTTTCCTCCTTAGTATTCATAGTAACACACTGTAGTATTGCCATATTTTTTGCTCTTTTTTAATTTTATACCCTCGTATCCTTGATATATGTCTTCTATACTATCTATCTTAGTTACTATTATACCATCTTCAGATAACATATTATTATCATATATAATCTTCATAGCTTCAGGAATCATCTCTCTACAATATGGTGGATCTATAAATATAACATCAAATTGTATATTCTTCTTAGCTAATTTCTTAAGAGCATCATAAGAATCCATATTCATAGCAGTACAAAAACTCTGAAATTTAAGATTTTTTATATTTTCTTGTAATAGCGGAAATGTTGTACTACTTTTATCTATCAAATAAACTTCACTTGCGCCCCTACTTGCAGCTTCTAATCCCAAACTACCAGTACCTGCAAAAACATCAATAACCTTTCCTTCAGGAATATGCATCTGAATAGAACTAAACATAGCTTCTTTCACTCTATCTAAAGTAGGTCTTGTCTCCATTGTAGTTGGAGAAAGAATTTTATGTCCTCTAGCTTTTCCTGCTATTATCCTCATTTTTTATCTCTCCTTGTAAAAACTATATGTCTATATTCAAAGAATACATATCTTTTATTTTATCATATATAATAAATATATACAATTTTTTAATTGAAACAAAGATAATTTTTGCTTTTTTCTAATGTTTTTTGAGTTTCAAATATTAATTTTTTACTTTCTGCACTATCTGAATGTAATATTTCATAAGCTTCATGTCTTGCACATCTTAATATATTTCCATCTTCATATATATCTGCTAATAAAAATCCTTCTTCACCACTTTGACGCATTCCAAATATTTCTCCTGAGCCACGAAGTTTTAAATCTTGCTCTGCTATAAAAAAACCATCATTAGATTCAGTCATTATCTGCATTCTTTTTTTTGTAATATTACTTTTTGCATTAGCAATAAGTATACAAAAAGATTCATACTCTCCTCTTCCAACTCGTCCTCTCAATTGATGTAATTGTGCTAGGCCAAACCTTTCTGCATTTTCTATAATCATAACTGATGCATTAGGGACATTAACTCCAACTTCTATTACAGTTGTTGATATAAGCACTTTTATGTTATTTTTCTTAAATTCATTTATTATATCGTCCTTTTCTTGAGCTTTCATTTTTCCATGCAACATCTCTACTTGTATATCTTTAAATACTCCTTCTTTTAGCTTTTTATAAGTACTTTCAACTGAATTAAGCTTTTCTTTTTCATCTTCTTCAATAAGAGGACATACAATATATACTTGTCTGCCCTTTTTAACTTCATCAAGAGCTAATTTATATGCACTATTTCTAGCCTGATCTAAAAAGAATCTTGTATCTATTTTTTTTCTACCTGGTGGCAATTCATCTATTGCTGATATATCTAAGTCAGAATATATATATAATGCTAATGTTCTAGGAATAGGTGTCGCAGTCATAACCAATACATCTGCTCTTCTTCCTTTATTAATAAGCTTGCTACGTTGCTCAACACCAAATCTATGTTGTTCATCTGTTACTATGAGCCCAAGTTTATAAAATTCCACATCTTCTTGAATAAGTGCATGAGTCCCAATAACTACTAGAGGTTCTTGCTGCCTTATCCTTTCTTTTATCCTTTCTTTTTCTTTAGCTTTAGTACTTCCTGTCAATAACTCTATCTCAACGCCAAATGGTTCTAATAATTTTTTTGCTTCTACATAGTGTTGATTAGCTAATATCTCTGTAGGAACCATTAATGCAGATTTATATCCATTGCAATACACATTAAATATTGCAATAAGAGCTACTATAGTTTTTCCTGACCCAACATCACCTTGAACTAATCTATTCATTGGAACTTCAAGTTTCTGATCTCTAAGTATTTCTCTTACTACTCGCGTTTGTGCGTCTGTAAGGCTAAAAGGTAAAGACTCTTTAAGTTTCACCATATCTGACGTCCACGGAAAACTTATTCCTTTCGATCCCTCTTTTGCTTTTTTCTTTATCATAAGAAGCTTTAATGAATATGTAAACAATTCTTGAAATTTTAATCTATTAATAGCTATTTGAAGCCTTTCTCTATTTTGTGGAAAATGTATTTGTCTAACTGCTTCATCTAATGAACATAATTTATATCTATCTAACATTTCTTGAGGTAAAATCTCTTTTATAGTTATTTTGTCTAAAACTCCACTTATAAGCTTAGCTATTAATTTTTCACTTAGATCTCCTTTTAGATGATATTTGGGGATAATTTCACTATTTACAGCATCTTCTCCTAGAACCAAAGGATTAACAACCTCTAATGTATTTCCTATTCTCTTAAATTTACCACTTAAATTATATGATTGATCAATTTTAAAATTATTTTTTACATATGGTTGATTAAACCATTTTCCATAAACTGTATGTCCCAAATAGTCAAATTCAATTGTAGAAATAGTTTTTCTATTTCTAGTCTTAATATCCTTATGTGCACCTCTTACAGTACAAGTAAGTATATTTTTTTCTTCCCCATCTATATTTTGAAATGGAATATTTGAATTACAATACTCATAATCCCATGGAAAATATAAAAGTAAATCTAATATATTAAAAATAGATGCTTTATTAAATTTTTCTAAAACTTTAGGACCTACACCCTTTAACTTATCTATAGAATCATATATATTCATCTATCTAATTCTCCTATAATTTATTATTTCATTTAAACTTTATATAACTTCCTAAAGAAAAACAAAAGCACCTTTTTAGGTGCTTTTATCTAATACGTTTTTATTCAACTGACATCAAGAAATAATATAATGGTTGATTTCCTTCATAACATTGCACATCAAAATCAGAATATTTCTCTTCTAATCTTGATACAAATTCATCAACTTCTTTTTCTTCTACTTCTGCACCATAATATATAGTAATAAGTTCACTATCATCATCCACCATATCTTCTATTACTTTTTCTGCAGTTTCAAATTTTTCATTACCAACTTCTTTTATCTTGCCTTCTACAAGACCTAACATATTTCCTTCTTTTATTTCAATTCCATCTATCTCTGTATCTCTTACTGCATAAGTAACAGAACCAGTCTTTACTTGTGACATTAAATCTTTAAAATTCTCTTCATTATCTGCTACATCAGCATTAGGATCAAACATAGTCATACATGTTACTCCTTGCGGAATAGAAGTTGTTTCTATAACTCTTATATCCTTATCTGATATTTCAGCAGCTTGATTTGCAGCCATAATTATATTTTTATTATTTGGGAATATAAATATATGCTCTGCATTTATCTTAACTATACTATCTATTATATCTTGAGTAGAAGGATTCATTGTTTGACCACCTTCTATTACTTCATCCACACCTAAATCTTTAAATATATTAGTGATTCCTTTGCCCATAGCTACTGTTACGAAGCCATATTTCTTTAATTCTTTTTCTTCATCTTTATTAAGAGTTGCTTCCATATCACTTTCTGACATTAGAAGTTCTCTATGTTCTTCTCTCATATTATCAATTTTTATTTTTGATAATTCTCCTATTTTAACTGCTTTTGATAACACTAATCCAGGATCATTAGTATGTATATGAACTTTTATAACATCATCATATCCAACAACAATCATAGAATCTCCAAGCTTTTCTATATCATCTTGAAATTCCTTAGCTCTACTTGCATCTCCTAATATAATAAATTCAGTACAATAACCAAACTTTATATCTACATCAGTTGTAGATTTAGCACCTACATTTGCTTGTTTATTTGTAGAAACTTCATTTATTTTATCTGCAGTTATACCATCTTTAAGCGCAGATAACATGCCTGTTAATATTATATATAGACCCATTCCACCAGAATCAACAACTTTTGCTTTCTTTAACGCTGGTAATAATTCTGGAGTTCTATCTAACATATCTTTTGCTGCTGCTGTAGATTTCTCTAATAAAACTATAACATTATCTGTTTCAACTGAAACCGCTTCTTCTGCAGTAGCTCGAATTACTGACAATATTGTACCTTCTGTAGGTCTCATAACAGCTTTATATGCAGCTTTACATCCTTCATCTAATGCATGAGCAACATCTTTGACTTGTGCTATTTCTTTTCCTTCAAATCCTTTTGAAATTCCTCTTAAGATCTGTGATAATATAACACCTGAATTACCTCTTGCTCCCATAAGTGCACCTTTTGCAAGTTTTTTTGATACTTCACCTATAGACTCTAAAGATGAATTTTCTATTTCTTTTACTGCATTTCTAAATGTCATAGACATATTAGTTCCTGTATCTCCATCAGGAACTGGGAATACATTTAATGAATTTACAAAATCGCTCTCTTCTGACAACCTATTGCTAGCATTAACAACCATGTTATAAAAATCACGGCCGTTTATAGTATTAAATTCCATTAATTTACCTCCTAAACTCTTACCGCTTGAACATTTACTGTTATTGCAGAAACCTTCAATCCTGTGAAATTTTCTACACTATAACGTACTTTTTGAATTATGTTGTTTGCGATTACAGATATCTTAGTACCATATTCAACCATAACAAATAATTCTATGTTCAATTTATCATCTTCAGTTAATGTTATCTTAACGCCTTTGCTTAAATTTTCAACTCTAATTAATTCCCAAAATCCTTCGCTTGCATTTTTAGACACCATACCTACTACACCGTAACATTCCATAGTAGATAATCCGACTATCTTACTTAAGACTTCATCTGAATATTTTATATTTCCATTTTCATTTGAAAATCCTACCATTCGTAATTCCTCCTAAAAATTTTCATACATATATTTTATATTACTTAATGTCATTATTCAAGTATAAAACTATTTTGGTTTTTAAGCACTATGTTATACCTTTTTTATTTGTGTCATTATTATTAAACAATCTACTTTAAAGATAACTTAATATATTATATATTCTTTTATAAATTAATTCAAAAAAAATATTCTGTATATCTTTATCTATAATTATTCCTTTTATCTATATAATAATACATCTAATTAAATATTATACTTGCATTTATATGTATTATTGTGGTAGAATGTTATTTGTCCTATGAAGAGAATTATATCTTCTAAGAAGAGGAGGTGTTTTCACATGGCAAGAAGATGCGAGATATGTAATAAAGGTGTTGTAGCTGGAGTACAATTTAGTCATTCACATCGTCAATCAAAGAGAACTTGGGCTCCAAACATAAAGAAAGTTAAGGCTTTAGTTAATGGAACTCCTAAAACAGTTCACGTTTGTACAAGATGTTTAAGATCTGGAAAGGTACAAAGAGCACTTTAATTTCGAATAAAAAAGAGACTTATATATAAGTCTCTTTTTTATTTTACCATAATCAAATCCTATAATTTAAAATGTTATATGTAATTTTATTTATTCTTTCTGAAGAACTTTATAAAATTAGATATAAATTTAGGTAATTTTATTGCAATAATTTTCATATGCTCCTCCAAAAAGTAAATCTATATTATATAATATGCTTACTTTATGAAAAAGTTACTATAATTTTTAGTCATTTGAATAAATAACAAGTATTAATCCTTCATCAAACGATATTGTAATATCTTTATCTAAAAATTCATTGCATATAGCTCTAGGTTCTAATAAGGTCATATCATAATTTGCCAAAGTATACTTAGCACCTTCTATAGAAACATTTTTAACTACATCACTTAATGCATGAAAGCCTAATAATTCTCCATACTTACCTTTTAAAGTAGTTTTTTTATTTATAATAAACATTCTATTATTATCATCAATTATTTCCATATGAATATTTTCTCTATTAGCTTTAATCATTATTCCTATATTAGCAAGCATATGATCAACTCTAGTTCCAGTAGCACCAAAAAATATTATTTCTTTAAATCCTCTTTCTTTTGCCACTATATATCCTAGATCTGAATCTGTATAATCTTTCTCTGGGGGAAATGATTGACTCTTAACGTTCTTATTCTTAAAATATTCTATTATATTTAAATCTGCAGAATCAAAATCTCCCAATATTTCATCAGGAGTAATGCCATATTCATATAAAGCATTACACCCTTTATCTACTCCTATTATATAATCATCTTGTCTTAAATGTTTCATTAATAATTCTTTTGAAGGTTTATTTCCACCTGATACTATTATCGCTCTCATTTATTTATTAACACTTTCTTTTAGTTCTTTTATATTTTTCTCTATTTCATTATTCTTGAAAACAGCTGAACCTGCAACTAATACATTTGCTCCTGCATTTATAATGTCTTTTGCATTATTTTTATCAACTCCGCCATCTACTTGAATATATAAATCTTTATTATAGCTATCAGCAAGTTTTCTTACTTCTTTAATTTTATCTATTGAATATTTAATAAATTTTTGTCCTCCAAATCCTGGATTAACAGACATAATAAGAACCATATCTAATTCACTTATTAAATTTTTTATAAGGGATACATCTGTTCCAGGATTTAGTGCTAATCCTACTTTTATCCCTTTACTCTTTATGTAATTAATAGTTCTATCTACATGTTTAGTTGCTTCATAATGAAATGTTATCATATCTGCTCCACTAGAAACAAAATCATCTATATATCTACTAGGTTCTTCTATCATTAAATGCACATCAAAAAATTTATCTGTTTTATTTCTTATTGCTTTTATTATAGGTGCTCCAAAAGAAATATTCGGAACAAACGCTCCATCCATAACATCTATATGTACCCATTCTGCTCCTGCTTCTTTTAATCTAATAACATCTTCTCCTAAATTAGAAAAATCTGCTGATAAAATCGATGGTGATAAAATCATTTGTACTTCCTACCTTTCATAATATCTTCTAATGTTCTTATATAAAAATCATATCTAGATTTGTTTATTTTTTTTTCTTCAACTGCATTCTTAACTGCACAATCAGGTTCTTTATAATGATTACATCCTCTAAACCTGCACATATCATTATACTCACTAAACTCTGGAAAAGCATACTTTAATTCATCTTTGTCTATAAAATTAACTTCTAATGTTGAAAATCCAGGTGTATCTACAATATAACCATCATTTACTTCTATAAGTTCACTATGTCTTGTTGTATGTTTACCTCTTTTAAGCTTTTCACTTATAGCACCAGTTTCCATATGATCTCTACTAGCAAGAGCATTAATCAGTGTAGATTTTCCAGCTCCTGAAGGACCACATAAAACTGTTACATTACCTTCTATCCTTCTCTTTAACTCCTCTATGCCTTCTTCTTCTCTTGCATTGATATACAATACCTCATATCCTATATCATCAATTATATTACTTATTTTCATACGTTCTTCATCTGATACTAAATCTATTTTATTCAAACATACTATAGCTTCTATATTATTAGTTTCACATAATATTAAAAATCTATTAAGTAAATCAAAATTAATATCTGGATTCTTTACTGCGAAAACAACAAAAGCTAAAGTGACATTACTTACTGTGGGACGTATAAGTTCAGATTCTCTCTCATGAATATCTTCTATAACACCTTTTCCTCTATCCACTTGTATCTTTACATTATCTCCAACCATAGGTTTTAAAGATTTATGTCTAAATTTACCTTTAGCTTTACATTCTATAATTCCTTCTTTTGTCTTGACATAGTAGAATCCACCTATACCTTTTATAATTTTTCCTTCCACAAACTACCTCCTAATATAGATTTCTAATATATATAATACAATACTTATCATATAAAAATCAAAGTGATTTTATCAATGACATGATAAAATCACTTTAAATTTAATTATTTGTTGGATCTTCAGTTGGTACTATTGTTTCTGTTGGATCAGAAGTTTCCGTTGGTGTTGTTGGTGTTTCTGTTGGTGTTGTTGGTGTTTCTGTTGGTGTTGTGCTTTCTACTGGTTTTGTTGGTTTTGTTGTTTCTGTTGGACTATTATATTTACCTACAGTTATACTTACTGTACTTCCAACTTCAACTTTCTTACCAACATTAGTTACACTTGTTACAATTCCATCTAATGATTGATCAGTAACTATTGTTGTTTGTATTGATACATATAATCCTTGTGCACTTAACTTCTCTTGTGCTGCACCTGATGTTAATCCTCTAACATCTGAAACTGTAACATATTCAACTGCTGATGTTTCTGATCCCATACTAACATATACAGTTACAGAAGTATCTTTATCTATCTTAGTTTTAGCTTTAGGATCAGTCTTTACTACCTTTCCAGATACTATACTATCACTATATACCTCAACATATGAAACATTGTCTATATTATTTTTACTGAAGAAAGTTTTAACAGTATCAAGTTCTGAATCAACAAAGTTTGGCATTTCTAAATCTTCTGAGCCAGAACTTACAATAACTCTTACTTCAGATCCCTTTTTTACTTCTGTACCTTCTTTAGGATTAACACCTATTACTGTTCCTTTTTCTTCACTACTCTTTTCCGTACCTGCTTTTACAAGTTTCAAACCTTTTCTTTCAAGTGCTACTTCAGCTTGTTCTATTGTTAATCCCTTCAACTCAGGAACTTTTACCTTTGTTGAATCAGAGCCATTAGACCCACCAAACGCAATAAATACTCCTATAAATGCAAGAATTAATACAACCACTCCACATGATATACCTATTATTAAATTTCTCTTTTTCTTTTTCTTTACCTCATTATATTCGTCATCATCATAATATTCATCGTCGTCATATTCATCGTCATCATCATCATATTCATCATCATAATATTCATCATCATATTCGTCATAATTACTTTCTTGAATACCTTTTTTTATATTTGCAACGGTTGCTGCATCCATAACAATAGTTTTTGTGCTTTCTAAATCATTTAATTCTTTACTATCTCCAATAACAACATTAGGATCATTTTTTATCTTTTGCAAATCAATAAGTACATCATCAGCTGTTTGATATCTATCCTTAGGTTCCTTTGACATAAGTTTTAAAATTAAATCATTTAAGCTTGTTGGCACCTTAGAATTAACTGCTTTAGGTGCACTAGGTTGTTCTTGTATATGCTTTAACGCAATAGCTACTGGTGAATCAGCATCAAATGGTACCTTTCCTGTTACCATTTCATACATTACAACTCCTAATGAATATAAATCTGTTCTTATATCTACGACTTCACCTTTAGCTTGCTCTGGTGAAAAATAATGTGCAGAGCCCATAACTGTTGTAGTACTAGTCAATGTGCTAGATGTAGCTGACTTAGCTATTCCAAAATCAGTAACCTTCACCAAACCATTTTCTGATACTAATATATTCTGAGGTTTTACATCTCTATGAATAATCCCATTATCATGTGCACATTTTAATGCCTTAGCTATTTGAAGTGCTTTATTTATTGCATCTTCATATCCTAAAGGCCCTTCTTCAGTTATTATTTCCTTTAATGTCTTTCCTCTTACATATTCCATTACTATATAATTAACATTATCTTGAGTTCCAACATCTAATACATTAACTATATTAGTATCCGATAAAGTTGCAATGGCTGTTGCTTCTATTTTAAACTTTTTTACAATCTCTTCATTGTCACAGAATTCACTTTTTAGTACTTTAACAGCCACTAATCTATTAAGCTTATTGCATCTTGCCTTATATACAACAGACATTCCGCCTTCACCTATTTTTTCAAGTAGCTCATATCTATTTCCTAACACTTGACCTATCATCTATTTCTCTCCTCCAAACAACAAAACTGTGATATTATCTCTTCCCCCATTTTTTTTGGCTAACTCTACAAGCTGTTTACTTTTTTCATCTAAATCACACTTCAGACATAATATATCTATAATATCTTCCTTAGGAACTTCATTTGTTAATCCATCTGAACAAAGTAAGAACATGTCATATTCATTTTTTTCTATATAAAAAATATCTACATTTACTTTTGAATTTATTCCAACAGCTCTAGTTATTATATTCTTTTTAGGATGTTTTGCTGCCTGTTCTTCTGTAATTGTTCCTAAATCCACTAATTCTTGAACTAGCGAATGATCCTTTGTAAGTTTAATAAGTTTATCTTCCTTTACCCCAAAAGAAGAACTATCTCCAACATTTGCAATTATAATTTTCTGTTTAGTTACTAATGCTGCAGTTATTGTTGTACCCATTCCACTATACTTTTGATCTTGCATTGAATATTCATAAATATCATCATTAACTTTCTCAATTGATTTTGTCAATATGTCTTTATCATTAATTTTAGTTATATTTGCCTTTATATATTCCACTACACCTTCTGCAGCCATTTTACTAGCTACTTCACCTGCGTTATGTCCACCCATACCATCAGCTACTACATATATACTGTAATCTTCTTCTTCTATATAACTAAAATAGTCTTCATTTAAACTTCTTCTATTTCCTTTATCAGTTAATACACTAACCATAATCTTACCCCCTTTTTGCATAACTTTAATGGGTTCTTAAGCTTTTTTTTGGTTTCCAATATAACTTCTTCTAAGCTGACCACAAGCTGCATTTATATCAGATCCCATTTCTCTCCTCACCGTAACTTCAATTCCTAATTTCTTTAGTGTATTTTCGAATTCCATTATAGTCTTATTAGAAGACCTTTTAAATGAATTCTCTCTCACTTCATTTACTGGTATCAAGTTAACATGACATAAAAGTCCCTTTAATAGTTTGCCTAATGCCTTTGCATCTTCAACCCCGTCATTTACATCTTTTACAAGAGAATATTCAAATGTTATTCTTCTTTTAGTTTTTTCTATGTAATATCTACATGCTCCTAGAATTTCTAAAATAGAATATTTATTTGCAATTGGCATTATAGTTTTTCTCTTCTCATCTGAAGTAGCATGTAACGAAATTGCTAAGGTAATGTTATATCCTCTATCACTTAAATCATAAATCTTTGGAACAATTCCACATGTAGATAAAGTAATATGTCTCTGACCTATATTAAGTCCATAATCAGCATTAACCAGATCTAAAAATTTAATTACGTTATCATAATTATCTAATGGTTCTCCACTTCCCATAAGAACAATATTAGAAATTCTATCTCCTATAAGTTTTTGTGCCACCATAATTTGCGATAATATTTCTCCAGCAGTTAAATCTCTCACTCTGCCTTCTACTGTAGACGCGCAAAATTTACATCCCATCCTGCATCCTACTTGTGTGGATACACATATAGAGTTTCCATGCTTATACTTCATAATAACTGTTTCAATAATATTGTTATCATTAAACTTTAACAATAATTTTCTCGTACCATCTATTTCTGATACATATTGCTCTATTACATCAGGTATACCTATATAGAAATTCTCTTGCAACTTCTGTTGTAAATTCTTAGGGATATTTTTCATATTATTAAAATCCCAAACTTCTTTGTAAATCCAAGAGAGCACTTGTTTACTTCTAAACTTGCTCTCTTTATTTTCTACCATCCATGCTGTCAATTCATCTATTGTAAAATCTAAAATGTTCTTCATTATATCTCCTAATTCTTTTTGATTTTAGCTATAAAGAATCCATCCATATACTCATTTGGTAATATAGTTACTGTTCCTAACTTGTCATATCTTAGGTTATCGCCTTTACCTAGATACACCTTTTCAATAGATGCATCTTTATGTTTATTTACAAACCAGCTAATGTTTTCTTCATTTTCAGCTTTATTTAATGTACATGTAGAATATACCATTACTCCACCCTTTTTAAGATATTCCCAAGCATTATCCATTATTTGTCTTTGAACTTCTGTTATTTCATTAAGTTCTTTTCTTGATTTAGTCCACTTTATCTCTGGTTTCTTTCGAACTATTCCTATTCCTGAACATGGAACATCGATTAAAACTCTATCTGCTACAGAAATATAATCAGAATTAAGCTTTGTTGCATCCATTTCTTTTAACTTAACATTAGTAATTCCTAGTCTTTCAAGGTTATCATTTATTAATTTTAGTTTTTGTTCATGTATATCAAAAGCTAAAACTTCTCCTGTATTATCTAAAAGCTCTGAAATATGAGTAGTTTTTCCACCAGGAGCACTACATAAATCCATAACAGTAAGACTATCTTCAATTTCTAATAATGGTGCAACAAGCATTGCACTTTCGTCTTGCACTGTTATTTTACCTTCTGTAAATAATGGATTTTTATCTATTGCTTTACCATTGTTAATACAAATAGCTTCAGGACACATAGATCCTTCTTCTATATCGTATCCTAATTCTTCTAATTCATTATATGCATCATCATAATCAATCTTTAAATTATTAACTCTAACAGTTACTTTTGGAGTTGAATTAAGACCATGTAATATTCTTAATGTTTCAGGTTCTCCATATTGCTTTATAAACATTCTAATCATCCATGTATCAAAAGAAAATTCATAAGCCATTTCATCAATTTTATTTCTAAAATTAACTTCTACATTTCCTTCTTTTTGCGAATAATTTCTTAGAATTCCATTAACTAGTTTTGCATCATCTTCACTTACTGTTTTGGCTAGTTCTACAGCTTCGTTGCATGCTGCATAGCTAGGAACTCTATCTAAATATTGCATCTGATAAATTGCTACTCTTAATATATTAAGAGTCTTAGGATTCATTTGTTTTATATCTCTTACAAAACTTAAAATAATCATATCTAATGATTTTAATCTTCTTAATGTTCCATATACTAATTCAGTACATAATGCTTTATCTTTGTCATCTAAGTCTGACTTATTAAGTTCATTTGATAAGGCTATATTTGAATACGCCCCATTTTCTAATACTTTTTCTAATACACTTATTGCTATTTCTCTACTATTCATACACTACTACCTCGTTAATCATTTCTTTTACTTATTGCAATTAATCTAAGTAATTGTAATATAGATGTTATTGCTGCTGCTACATAAGTAAGTGCAGCTGCACCTAATACTTTTTTAGTTCCTTTTAGTTCATCATCATACAAAATACCTTTATTGCCTAAAATCTTTAATGCTCTTCCTGAAGCATTAAATTCAACAGGTAATGTTACTATTTGAAATATTACTACTGCTACAAATAATATTATACCTACATTTACTAATGGTTGTATAGATAAAATTAATCCAGCCACAAAAATTATCCACGATAAACTACTACTTATATTTACAGCTGGCACTATTGCACTACGTATAGTAAGTGGTACATATCCCTTAGAATGTTGAATTGCATGCCCTACTTCATGAGCTGCCACTCCTGCTGCTGCTATTGTCTTTTCATAATAAACTTCTCTAGATAATCTAAGAATTCTTCTAGAGGGATCATAATGATCTCCTAATTTTTTATTAACAACTTCTATTGGAATATCATATAAACCTGCATCATCAAGCAACATTCTTGCTACTTGTTCTCCTGTATATCCATTTCTATTATATACTTTTCTATACTTATTAAATGCACCTGATACAGATAATTGAGCAATCAAACTCAAAATCATAGCTGGTAATAAAATCAAAATAGTCCAATCATAAAATCCATAATACGGCATATAAATCACCTCACAAAGATTATATTAATATTGTTCCTTCTTCTATTGAATGTCCATTTATATATTGTTTCACTTCTAATGGCTTGCCATTTGGAAATTGTATTTTTTCTACAAGCAATGTACCTTCTCCTGTAGATACTTCAATTCCATCTTTAGATACTTTTATTATTTTACCCACTTCTTTGTATTTTTTATCATCTAAAACTTTTGATTTAAATATTTTCATCTTCTGGCCTTCATATGTAGTAAATGCTATAGGCCATGGATTTAATCCTCTTATTAGATTGTGAATGTTCTCTGCTGAATTATTCCAATCTATAACTGCAAGCTTCTTATCTAGCATCTTAGCATAACAAGTTTCTCCTTCTTGTTTAATAGGAGTTATTTCTCCTTTAGACATCTTATCAATTGTTTCTAATAAAAGCTTACTTCCTTCTGTCTTTAAAATATCATACAACTCTCCTGAAGTCATTTCCTCTGTGATGTTCACCTTTTGAGTAAGAAGCATATCACCAGTATCTAAGCCTTCATTCATAAGCATCGTTGTATTTCCTGATTCTTTTTCACCATTTATTACTGACCATTGTATAGGAGCTGCCCCTCTATACATAGGAAGTAATGATCCATGTAGATTTATACAACCATACTTTGGAATATCTAATACTTCTTTTGTTAATAATTGACCAAAAGCAACTACTATAATGAAATCTATATCCATATTTTTTAGCATATCAATCATTTCATGTTCTTCTTTTAATTTTTCTGGTTGATATACTGGAATATCATATTTAACCGCTATCTCTTTAACATCAGAAAAAGCCAATTTTTTCCCTCTTCCCTTAGGTCTATCTGGTTGTGTAAAAACAGCCTTTACATTATGATGTTTTATTAACGCTTCTAAGGAAGGTACTGCAAAATCTGGTGTTCCCATGAAGACAATATTCATCCTTTGAACCTCCTATTTTACATAATCTATATATAACTTACCATCTAAATGATCATTTTCATGGCAAACTGCTCTTGCAAGTAATTCTTCTGCTTCTAAAACAAATTCTTCACCTTTTTCATTAGTTGCCTTTACTTTTACATAATTAGGTCTTTCTACTTCTTCTGAACGACCTGGAAGGCTAAGACATCCTTCTTCTCCTACTTGTGATCCACTTGTTTCTAATATTTCTGGATTAATAAACACTCTAGGACCATATCCATCATATACATCTATTACAAATAATCTTTTTAATATTCCAACTTGAGGTGCAGCAAGACCAACTCCATCTGCATCATACATAGTGTCAAGCATATCTTTAATTAATACTTTTAATCTCTCATCAATTTCAGATACCTTTTTACACTTCTTTCTAAGTACTTCGTCTCCTTCTAGTCTTATATTTCTTAATGCCATCTTTTATCTCCTCCTAAATTAAGACATATTATTAGGGTTAATGTCTATATTTATTCTTATTTCATTATATACATTCTTATACAATTCATAAAGTAATTCTTTTATATCTAATTTTATTTTTTTATTAAGTTCCCCTTTTATTATTACTTGCCATCTATAATATTCTTTTATCCTTGTAATAATACACGGTGATGGTCCAAGAATCTCAAACGAATATCCCTTTAATAGATTTTTAATTTCTTCTGCACTATATGTTATAAATTTTCTAAGTTTTTCTTCATCCTTCGACTGCATATTTATAAGCATAATATTGCAAAATGGTGGATAGTTCATTATCTTTCTTATTCTTATTTCTTCATTATACAATTCTTTATAATTATTTTCCATAGCATATTTTAAAATAGCATTTCCAGGTGTATAGCTTTGTATTATAACCTTTCCTCTTTTATCACCTCTACCTGCTCTTCCTGCCACTTGTGTTACTATCTGAAATGTCCTCTCATTTGCTCTATAATCAGGTATATTAAGCGATATATCAGCTGCTAATATTCCAACTAGTGTTACATTTTTAAAATCTAATCCTTTTGTAACCATCTGAGTTCCTATAAGTATATCCGCATCACCATTTTTGAAAGAATTATATATCTGTTCATGAGAATTTTTTTGTCTTGTTGTATCAATATCCATTCTCATTACTCTTGCATCTTTAAATATTTTTTTCACTTCGTTTTCAACTTTTTCTGTACCTGTTCCAAAGAATTTAACATATTTACTTTTACATTTAGGACATATTTTAGTTTCCTTTATAGCCCTACCACAATAATGGCATATTAGATACCCATTTCTATGATATGTCATTGCTATATCGCATTCAGGGCACTTAAATACATATCCACAACTTCTACATGACACAAATGTTGAATAACCTCTTCTATTTAAAAATAATATGACTTGTTCTTTATTCTCTAAAGCCTTTTTAATTTCTTCTTGAAGCTTTCTACTTAATACAGACATATTTCTATCTTGAAGTTCTCTTCTCATATCTACAATATGCATTTCTGGAAGAGGATTATTTTTCACTCTATTATTGATTTGAACTAGTTCTAATTCTCTTTTAGTTGTTGCTCTATAATATGTTTCTATTGAAGGCGTTGCCGATCCTAAAATATACTTACAATTTTTTATTTCACTAAGAAATTTTGCAACTTCTCTTGTATCATATTTAGGATTGTTATCTGACTTATAAGAATTTTCATGTTCTTCATCTACTATTATAAGTCCAAGATTGTCAAATGGTAAGAATATTGCACTTCTTGCTCCAACTACAAGTTTTACTTCTCCTCTTTTTATTCTATACCATTCATCAAATCGCTCACCTGCAGACAATCTACTATGATATAAGGATACTTGCCTTCCAAATCTTCCTTTAAACCTTTCTATCATCTGTGGTGTAAGTGAAATTTCTGGCACAAGCATAATTGCAGACTTACCAGACTTAATCATATCTTCCACCAAATTCATATATACTTCTGTTTTTCCTGATCCTGTAATTCCTTTTAACAGAATTCCTCTTTTATCAGTATTTTTTATAGTTTTAATTGCATTTTTTTGTTCTATATTAAGTGTATTTCTTTTTTCATCTATATAACTTCTATCATTATATCTATATACAACCTTTTCTTTAACCATTATGTACCCTTCAGATATAAGTTTGTTTATAGAATATACGGAATAGCCTTTTGCAATAACTTCAGATTTTGTATATTCACAATTATAATCTCTTATTAATTTTATTAAATTAATATAATTTTCCTTTTCAGCTAATTTACCATCTAGTTCTCGTTTAAAGCATAAAACTTTTTTTACTTTATCCTTTAATCCTGCAAGCAGCCCAACTGGTATTATAGTTCTTATTGCATCAATATATTTACATAGATAATTTTCTCTCAAAAAATCTATAACCTTTAAGTCATCTCTAGACAATATTGGTTCTTCATCTAGAATGCTTTTAATACTCTTAATTCTTTTAAATTCCTCATCTAGTTCACACTTTAACCCTATTACAAAGCCTTCTATAAATTTATTACCTATTCCAAAAGGTATTAACACCCTATGTCCTACTTGAATTTTGCCCTTAAACTCTTCCTTAACTCTATATGTAAAAGGTTTATCTATAGCATATGCTTCACTATTAACAATAATTTCTGCAAATAATTCTATACTACTCACCTCTCTCACAATAAATTTAAACTTAAATTACTGAAATACTATATATAAATATAATTTTCTAAAGAGTTAAAAGAAAAAGCGCTTCTAGCGCTTTTCCATTATGCAATCAAAAATGTTTTTTGCAACTTCTCTTTTAGACATCTTATCTAAATGAATAGCATCTCCATTTTTCAGTAAGATAACTACTTTATTATCATCAGATTGAAAACCTGTCTCTTCTTGTGAAATGTCATTTGCAACAATTAAGTCTAAATTCTTTTTATGTAATTTCTTTTGAGCATTTTCAAGAACATTTTCACTTTCTGCTGCAAAACCCACTAAAATTTGTGACTTCTTATTATCTCCAAGAGTTTTCAAGATATCTCTATCTCTTTCCATTGTAATAACTAAGTCTCCATCACCTTTTTTTATCTTTTGATCACTATATTCTTTTGCTTTGTAATCTGCAACGGCAGCTGCCTTAATAACTATATCTGCATCATCATATCTGTCTTTTATGGCCAAATACATATCTTCATTAGTTATAACGTCTACGACCTCTATTCCATATGGTTTATCAAGAGATGTTTTCCCTGATATCAATGTGACATTAGCTCCTCTATCTCTAGCTTCTTTAGCTATTTCATATCCCATCTTCCCCGACGAATTATTGCTTATAAATCTAACCGGATCAATATTAGCCCTAGTTGGTCCAGCTGTAACTATAATATTTTTTCCTACTAGGTCTTTAGTGGGATATAATTCTGTCATAACTTTTTCAACTATTATCTCGGGTTTTGGTAATTTTCCTTTGCCAACATCTCCACAAGCCAATCTTCCACTATCTGGTTCTATAAATTTATAGCCTAGTCTTTTTAACTTTTCTATATTCTCTTGAACTATAGGATTTTCATACATATTTGTGTTCATTGCAGGTGCAAAAATAACTTTTGCCTTAGTAGCCATAATTGTGGTACTTAACATATCATCTGCAATTCCATTTGCTACTTTTCCTATTATGTTTGCTGTTGCTGGAGCCACCAAAAAAACATCTGCTTTTTGTGCTAAAC
Organism: Clostridium sp. MSJ-8; assembly: GCF_018918325.1. GTDB lineage: Bacteria > Bacillota > Clostridia > Clostridiales > Clostridiaceae > Clostridium. The sequence goes on along the minus strand of NZ_JAHLQH010000049.1, from coordinate 7,002 downwards.
TTATATGTTGAATCTCCCATGCTTTAGGTTCTGCAAACATATCTACAGTGACCATATTTTGACTTATAGACTGAAATGTTAATGGCGATACAAATTCTGTAGCTGATTTAGTCATTATCACATTAACAGAAACATTTTTCTTTCTAAGTCCACTAGCTATATCTAATGCTTTATATACAGCTATTCCTCCTGTAACCCCTAAAACAACACATTTATCTTGCATATTATTCTTCATCTTCTGGTCTATTAAATGTAACTAATCCATCATTTACTTCATTAATTGCAATTGTAAGGGGTTTATTTGATTCAACTTCAACTAATGCTTTTTTGCCTCCAATAATATCTCTAGCTCTCTTTGAAGTAATTATAACTAAAGAATATCTATCTTCTACCTTTTCTAATAAATCAATTACTGATGGGTTTATCATTGTATTTTTTGCTTTCATAATTTGTTACCTCCTAAAAATAATTATTTTAAATTAATATCTAATCTATCTACCCTGCATTTTTCTGCTGATAAAATATTTTCTATTTTCTTTACTGCTTTATGAACTTCATCATTAATTACACCATAATTATATTTTGATATGTAATTAATTTCTTGATATGCAGAATTAAATCTTTTTAATAATGATTCAGGTGTCTCACTACCACGTTTAATGATTCTTTGTTTTAATTCTTCCATAGATGGAGGAAGAATAAATATAAATACGCCATCTTCACAATTTTCTTTAACCTTTAATGCACCTTGTATATCTATCTCTAGTATAACATTTTTTCCTTCCTCTAGCATCTCAGTCACTCTTGATTTAGGTGTACCATAATAATTGCCATACACCTCTGCCCATTCTAGGAAGTCACCTTCATCTATTTTGCTTTTAAAATCATCCTTAGACATGAAATAATAGTTCACTCCTTCTACTTCACCTTGTCTAGGATCTCTTGTTGTGGCAGAAACAGATAAATATAAATCATTATTTTTCTCTAAAAGTTCTTTACATATAGTTCCTTTTCCTGCTCCAGAAGGACCTGATATAACTATTAATATACCTTTTTTACTCATTATTCTTCTACCTCTTCTTCCTCTACACAGTCTCTATTATCTAATCTATGTGCAATTGTCTCTGGTTGAACTGCAGATAAAATAATGTGATCTGAATCTGTTATTACAACTGCTCTTGTTCTTCTACCGTATGTTGCATCTATTAACATACCTCTTTCTCTTGCTTCTTGAATTATTCTTTTTATAGGTGCAGATTCAGGGCTAACAATCGCCACTAACCTATTTGCTGATACTATGTTTCCAAAGCCAATGTTTATTAACTTTATCCCCATTATAATTCCTCCTGGTTACTCAATGTTCTGTACTTGTTCTCTTATTTTTTCAATTATATTTTTTATATTAATGACAGTATTTGTCATGTTTATATCATTGCATTTTGACCCTATTGTATTAGTTTCTCTATTCATTTCCTGAATTATAAAATCCAGCTTTCTTCCTATAGGCTCATCTAAATCTAAAGTTTTTCTCATTTGGCTAATATGGCTGTATAACCTAGTTATCTCCTCATCTACTGCCACCTTATCTGCTATAATTGCAACTTCTGTAGCTACCCTTTCTTCATCTACAGTTATTCCTGTTGTAAGTTCTTTTATTCTATCTAAAAGTTTATCTCTATATCTCTTAGGAACATCTTCAGCTAAAACCTCTATTTCCTTAACTGCTTTTTCTATAACATATAGTTTTAGCAATATGTCTTCTTTTAGTTTTTCTCCTTCTCTTTCTCGCATTTCTAGCATCATATCTAATGACTTATTAATCAAAGGATTTATTTCATCAAGTATCTCATCTAGATTATCCTCTTCAACCTCAAGATTAATTATTTCTGGATATTTTGCTATTTTAGAAACCGTAATATCATTTTCAATTCCAAGACCTTCACTTAACTGTTCAAAGCATTTATAATACTTCTTAGCTAATTCTAAATCTAATGTAGGGACACTATTTGATCCTTCATAAGTCTTATAATTAACAAAAATGTCTACCTTGCCTCTTTTTATCTTTTCATTTACTATCTTTCTAATTGGTTCTTCTAATGATATCATAAACTTTGGAAGTCTTATATTAATATCTAAATATCTATTATTAACACTCTTCATTTCAACTGAAAATAAATACTTATTTCCTTCTTCGCTTTGATATCTACCGAAGCTAGTCATGCTTCTAACCATAATAACATCACTTCCACTTCATATTGTTATTCTTCTTTATAGAAATTATATTATATCAATAAATTTTACAGGTCAATATTTTGTTCACAAAATGTTAACATTTAATAATAATAATTTAACTCTCCTTTTCTAAAGAATAAAAAAGAAGAATACCAATTACTATTTTAAAGTTAGCAATTGGTATTCTTATATGTTATTTTATATTACAATAAAATAAGTTTTATCAAGAAGATTACAGCTAATATTATCATAACTGGTGATATCTTCTTTCTCTCGTCTTTTTTACTAAATAAATTAACTAATAAGTTAATTACAACGTACGATATTATTCCAAAAGTTAATCCATCACCTATACTGTATGCAAGTGGCATCATAGCTATTGTAATAAATGCAGGAAGTCCCTCTGATATATCTGAAAAATCTATATTTTTTGCTGCACTTAACATAAGGTAACCAACATAAATTAAAGCTGGTGCTGTAGCACATGATGGAATAGCTACAAATATTGGCGAGAAGAACATTGCAAGTAAGAATAAAACACCGCAAGTAATTGCTGTCCATCCAGTTCTTCCTCCAGCTATTACTCCTGTAGAGCTCTCAACATATGTAGTAGTTGTTGATACTCCTAAACATGCACCTACTGTAGTTCCTACAGCATCTACTAATAGTGCTTTTCCTGCATTCGGAACCTTTCCTTCTTCATCTAACATATTTGCTTTTGAACAAACTCCTACTAAAGTTCCTACTGTATCAAAGAAATCAACAAATAAAAATGTAAATACAATAACAATAAATTCACCTATGTTATTTTTTACATATCCAAAATCTAACTCTCCTGCTATTGGTGCAATACTTTCAAATTTAAATATTCCTTTTGGAAGTGATATTCCTGCTGCTGTTGCAGCTTCCTTATCAACTAAAGCAAATCCCCATGCAATTATTGTTGATACTAATATTCCTATTAATATTGCTCCCTTTACATTTTTCTTATCTAATACAGCAATAATAATTATACCTATTAGCGCAATTATAAATGTTGCTGAAGTAAAGCTACCTAGAGTAACTAATGTACTATCTTCTTTAACTACGATCTTAGCACCTTGTAATCCTATAAAAGCAATAAATAAACCAATACCTGCTGTTACTGCATATTTCATATTCATAGGAATAGAATTAACTACTGCTTCTCTAACCTTGAATAAAGATAAAAGTATAAATATAATACCTTCCACAAAGACAGCTGCTAAAGCTACCTTCCATGATATTTCTTTCTGTATAACAACTGTGTATGCAAAATATGCATTAAGTCCCATACCTGATGCCAATGCAAAAGGTAAGTTTGCAAATACACCCATAAGTATTGTGGCAAAAGCTGCTGCTAAACATGTTGCTGTTACTAGTGCTCCTGATGGCATCCCTGTTGCACTTAAAATACTAGGATTAATAGCTATTATGTATGCCATAGTCAAAAATGTTGTAATTCCAGCCATAACTTCTTTTTTGTAATCTACTTCTTTGTTCGAAAATATTTCAAAAAAATGATTACTTTTTGTATTTTCTTTTGACATTTTGCTCCCCCTTTTCAGAGTTTTATTATAATAATTATAATTAAATTATACTTTTATAATCTAATTACTTTATAATTATATTTTTACCTTCATATTTTGTCAACCAAGTTTAATCAGTAAAACTTTTCCTCCATATACTCTTTTATGAATTTTGTATCTTTATTATAGCTAAGTGCAACTAATAATTTTATTCTTGCTTTCTGACCTTGCATATTATCACCAAATATCACTCCCATTTCTCGAAGTTGTTTTCCTCCACCTTCATAACCATAACTCTCATGTACCCTTCCTTCATAACACCTTGAAACTAGAACCACAGGGATGTTATTTTTCAAACAACTACTTATAGAATCAAGCATATTAGGTGGAACATTACCTCTTCCTAATCCTTCTATAATAATACCATCTATATTATTTTCTTTAAGAAGATATTCTATATAAGAAGACTCCATACCAGCAGTACATTTAATAAGAGGTACTATAGCATCTACATTATCTATTGATAACACATGAGACTTTTGGCTTTCTCTATAAAACAATACTTTATTATTATCAACTATCCCTATAGGCCCAAAACTAGGTGTGTGAAAAGCATCTAAAGCCATAGAATTAACTTTTGTAACTTCTCTTGCGCTATGAAGAGTTCCATTAAAACAAACTAAAACACCTCTATCAACAGCCTCATCAGATATAGCTGTACATATTGAATTAGCTAAATTAAAAGGTCCATCATACCCAAGTTCCGAACTACTTTTCATAGCTCCTGTAACTATTATAGGTTTCTTTGTAGAAATAGTTAAATCTAAAAAATAAGCTGTTTCTTCTAAAGTGTCTGTTCCATGTGTAATAACTACAGCATCTATGTCTCTTCTATCTACAATGCTCTGTGTAAACTTAGACAATTCTAGCATCATCTCTATAGTCATATGTGGTGATGGTAATTTTGAAAAATTATAATTTTCTATTATCCCATATTCTTCAATTCCTGTTACCATACTCATTATTTCTTCATTGGTTAATGAAGGAATTGCTGCATTTAATTTTTTATCTATTTTCATAGATATCGTTCCGCCATTAAATATTATTGCTACTTTTTTCATTTTATCTACCTTATCCTTTGTTTATGATATATATATTTTTTGCAAAACAATTATAACTTATAACACAATTTTTTTCACTAATTTATAATTAAAATAAAAAAACAAATTTAAAATACAACTTTCTAAAGAATACAAAATAAAGACGCCTCTTAAAATGCTATATTATCTGAGTTTTAGTAAGTTTATAGCATTTAGGCATCTTTAATTTTTTTGTTATGAAATCTTAATTGCGCTATTTGTGAAGCTTATAATATTATACAAATTAGTCCCCCAGTACCTTCATTTATTATCTTTTGAAGAGTTTTTTGTATCTTTATCTGAACATCTTCAGGCATTTTATATAATTTATTTTGTAATCCTTCTTTGACCAACACTTCTAAAGATTTACCAAACATATTACTCTGCCACAAACTAGCAGGATCAGTATCAAATTGTTCTAATATAGATTTAACAAGCTCTTCAGATTCTTTTTCTGATCCCATAATTGGACTTATTTCAGTTTTTACATCTGCCTTTATTAAATGTAATGAAGGTGCACTAGCTTTTAACTTAACACCAAACTTATTTCCTTGTTTAACTATTTCAGGTTCTTCAAACTTCATTTCTGATAATTGAGGTGCCACTAATCCATACCCAGTTTCCATAACCTCATCTAATGCATCTTTAACTTTATCATATTCTTTTTTAGCATAACTTAAATCCTTTATTAAAAGTAAAAGGTCATTTTCAGATTCCACATCTAAATCACATATTTCACTTAGTATATTATAAAAAACCCCATCCTTAGGTTTTAACATTAAATTACCTATTCCACTGCCAAGATGCATTTGTGATATAGAGCATTCCCCAACATATTCATCTTGTGATACTATATCCACTGCATTCTTTATATCCCTAATCTTGAATATGTTGTCACTCATCTCTTTAATTATGTTAAAAAAGTCTTTTTTAAGCCAATGACTAGGTTCTAATTTTTCTACCCATTCAGGCATATTTATATTTATCTCCTTAACTGGAAATTCTTTAAGTACATGTTTAAAAACTTCTTCTATGTCTTCCTCATTCATATTATATACATCCATTATATGAACATATACATTATACTTTTCTTCCATATCTTTTTTTAGTTTCTTTGTTTCTGCTGAATTAGGTTTATTAGTATTAAGTATAACTATAAATGGTTTGTTTATTTCTTTTAATTCATTTATTACTCTTTCTTCTGCTTCAACATAATCTTCTCTATTTATTCCTGTAATGCTACCATCTGTAGTAACAACTAATCCTATAGTAGAATGATCTTTTATAACTTTAGTTGTGCCTATCTCTGCTGCATCTTCAAAAGGGATCTCATAATCAAACCATGGAGTATGAACCATCTTAGATTCTTCATCTTCAAGATATCCCAACGCCCCTTTTACAATATATCCCACACAATCTACTAACCTAACTTTAAAGTTCACTTCATCTTCTAGACTTATTTCAATTGCTTCATTTGGAACAAATTTAGGTTCTGTTGTATGAATAGTTTTCCCAGAACCACTTTGTGGCAATTCATCTTTAGCCCTTTCTTTTTTATAATCATTATCAATTTTAGGAATAACCATTATGTCCATAAATTTTTTAATAAATGTTGATTTTCCTGTTCTAACAGGCCCTACTACACCTAAGTATATATCTCCTTGAGTCCTCTCTGATATGTCTTTGTATATATTGAAGCTGTCCAATTTGCAACCTCCTATATTATTTTTTTAGTATATATATATTCATAAGTCTAAATAAAATTACTATAGACATTTTATATATGTACACTCTCTATATTATTATGCACCTATAAAATATATGTGCATATATTTATAATAAAGTTCAAAACAATTAACATACCTACATAATAATACTAAAAAAATCCATAACTATACATCAACATTTTCACAAAAAAGACCATAAGTATTTAAAATTCTATATAATTTCCAAAATAGCAAAAAAAGGGGCTGTGAAATAACCCCTAAATAAAAAAAGAGGATTTTTACTCATATAAATGAGCAAAAGTCCTCTTTTTGTGATAAAATTTTCTTGCTATGAAAAATATAATCACAACTTATTCT